>JALOQB010000489.1 GCA_025453595.1 Polyangiaceae bacterium
GGAGCCGGGGGATGCAAGGGGGCCGCGCGGGGCGCCAGCCCCATCGGCCCCCTTGCCGCGGGCGTGGGCTGCGCAAGCCCACCGTTTCCACAAAGCCCCAGGGCGCAGCCCCACCAACCCCTTGCCGCGGGCGTGGGCTGCGCAAGCCCACCGTTCCCGCGAAGCCCCGGGGCGCAGCCCCCATCCCCTCACCGGGGTGCGGGCCGCGAAGGCCCACCGTTCCCCCTGCTAAAGAAACCAGGGAAGGGGCCAGGGAAGCGCTGGCGCGAGGAGGATCCAGGTCGATCCCATGGCGCGCAAAGAGCTGACGGAGGGGCTCGAAGCAGCTCTCGAAGGAGGCCTTGACGCTGGAATAACCGTGGGTGGCGGCGCGGCGTTTGGACCAGAAGTTGAGGGGATTCATCTGGAAGAAATCGAGGTCAGCGCTGTGCGGTTCGATGTACACCACATCGCTCTGGATGGTGGGATCGAGGGCGACCTTGTCCTTTCCGATGTCGAGGCGAGAGCCCAGGACCGTGCGGAAGAGCTGGCTCCCGAGGGCGTAGAGGCCGTGCTCGTAGAGGGAGCGATCGGGGACGTTGTAGCGGATGGGAGTGAAGGGGTTGTAGACGACGACAAGGTCAGCGTTGCGCTTGAGGGCGAGCCCGACGTTGGCGGTGCGCACGACGCCGCCGTCGGCCAGATCGAGCCAGCGGCGCTCACCGGGTTCACCTGCGCGGGGGTTGCGAACGCGGACGGTGCGGTACCAGAAGGGGATCCCGCAGGAGGCGGCGACGGCCTCGGAGATAGGGACCCCTTCGTAGGGCTCATCAGGGCCGAACACCACCTGGGAGCCGCTGTTGAGCTCGACAGCGGTCACGTAGAGGGATTTGCCGCGGAGCCGGCGCAGTTCACGGAAGTCATCGGGGAGCTGGTTGGCCTCGATCTGGCGCCGGAGGTAGTCGCGCAGGCCCTGGGCGTCGAAGAGGCCCGTGGGGACAAGTCGCGTCAGCACCTGGGCCAGCTTCAGGGTGGTCTGGCGCGATGTGAAAGGCTTGCCGGTCGCCGGGTCCTCGCGCCCGGAGACGTACGTGGCCAGGATCTCCCCCACCTTGGACACAAAGAGCGCCACCCGCTCGGGCGGTTCGCGCAGGTTGGGTCGCATGAAGTCGAGGGGCATCATCGGGGAAAAACGGGAAGATTCACCGATCGCCGTCCGGTAAATTTCTTCTGCGGAGATGCCGCCAGCCAGCGCGCTCGCCAGGATGGACCCCGCGGAGAGCCCCACGAACAGGTCGAAGTCGGTCAGGCGCAGGGGGCCTCGGTCGCTCATCCTCCCGCGGGAGAGCAGCTCATCCAGCGCCTTGAGGCCGCCGGCCTTGAAGGCCCCCCCGGTGATGGCCCCGCCAGCGAGCACGAGGGCGATGCGGCTGGGGCGCCGGATCGGGCGATCCGGGCGAAACTTCGAGATGATGGTGATGCCGTTCTGGCGAAAAATAGGCGCAGGATCCACGTGCTCCCAGCGTAGCGCCCCGGGGCCTGGCCGCAAAGGTGCGCCTTCAACGCGCCAGGCGGAACAGGATGAACAGGAACACGGTGAGCACAAAGGCCAGCCCGCCGCCCACGAGCAGCAAGAACCCCGCGAGCAGGTACCGGAGGATCGAGGGTTTTCGCTCCGGTGGAGCCAGGGCCGCGGGGGAGGCGTGAGGCGCCAGCGGCGCGCGTCCAGGGGGGGCTGCGAGGGCAGGCGCGGCAGGTCGAGCGGCGGGAGCGAGGGCGACGGGAGCAGGCGCCGAGGGGCGAGGTTGCTCCCGGAGCGCCGTGGGCAAGGGCGCGGCGAAGACCGTGGCAGGCGCGGGCCCAGGAATCGGGGTCGCGGCGGGGCTGGCGGGCGCTGGCACCGAGGGAGAAGCAGGGGGAGCGGGGGGCACCGGAGGCAAGGTGGAGGGCGCCAGCGGGACCAGGTCCAGCCGCGTCGCCGGGAGCGAGGACGTACGCTCGGGGAGCACCGAGGAGCGCTCGATCACCGGCTCGAGGCGCGTGGCCCCCGCGTGGGGGGTCAGGCCCGCATCACCCCCGGTCAGGGCAGCCAGCAGCTCCGATGCGGAGGGGAAACGCTCGCGAGCGCGCACGGCGAGGCACCGACGGAGCAGGGGCTCCCAGCGGTCAGAGCGAGCCGGGCCAGGCCACCGGGGGAGCTGATCGGCCTGGCGATAAGCGAGGGCGTAGGAGGCCATGGAGGAGCCATCGAGGAGGCCCGTGGGGTGGCCCCCTTGCAGCAGCATCCAGCCGAGGACACCGAAGGCGAACACGTCGACGGCAGGGGTATCCTGGAGGCCCGGGAAGTAATGAGGGTCGAGGATCTCGGGGGCCAGGAAGGAAGGGGTCCCGATGACGTGGCCCACGACGGTGAGAGGCTGGGGGTTTCCGCTGCTGATCGAGATGCCGAGGTCGATGAGCTTGACGGCGCCCTGGCGCACGGGGTCAGCCCAGAATTCGTGGCACAGGATCAGATTTTCCGGCTTCACATCCCGGTGAACGACGCCGGCGTTGTGAAGAAAGGCGAGGGTGGCGGCGAGCTGGCGCAGCACGGCGCTCTTCTTGTCGTCGTCCAGTGCGGGGATGGCCTCGGCGAGGGTGGGGCCTTGCACCAGTTCCATGGCGACCACGAGGAGCCCGTGCTGGAGATCCTCGAAGAGGCCGTGGCAAGCCGGGAGCCCCGGGTGCTTGAGCCGGGCGAGGTGGCGAGCCTCGCGGCGTACGCGCTCCAGGTGGGCGGAGTCTGCGGCGAGGGGGACGAGCTTGAGGGCCACCGCGCGCCCCGGCTGGAGCCTGTCTTCGGCGCGCCAGACGGCGCCCTGCCCACCGGCGCCGAGGGGAGCCTCCAGGGTGTAGCGATCGATGAGGGTGCCAGGGGTCAGCTCCACGGGGGACAGCGTAACGCAGCCTCCCCGAAAGGGCAGGTCCAGGGCATACTGAATGCATGGGTAACCCGGCTCGGCGCGACAGGCATCGCCACGCTTCGCGCGGCCGGGGGCTCATGGCGGTCTGGGGGGCGATGGTGCTCTGGCCGGGGTTGGCGATGGCGCAGGCAACGAACGATGAGCCGGCGCCCCCGACGGCCCTGCCTTCCGGGTACCTGCACGGAGAGGTGTCCTCGGAGCTGTGGTTGCCGCTGTTCGCGCTGGGCGAGTCGGTCGGGCGTCCCTCCAGCCTCCTCGGGGGTCAGCTGCAGCTTGCGCGTCCGCTGGTCCGCAGCACGTCGATCGAGCTGAGGGTCGCCCTCAGCGGGGGCTACGTGGCATCGAACCAGGGGGGGCGGTTCCCGGTGGGAGCACGGTTCCAGGTGAAGTTCTCCACCTTGCCGGGGGTCTTCGCCGCGCTGTCGGCGGGCGGGGGCTGGCTGGTGGGGGCGGCGCTGGAGGTACCAGCGCAGACCTGGACGCCGGTGGCTCACAGCGCGTTCCTGGAGGGAGCGATGACGCCGCTGGGGTTTCGCTTTGGGCCCGAAGGCAGGGGGGAATTGAGCCTGCGTTTCGGTCTGATCCGGGCACGGGTGCAGGCGACCACGCAAGAGCCGCGGTGGGCGTTCGCGGCGGTGTCCTCGGGGGCGTGGCTGGGTTACTTCTTCTAGCGCAGGCCGGGTGAACCTCCCCTCCGTGAACGGAGGGGCTTCTCAGAAGCCTCACGGCTGCTGAGCTACTTGCCGGGGTTCCGCCGGAACTACCTGGCTTTTGCCAG
>JALOQB010000490.1 GCA_025453595.1 Polyangiaceae bacterium
CAGGTCTTCTTCCGCCAGGACGAGTCCTTCGAGATCGTCGTCCGGCAGGCCCCCGCGGGGCCCCTCAACGCCTCGCTGCGTCCGGCCCTGGTCGACGACGAACTGCTGCTCTGCGACGTCAAGCGCAAGGCCGGACAGACGCAGGTGTTCAACGCGGACATCGACCTCTCCCGGCGCCAGGCTTTTTTCTTCGCCCAGGGCAACGCCGTCGCCACCGTCTCGGGGCTCTGGAAGGCCATCAGCACGACGGCGAACACGGCGCAGGCCGCCTTTGACTCGGTCGACGCCATCCTTGCCCAGCACCTCGACGCCGCAGCCCTCGCGCACAAGGCCGAGAACGTCAGCTACGGGCCCTACAAGTTCCTCTCCGGAAACAACGTCCGGACCAACCTCGACAAGCTGCTCGACGCGCTCACCTCGTCCATCCCGGAGAGCGCTGGCGCAACCCGCATCGGAGCACGCTTCGTCTTTGGCCAGCCCAAGGGGCTCTCCATCGGCACCGTCGACAGCCAGCTGGTGCAGCTGCTCGGGTGGCTCAACGAGCACCTCGGTGCGGCCGCAGGCGCACACAACGCCAGCGCCATCGCGGCCACCGCCCACGGCTTCGTCGCCGCCACCAGCGTCCAGGCCCAGCTCCAGGAGATCGCCGCTGACCTCGCCTCCGCGGCCGTGGGCCAGGGCGCCGCACTGCTCGGCAGCCAGGCCCTCGGAGGCACTCCGCGAGCCGTCCCGCAGACCAAGCTCCGCGACCAGCTGCTCGCTCTGCTCAACCACCTCAACGCCCACATCGCCTCGCCCGACCACGACGCCCGCTACGCCCGCCGCATCTTCAGCCAGGCCATCGTGCTCGCCCCTGCCACCACCAAGACGATGGGCATCCTGAGCACGATCCCGGAGTCGCTGCGCTGGGCCTACAACCTGGTGGCCAACGGCGACGAACCCCAGCAGCCGCAGTACCACTGGGGACCGCTGTCGCCGCAGATCCAGGTCTGGGTCGACAAGGACGACGCCAGCGGCACGCGACTGTGGGCCCGCAACAACTCGAACACGCGTCTGTACCTGCTGGTCAACGCGTACGCCCTGGACTGACCATGCACGACCGCGCCCTCCGCCAGTCCTTCGTCGACGTGCTGGGGCAACCTGGCCGACGAGGCCACCCGTCTCTTCGCTCGCACGGAAGACGCTCTGGTGTTCTGGCGAGCGCTGGTGCTCGTCGGGGATGCCCGGGCGCTGCTGGTGTTCCTCGACCTCTTCCGCAAACGGGTCGAGGTGCTGCGCGAGGTGGTCGAGAGCCTCTCGTCGCTGCCAGCCACCGTGCAGTGTGCCGTGGTCTCGATGCCCGAAACGGAAGCGCTGCTCTTGTCTGCGCTTGAGCTGCACCCAGCAGCCATCGAGCTGCTCGCAGCCTCGCCCACGACCCGCCGCAAGGAGCACGCCCTGCACACCGCCCGCATGGGTGCCCTGCGTGCCCTGCGCGCCGGCTCTCTTCTTTCTCCCGACGTCCCCCCGAGGCCCGAGGAGGCCCTTTGCCTTCCAGGAGACACGCCATGAACGACACCCAGTTCACCGCCTCCGTCATCGCCCTCACCGCCATCTTGCGCAGCCGCTCGCCCCGCATTTCGGGCCTCTGGGTGCCGCTCGTCGCGCTGGCCTTCGGTGCCCTGCTCTCCGTGCTCGCCTCGCCCGGCTCTGCCCGCGAGGCCCTGGCCCACGGGCTCGTGGTCGCCCTGTCCGCCGTCGGAGGCATGTCCGCCCTCGGCTACGCAGGCTCCAAGGTCGGCGAGGGGCTCCAGGCCACGCGCCTGCCGCAGACGATCCCCTTGCCGCCCAAGGAGTCCTCGTGATGCTCGACGCCCTTGTCCTCGCGGCCCTCTTCGCACTGGCGCTGCTCGCGTTCCTGGGCACGCTGACCCGCCACCTGCTTGAGCGCCAGCTCCAGGAGCATGCCCTTCGCCTGCGGGACCTCGAGCACGAGATCGACCTGCTGCGCCCCACCGTGCGCTCGCTCGAGCGCCATCTCACGCCTGCTTCACCGCCGCCATTTCCCGACCAGAGGTCTCCCTGATGCAAGCTCCCTTCCCGGACGAATCCACCCTGCGCTCAACCGCGCTCTCCCTGGCCAGCGAGGCCTGCAACGACGACACCGGACGCCTGCTTGGCGACCCCGTGTTCGAGCAGGTCACCGAGGGACGTGCCCGCTGGCCCGGCTACTTTTCGTGTGGCGATCTGCCGCACTGGATGCTCGTGCAGATGGGCTTCCAGAACGAGAAGATCGTCAACCGCAACGACGACGGCGGCTCCGTTCCATGGAAGGTCGGGGCCAACCTCTCGCGCCTGGTCTTCGGAACCGGAAAAGCCTTCGTCTGGGCCCGCAAGGATCTGCGCCCCAAGCCCGGCGACGTGCTCTACGTCCTGCCCCCGGAGCACGTCTGCGTCTTCGAATCGCTCGACGAGAAAGCAGGCACGATCACGACCTTCGACTACGGCCAGTGGGACGCGAAGGCGGGCAAGCCGAAGGGCAGTCGCCGGGTGAGCACGTTCCGGTCCAGCGGGGGGCAGCTGCTGGTCGGCAAGCGTGTGCTGCGCGGTTGGCTCGACCTATCCAGGTTGACTGGAATCCTCGTGAAATCGACCTGAATTCGACTCGCCAGGACTTGCTTGTGGCCGACGAAGACCATGGTTGTGCATCACGAAGCGGGGCACCACGGACACCCCCCGCGAGGAGCATGCGCCATGAAGGTCAAGGAGCTGATCAAGATTCTCAAGGACTGCGACCCCAACGCCGAAGTTCTGATGGTTTCGCAACCGACGTACCCCTTCGAATACGCGCTCGATGGCCTCGTGGTGCGCGAGGAGATGGTGGACGAGGAGGACGAGGGGACCTGGGGAGACGGCTGCCGGAGCAACGACGTGTTGCTGCTGGAGGGCAAGCAGCTCCGCTATGGCGACCGCGAAGCCTGGGCGCACTCACGCAACGTCTGAACGGCCACGCGAACCCGAGGCCAGGACCCGCGAGGGTGCCTGGCTGTGCGTCGTTCCGGAGCGCGACCGTACGCGCTCCCGGGGGTCATCTCGCAGATGCACACCACGAGGGAAAACAAGTCGATTCCGACTTGCGAGAAGCCCGATGCAGACGCTGTATGTGAGCACCGAAGCAGGGCGCCGCAGCCAGCGAAGAACGCCCCGCGAAACAACGAAGCCCCGCGTCTCCGACCCCCGGAGCGAAGGGCTGACCCATGCCCGAGGAGAAACGACCATGACGACCCCGACGACCGAGCACGAGCTGAACCAGATGGGCCTGCGCGACCTGCAGAGCCGCTTCCGCGAGGTGGTGGGCGAGGAGACGCGCTGCCCGAACAAGACCTTCCTGGTGCGGCGCATCCTCGCGGCACTCGCCGCGCAGCAAACCAACGACACCGTGAGCGCGAACATGGAGGTCGAGGCCCCCAGCACGAGCGGCTCCCCCACGCCGGAGCCGGAAGCCACCGCGCCCCCCGAGAGCGAGCGGCGCCCCACGCAGCCCGCCATCGAAGCCGCGGTTGCGGCGCCCCCGGATGCGGAGCCCACGAGCGCGGAGCCTCTCGCGGACGGCGCTGCCATCGACCCCACGAGCACCGAGGCGATCGCGACGGCCTCAGCTGCCGAACCCACGAGCGACCAGCCCGTAGCAGCCGAGCCCTCCGTCTCGCAGCCCTTCGCCGAGGAGCTCCCCAGCACCGAACCGCCCGTGCTCGCGGACACCAGCGCGGAGCCCGAGGAAGAAGCGCCCGCCACGGTCATCGAGCCCGCTCCCGTCACCGAGGCCATCCCACCCAGGCTCGCCCTCGCCGACGAGGCTCCGCCCGACAAGCTCCCGCTCAGCGCCCCCGCGAGCGACGCCTTCGACGACGGCCTCGCCAACGACGCCGTCGAGGAGGTCCCCGCGAGCGGCACGGCCGAGGAGGCTCCCGCAGGTGACTCCGCCGAAGGTACCTCTGCGCAGTTGGCGCCCTCGACATCGGCGCCCGCGGCCGCGCCCTCCACCCAGCCCACCCGCGGTCGCCGCGGACGCTTCCGCGACATGACCGTCGAGCAACTTCAGGCCCTCTACCTCGCCACCGTCGGACGCTCCTCCGGCAGCACCGACCGCCGCTACCTCGAGTGGAAGATCCGCGAGGCCGAAAAGGGACGCATCCCGGTCGGCCCCCGCGAGCCACGCGCGACTGCGGCCACGACCGAAGCCAGCGACGACATCCGCGTCCTGCCTCTGCGCCTCGACGGCGCCGCGGTCGACGCCCTCGACGCCACCTGGAAAAGCCACGGCATGAAGAGCCGCATGGACTTCTTCCGCCGCGCCCTCGGCCACTACCTCGCCCACCTCGGTGCCAACGGCGCGGCCATGCACTTCGCAAGCCAGTCTGCCGAGTGATCCCCCTCCGCGAGGTCAGCATCTTCTGCTGACCCCTGATTCACGAATCAGCCCAGAAACCCCGGTGATTTCGCACATTCGCCCGACCCCCTGATGCACGCATCACGGTGGACTCCTTCGGCCCCATCGCTATCTCCGCAGGATTCGCGACATGGCGCCGTCGACGAGAGCAGGACCAGAACACGCATGAAGGGGAAGGCATGAACGCCAACCTCCTCAAGACGCTGAACTTTGGAATCGAGATCGAGACCGTGGGCCTC
>JALOQB010000205.1 GCA_025453595.1 Polyangiaceae bacterium
CCGCCAGCTCCTGCACCAGCCCCAGGGTCTGCTCCACCACCGGCAAGTGCGTGGAGCCATCCGGGGACCACTGCAGCGAGTACTACTCCGCCGGTCTGCCGACGGCGGCCGGGTTCGACGCGTACGGCTGGGCCAGGATCGAGCTCAGCTTCCTCGATGCGTTTGGCGTCAAGCCGGGTGAGGCGATGCCAGCGCAAGAATTCCGGTGGCTGCCGGGTCAACAGGTGCCGGCGGCCTTCAACAACTACCTCGCGATCCCCTTCGTCATGACCGAAACCAGCGGCCCTGACTCGCAGTTCCAGCTGCGCTGGATAGCGACGCAGCTTCCGGGGGCCTCCACCGGCGCCGTATCGGTCTCGATCTCGCCGTGTGCAGGGGATTTTCGGGCTCCGACGACCCTCCAGGGCAACGCGTCCGATCTCTACCTCGGCGGCCTGTGCCGGTCGACCTTCAACACCGCCGGACAGCTCGTGATCGACTCGGGCAACCCGGAGAGCGGCTGCTATGCACCGCCAGGCAAGCAGATGTTCATCAACATTGCAGCGGCCAACATGTTCGAGGGGGCGCCCCCCACCACCAGCAGCTGCGTCGGGCTGGATCCCCCGAGCAACTGCGGCGTCTCGATGCGCAACGACTGACGCGGCTTGTCGTCGGGGAACAGAGGGGGGTGTCCTCGGGGGCGACGCCTTCAGCCCTGGCGGGCGGGCTGTCGCCGGCGAGGGCTCTTCTTGCGGGGGGCCGCGGGGGCCTGCGGCTGGCTGCCCAGGGCCAGGTCCACCAGCAGCTCGACCACGCCACGCAGGTACGCGTCGTCGCTGGCGCTGGCGATCATCCGCGACAGCGGTCCGTCGAGGAGCAGCCCCGCCAGCCCGTGGGTGGTGCTCCAGATCAGACCGATCCAGGTGTCGCGATCGCGCTGTAGCTCGGAGCCCTCGAGCATCGCCTCCACCGTGGCCACCAGGTGCTGGAAGGCCCCCTGCCCTGCCCGCTCGCACTCGGGGAAATTCTCCACGTTCACCAGGTCAGGCCGGAACATGATCCGGAAGTGGGAAGGGTACGCGAGGGCGAAGCGCACGTAGGCCAGCCCGCAGCGCACCAGCCGTTCGCGGAGGTTCTTCGCCCCCTCCGTCGCCTCGATCATGCGGCCGTTGAGGGCCTGGAACCCCTCCTGGGCCAGCGCGGCCAGGATCGCCTCCCGGTCCCGGAAGTGGTGGTACGGCGCCTGGTGGCTCACCCCCGCTCGCCTCGCCACCTCCCTCATGCTGAGCCCCGCCAGCCCCTCCGCGGCGACCAGCTCGATGCTGGCGTCCAGGATGCGTCGGCGCAGGTCGCCCCCGTCCGGTGTGTGCGCGTTCATGAGGGCAGGGTGGAGCCGGCTCTTGACACTGTCAAGAGCCGGGCCTTGACAGTGTCAAGCGAAGGACCTAGACAGTGTCACATGACACTGCCAAGTATGGTTTTTGTGGGCCTATTTATCGTGGCTGGC
Organism: Polyangiaceae bacterium; assembly: GCA_025453595.1. Taxonomy (GTDB): domain Bacteria; phylum Myxococcota_A; class Polyangia; order Polyangiales; family Polyangiaceae; genus JANWXX01. The sequence continues at coordinate 1,487 of JALOQB010000205.1, forward strand.
TGGGCCCTGGGGGGGTGCGGGGGGGAGGCGGCGGCGGCGCCCGGGGCGCCGGTGGAAGAGACCGCGGTGCGGGTGGAGGTGGTGAAGCGAGGGGAGGCGACGAGGCACCTGAGGTACGCGGGGGTGGTGGGGGCGAAGGACGAGGCGACGCTGGGGATGGCGGTGGGGGGTCGAGTGGAGGCGGTGCTGGTGGAGGAGGGGGCGCGGGTGAAGCGAGGGCAGGTGCTGGCGAGGCTGGACGGGAGGACGCTGGGGGCGGCGGTGGCGCAGGCGGCGGCGGGGGTGAGGAAGGCGGAGCGGGATCTGGTGCGGCTGAAGGCGCTGCACGAGGTGGGGACGCTGCCGCTGGGGGAGATGCAGAACGCGGAGACCGGGGCGGAGGTGGCGAGGGCGGCGCTGCAGGGGGCGGCGGCGTACCGGGATCTGACGGTGCTGGTGGCGCCGTCGGCGGGGGTGATCGAGAAGCGGATGGTGGAGCCGGGGGAGGCGGTGGGGCCCGGGCAGCCGCTGTTCCGGATGCGCGGGGCGGGTGGGTGGGTGGTGCGGGTGGGGGTGGTGGACCGGGACGTGGTGGCGCTGGAGCGGGGGAGGAAGGCGGAGGTGGTGCTGGACGCGAGGCCCGGGGAGGTGCTGGAGGCGGAGGTGAGCGAGATCGCCGAGCAGGCGACGCCGAGGATGGGGACCTTCGAGGTGGAGCTGCGGTTGAAGAGCGAGCCCCGCGGGGTGCGGGCGGGGCTGCCGGCGAAGGTGACGGTGCCGGTGGTGCTGGGGAACGCGGCGACGGTGCCGGCGAGCGCGCTGCTGCCGGGGGGGGCCGGGCCCGAGCTGCTGGTGCTGGACGGGGGCGGGACGCGGGTGCAGCGGCGAGGGGTGCAGCTGGCGTTCCTGAGCGAGGACCGGGCGGTGCTGGCGGGCGGGGTCGAGGAGGGCGAGCAGGTGGTGATCCAGGGGGGCGCGGCGCTGGGGAGCGGGGAGCGGGTGCGGGTGGTGACGTTGGGAGGTGCGCGGTGAAGTTCATCGAGTTTGTGGTGCGTCGCTACCAGCTCACGCTGGTGATCTTCGTGGCGCTGGCGGCCCTCGGGGCGGTGGCGCTGAAGCGGATTCCCAAGGCGGAGGACCCGAGCTTCCCCATCGCGACCTTCGTGATCGTCGCGGTGCTCCCGGGGGCGTCGCCCGGGGACATGGAGCGCCTGGTGGTGGACCCGGTGGAGCGGAGCTTGAAGGCCCTGGACGACGTGAAGAAGCTCAGCTCCAGCATCGAGGAGGGGCTGGGGCTGACGACGCTGGAATTCCGGGCCGGCGTCGACGCGGACCGGAAGCACGACGAGGTGCAGCGGGAGCTCGCGGCGGTGCGCCCGGAGCTCCCGAGGGAGCTGGTGCGGCTGGAGGTGCGCCAGGTCAACGCGGCGAAGACCAACGTGGCGCAGCTGGCCCTGGTGTCGAGCCACCCGAGCTGGGAAGAGATGGACGCCCAGGCGCGGCGCCTGCAGCGGATCCTGGAGGCGGTGCCGGGGGTCTCCAAGGCGACCCTCGCGGGCCTGCCCCGGATGGAGGTTCAGGTGGCCGTGGACCTGGAGCGGGCGGTGGCGCTGGGGGTCTCGCCGGGGGAGGTGATCCAGGCGCTCTCCGAGGAAGGGGTCAGCATCCCGGCGGGGAACGTGGAGGCCGGAGGGCGTCGCTTCGGCGTGCGCACCAGCGGTGATTTTGCCTCCCTCGACGAGATCTCGAGCACCATGCTCCGGGGGGACGGGCAGCAGTCGCTGCGGGTGCGGGACGTGGCCACGGTCCAGCTGGTGCCGGAGGAGCGAGAGCACGTCGTGCGGTTCCAGGGGGAGCCGGCGGTCTCCATCGCGGTGGCCCAGCGCGAGGGGCAGAACCTGCTCGAGGTGCGGGAGGCCCTGGGCAAGGCGGTCGACGAGTTCCGGCGGGGGCTCCCCCCGGGCATGCGGCTCGCGTGGTCCTTCGATCAGAGCGAGAACGTGCGGCACCGGCTGGGGGGGTTCTCCCGGGATCTGCTCCTGGCCATCGGGCTGGTGCTGTTCACGCTGCTGCCGCTCGGTCTGCGGGCGAGCGGGGTCGTGATGGTGTCGATCCCGCTGTCCCTGGCCATCGGTCTGTCGCTGCTGTGGGCCCTCGGGTTCTCCATCAACCAGCTGAGCATCGTCGGCTTCGTCATCGCCCTGGGGCTGCTGGTGGACGACTCGGTGGTGGTGGTGGAGAACATCGCCCGCTTCCTGCGGGAGGGGGAGCCGCCGGTGGCCGCCGCCATCAAGGCCACCGGGCAGATCGCCCCCTCGGTCCTCGGCTGCACCGCGGCCTTGCTCCTGGCCTTTGTCCCGCTGCTGGCGCTCCCGGGGACCGCCGGCCAGTTCATCCGCAGCCTGCCGGTCGCCGTGGTCGTCACCATCTTCGCCTCCCTGATCGTCTCGCTCACCATCGTCCCCTTCCTGGCCAGCCGCCTGCTGCGCCCCGAGGCCGAGCACGGCAACCGGATCCTCCAGCTCCTGATGCGGCTGATCGAGGCCGTCTACCGGCCGATCCTCTCGCGGGCGATGCGGCGGCCCCGGCTCACCCTGCTCCTCTCCGCGGGCCTCCTGGCCGCCGGCGCCGCCCTCGTCCCCGTCGTCGGCTTCAGCCTCTTTCCCAAGGCCGGGATCCCCCAGTTCCTCGTCCGTGTCCGCATGGACGAGGGGGCCAGCCTCGCCGCGACGGAGGAGGCCGTGCGCTTCGCCGAGGCCGCCCTCGCGGCGCGCCCCTGGGTCGGGAACGTGACCTCCAACATCGGCAAGGGCAACCCGCAGGTTTACTACAACGTCGCCCAGCAGAACGAGCAGGCCAGCTTCGGCGAGATCCTGGCCGAGGCCCGCGTCCCCTCCCACGATCTGACCTCGGTCCTGGACCGGCTCCGGGGCGATCTCACCGGCTTCCCCGGCGCTCGTTTTGAGGTCAAAGAATTCGAGAACGGCCCGCCGCTGGAGGCGCCGATCGCGCTGCGCCTGCTGGGTCCGGACGCGGCGAGCGTGGAGAAGGGGGCGGCGCTGGTGGAGCGGGTGTTCCGGGAGACACCGGGGACCCGGGACGTGGAGAACCCGTCGAAGAACCGGCGCCTGGACCTGCGGGTCCGGGTGGATCGGGATCGGGCGGCGGCGCTGGGGGTGCGGCCGGTGGACGTGGACCGGGCGGTGCGGCTGGCGCTGGGCGGGGTGAACGCGGGGCGCTTCCGGGCTCCGACGGCGGACGATCCGTACAGCGTGCGGGTGGTGTTCCCGCGGGATCTGCGGGACCCGCAGGGGGCCGGCGGCCGCAGCTCCGTGGGGGTGCTGGACCGGCTCTACCTGTCCGCCGGAGGGGGCGCGGTGCCGCTGTCCGCGGTGGCGCAGCTGGCGCTGGAGCCCGCCCCGTCCACCCTGCGCCGCTTCGACGCGGGGCCTTCCGCCATCGTGACGGCGTACACGGTGAGCGGCGCCAACACGGACCAGATCACCAAGGAGATCCTCGGGCGCCTGTCGTCCGTCGAGCTACCGCCGGGGGTGCGCCTCAAGCCCGCCGGCGAGATCGAGAGCCGGGAGGAGAGCTTCGGCGGCATCGGCGCCGCGGTGCTCATCGCGGCCTTCGGGATCATGGCGGTGCTGGTGCTGGAATTCCGCACCTTCCGCGGCACCCTCATCGTCGCCAGCGTCGTCCCCTTCGGCGCGGTGGGGGGCATCGTGGCCCTCTACCTGGCGGGTTACACCCTCTCGTTCACCGCCAGCATCGGCTTCGTGGCGCTCATGGGGATCGAGATCAAGAACTCGATCCTCCTGGTGGATTTCACCAACCACCTGCGCGAGCAAGGCATGGCCCTGGACGAGGCGATCCAGAAGGCGGGGGAGACCCGGTTCCTGCCGGTGGTGCTCACCAGCGCCACCGCCATCGGCGGCCTGATGCCCCTCGCCCTCGAGCGCTCGGCGCTCTACTCCCCCCTGGCGGTCGTCCTCCTCGGCGGGCTGGTGGCCTCGACGCTCCTGGCGCGGCTGGTCACGCCGGTGCTCTACAAGCTGCTCCCCCCGGAGATCGAGCCCGCCGAGGGCGCCGCCCCCGCCGTGTCTCTCGCCATCGGAGGGGCCCATGGCTGACCCCGACGCCCTCACCCCGGGAATCAGGGCTTCTTCTGCTGGTGCCCGGGCCCCAGGATGGCGGGCATCATCGCCGCCGCATCGAACTGATCGACGTGGGGGGGGTGGTGGCAGGCGCTCACGCAGAAGCCCTCCGCGGGGCGCAGCGTGATCCGGGACTTGTCGGCGGGCTTCTCGACGTGCTTCGCCCCGGGGCCGTGGCACACCTCGCACTGCACATCCCGCAGCAGCGCGTTGTCCGTCACCGTGCTGCCCCCGGGCTTCTCGTAGCCGGTGACGTGGCAGCTCACGCACTCGAGGTTGAACTCCTTGTGTCCGTCCACCAGCGTCTTGTAGGCGCGAGCATGGGGCGTGCGGTCCCACACCTCGCGGGCCTCGGCGTGGCAGCCCGTGCAGACCTGGATCCCCACGTACCGGTTGCCGTCCGGCCCCGGCGGCGGCGCCTTCCGGTCCGCCAGCGCCGTCTTGTTGTGATCGTTCACCTTCCGGTAATACTCCAGCATCGCCCCGTAGATCGGCTCGTCCCGCCCCAGGTCGGTGGTGATATTGACGGTCGAAACCCGGGTAAAACTACCGGTCGCGGGCGGTGTAAAAGAAGACCCCCCTGCGCCGGAGGTATCCTGGAAAGAGAAGGACTGGTCGCGGACGTGGAGGTCGACGACGGCGACGGTCTGGAGGTGGTTGGAGGTCTGCACGACCAGGGTCGAGTTGATGAGCACCGGAGGGGCCGGCTTGTCGTTGGCGTCGCCCTGCTCGTAGGGCTTGCCGACGGCGGCGACGTGGAGCTCGGGGGCGGCCTCGATCAGGCGCAGGGCCTCGCCGCGCGGCAGGGCGAAGAGGCCAACGAGGACCTGGGCGCCCTGGGAGCGGAGCTGGTCGATGGCGTCACGGAGCGGGGGGGCCGGGGGGCGCACCTGGACGCCCTCGGGGGGGAAGCCGTTGCGCGCGGGGGAGCTGAGGCCGATGTAGCCGACCTTGAGGCCCCCGGCCTCGCGGAGCACGGAGGCGACGGCGCCGGCGGTGGAGCCGGCGAGGTTGGCGGCGAGCAGGGCGCCGCCAGACTGCTCGCGGAGCCTGGCCAGGGTGTCGGGCCCGTCGGCCCAGTCGTTGGCGCCCGGGGCCCAGGCCGCGAGGCCGGTCTTCTTGAGGGCGACGGCGAGGGCCTCGGCCTTCCAGCGATCCTGGGTGGTCTGCTCGCCGCGGAGCACCGGGTCGAGGAAGAAGAGGGGGCCGGCAACGGCGAAGAGGGCGTCCGGGGCCTCCTTGCGCTGGGCCTGGAAGAAGGCGCCGAGGCGATCGATGCCGCCGAGCTGGTTCTTGGAGCAGCCGCAGGGCTCGAGGGCGCCCGCCACGGTGGAGGCGAAGTAGAGACGCAGGGTGGGGCGAGCGGTCGAGGCAGGGCGCTCCGGCAGGGCCCCCGAGGAGCGGCAGCCCTGGCAAGCGGCGACGGAGGCCGAGGCGGCCAGGGCGAGAGGGAGCAGCAGGCGCGAGAGGCGAAGGACGGGTTCCATCGGGCGACGGGCTAACGTACTACACTCGGGAGAGGCCCATGACCAACGCACAGTCGCCCCCGCCACCCGGAGCGTTCGGCAAGTACTGGCTGGAGCGGCGCATCGGCGTGGGGGGCACCGCGGAGGTGTACCTCGCCCGGGCGGGCGGTCCAGAGGGGCCTGCGCTGGTGATCAAGCGCCCGCTCCCCGAGCTCCGCGGTGACCCGGGGGTGGTCGAGCCCTTTCTGCGAGAAGCCAGGCTCCTGCAGCAGATCCAGCACCCGGGGGTGGTGCGGGTGCACGAGGCCGGGACGATCCAGGGCGAACCGTACCTGGCGATGCAGCACATCGACGGCGTCGACGCGTTTCGCCTGCTGCGCCGGGCCCACGCCGAGGGGCGCCGCCCGCCGGAGGCCCTGGGGGTCCACGTGGGGATGCGGCTCTGCGAGGCCCTCCACGCGGTGCACCGGGCCGCCGACGCGCAGGGCCAGTGGCTGGGGCTGGTGCACCGCGACGTCACCCCGTCCAACGTGTACCTGTCCCTCGCGGGCGAGGTCATCCTGGGCGATTTTGGCATCGCCCACCCCCTGAACCGGGCCAGCCGGCCGACCCTGCAGAGCTCGGCGCTCAAGGGCAAGCACGGGTACCTGGCGCCGGAGCTGATCCTGGGGGAGCCGGCGGACGCCCGGGCGGACCAGTTCTCCTGCGCGGTGGTGGTGGCCGAGCTGCTGCTGGGCAAGCCGCTGTTCGCCGGGGCTGGCCAGGTGGCGGTGCTGCTGGCGATCCGGGACGGGCGCATCGACGCGCTCCGGACGGCGGCGCGACACCTGTCCCCCGGGCTGTTCGCCGCGCTGGAGCGGGCCCTCTCCCGGGACCCGGCCCTGCGCTTCCCGGACACCAGGGCCCTGGGCCAGGCCCTCGCCCCCTTCGCCGCCGCCCCGGCCGACGCGCTGGCGCTGGTCCGCGAGTGGGTCGCCTGGTCGCGGGACGCCCGGGGCCTGGCGCGGCGCCTGGGCGGGGCGCTGCTCGAATCCCAGGCTCGCCTGGCGGGGCCCGCCTCGATGCCCCCCAGCACCGTGCGCCAGGAGCAGACCGACGAGCTGATCCCGGCCAGCGAACCCTGGTCCGAGGAGCCCACCACCGCCCGCATGGATGAGGTGCCCAGCCGCGCGCGCTTCTCCGACGGTCGCTACCTGCCCTCGGTCTCCTTCGCCCGCCTCATCGAGATGGTCGTCACCGGCGAGCTGGGGCCCGCCGACGAGGTCGACCTCATGGGCCAGGGCTTCCGCCGTGTCGCCGCCATCGAGCTGCTGGAGCGCCACCTGCCGGCTGCCTCCACCCGCAACCTCGAGCGCCCCGCCCCGCCTGACGAGCAGATCCCCCTGGAGCAAGCGCGGATCCTCCACCTGCTCGGGCGCCTCACCCGGGACCGGGAGACCGGCCTGCTCCTCATCGAAGGCAGCGACGGCCCCGGAGAACCGGCCCGCCGCGAGGTCTACCTCCATCGCGGCGCCCTGCTCCACGTGGCCGCCCCCGAGGCCAGCGATCTGCTCGGTCAGGCGCTGATCCGCCAGGGGCTCCTCTCCCCCTCCGACCTCGACCTGGCCCTCGCGGTGCTCCATCGCTTTCACGGCCGCCTCGGCGACACCCTCATCGCCCTCGGCCTCGCGGACCCGGTGACCCTCTTCCGCGCCATCGAGAGCCAGGGGCGCGAGCGCTTCTTGCGGGTCTTCTCCTGGACCACCGGGCAGGCCTCGTTCTTCCGCAAGGTCAAGCCGTCCCACGTCGAGTTCCCCCTCGACATCCCCCTGACACCGCTGCTCCTGGAGGGCGCCTCCATCGCCTTCCCCAACGACGCCCCCGTGGTCCACTTCCGCGCCACCCTGGGCCGGATCCTGCGCGCCACCCCCGGCACCCGCGCGGACCTCCAGCCGGCCCCCCTGGAGGCCCTCCTCCAGGCCGTCGGAGCTCGCGGCATGGAGCTGCGGCGCGCCCTCGCCTTCCTCGCTTCCTCCGGGACCCTTGCCCCCGCCGACGCCCTCCGCGCCGTGCTGGTCGGCCTGGCGCTGGGCCTGTGCGAGCTCGCCTGACCCGCGCCGCCGGGGCCCTCGCCCTCGCCCTCCCTCTCCTCGCCCTCGTCGAGCTGGGGGCCCACTTCGTCTTCGCCCGCCGCCCCCCCGACCCCGCCTCCTGGGAGGCGCTCCGCCCCCTCCTCGAGGCCCGCAAGCAGCCCTCCGACCTGCTCCTCATCGCCCCTCGCTGGCTCGACCCTCACGCCCGCAAGGGCCTCGGCCCTTCCCTCTTGCCTCTCCGCGACCTCGCTCGCCCCGACGAGGCCCGCTACCCCCGCGCCCTCGAGATCAGCGCCCTCGGCCAGCGCGCCCCCGAGACCCTGGGCTGGGCCGTCGAGCAGCAGGAACGACTCCCGGGGGGCTTCACCCTGCGCACCCTCCGCAACCCTTCTCCGGTCGAGGTCATCAAAGACCTTGCCGACGAGGTCGAAGCAGGGCGCGCCGAGGTGGCCTGGGTGCAAGGGGAGCAGCTCACGCCGTGCCCCCTGCGCGATCGGGAGCGGACGGTGGCGACCGGGCTCTTCAGCCCTCCGACGATGCCGCCGCGCCGCCACGTCTGCGGCCCCCACCCGCTGCAGTCGGTGGGGGTGACGGTGCACGACGACGAGCGATTTCTGCCGCGGCGCTGCGTCTGGGCGCCGCCCCCGCAGGGCGGCTACCTGCGGATCCGCTTCGGCCCCACCAAGCTGGGGAGCGAGCTGCGGGGCCACGGCAGCATCCACTGGACCCTGGAGCGAGAGCAGCGAGGGACGCCGGTCGAGCTGGAGGCGTTCATCGACGACGAACCGCTGGGCACCTTCCGCCACGAGGACGGCCAGGGGTGGGTCTTGTTCCGGATGCCGCTGGGCCGCCACGCCGGCAAGGTGTCGGCCCGGGTCGAGCTGCGGGTGCGCTCGGCCAGCGCCTCCGAGCGCCATTTTTGCTGGGAAGCCGCCCTGGTGCGGTGAATCCGGCTCAGCGGCGTCGCTTCCTCGCGATGCGCCGTTGTTCCCCCTCCGGGCCCAGCGCCACGTGCGCGCGGCCCACCAGCAGCGGGTCGACCTCCCCCACGTTGTCCTCGTCGCGGTTGTGGTACGAGAGCTTCTGGAGCACGTAGCGCATCGCGTTGAGGCGAGCGCGCTTCTTGCAGTCGCTCTTGATGACGATCCAGGGGGCGTCGGCGGTGTCGGTGGCGAAGAACATCGCCTCCTTGGCGCGGGTGTAATCGTCCCATTTGTCGAGGGAGGCCTTGTCGATGGGGCTGAGCTTCCACTGCTTGAGGGGGTGATTGGCGCGCTCCTTGAAGCGCCGCCGCTGCTCGTCCCGGCTGACGGAGAACCAGAATTTGAAGAGATGGATGCCGCTGCGCACCAGGTTGCGCTCGAACTCCGGCGCCTGGCGCATGAACTCGCGGTACTCCTCGTCGGAGCAGAAGCCCATGACGCGCTCGACGCCGGCGCGGTTGTACCAGGACCGGTCGAAGAGCACGATCTCGCCGCGGGTCGGCAGGTGGGTCGCGTAGCGCTGGAAGTACCACTGGCCTCGCTCCATCTCGGAGGGCTTGTCCAGCGCCACGACCCGGGCGCCGCGGGGGTTGAGGTGGTCCATGAAGCGCTTGATGGTGCCGCCCTTGCCGGCCGCGTCGCGCCCCTCGAACAGGATGATCACCCGCTGCCCCGTCTCCTTGACCCAGGCCTGGAGCTTCAGCAGCTCGACCTGCAGCCGGTACTTCTGCTTCTCGTAATTCTTGCGGAGCATCAGGTGCTTGTACGGGTACTCCCCGTCGCGCCAGTCGTCCGCCAGCACGTCGTCCGGGTTCTCCCCCGCCTTCTCCGTGACCTTGCGGTCGGCCCGCAGCAGCGCGCGCCGCAGGGTCTCCGCGTCATCCGGCGACGCGCTCGCCAGGATGGCCTCCAGCGCCCTCGCCAGCGCCGGGATGTCCCGGATCCCCCGGCTCACCACCTCCTCGACCGTCGCCTCCAGCACCTCTTGCCGCGCCTCGATGACCTCGCCCACCCGGTGCCGCTCGATGGCCTCCGGCTCCAGCACCGGAGCGACATCCCCCGCGCTCGCGGGACGCGGCTTCTTGAGCGGCCTACGGACCGTTTTTTTCTTGGCTTCCACGGCGGAACTCTAGCACCACCGCGGTCACTCGGGGCCGGCAAGCCCTCGACGCACGAGCCCGCCTGGCGCCCCCGTCACTCGCAGTAAGCCGCGCAGACCTCGGCGACGCAGCCGTCGCGGGCCGCGGTGGCGGCGCGGCACCCGGGGGCCTCCGCGTAGCAGGCGTCGACGCAGTTGCACTCCTCGTTGCAGGCAGCGACGCAGGCGTCCACCGCCTCGGAGCACCCGGGGCTGGACCGCCGGTCTTCCGCCAACGTGTGGCATCTGGCACCGAACTGATCGACGTAGGAGCAACCGCAGGGGGGCAGCACCGAGGCCGCGAGGCAGGCGGCGCAGTCCGCCGAGCTTCGCCGCGCCCAGCGCGACTGGATCTCGCAGGCCCCCTTCACGTCGTTCACCCCGGTCACCAGCGGCTCCGGCGGGGTCTCCTCGTCAGCGCAGGAGGCCAGGGCCAGGAAGCACGGCAGCACAGTCCACCACAGGCGAGCCATCACGGCACCGTGCCACGCGGCGCCCCGGCCTTCAACCGACGCTCGCCTCCAGCAGCCCCCCGAGCCCCACCGGAGCCAGCGCGGCGGCCAGGTCAAACCCCAGCGCCCGCAGCGGCCCCGCCAGGTCCTCCGGCAGCGGCGCCGTGATCGTCAGCTCCCGCTCTTCGGTCGGGTGACGGAAGGTCAGCTGCGCCGCATGGAGCGCGAGCCGGTCCAGCCCCACCCGCTCCCGCAGCAGCCGGGTGTGATCCGGGCGCCCGTGGTCCGAGTCCCCCAGCAGCGGGTGCGCGATGTGGCTCAGGTGACGCCGCACCTGATGGAACCGTCCGCTCTCCGGCTCCGCCAGCACCAGCGAGTAGCGCGGCTCGTAGAGCGGCGACGCGTCGAGGCGCAGCATCGCCAGCCGCCGCACCCGGGTCCGGGCCTCGACCCGCGGCGCGTCCCGCTCCGGACCGTTCGGGATCGCGTACTCGATCCACTGATCCTCCGGCACCACCCCCCGCGCCAGCGCCACGTACCGCTTCTCCACCCGGTGCTCCGTGAAGCAGCTCTGCAGCGCCCGCGTCGCCTCCGCCGTCCGCGCCACCAGCAGCACCCCGCTCGTCCCCCGATCCAGCCGGTGCACCGGGTGCACCGCCGCCATCCCCGCACGCTTCAGCAGCTCCACCAGCGTCCTTCGCTCCCCCGTGTAGCCCCGGTGCACCGGCAGCCCCGACGGCTTCTGCAGCGCAAACCAGCCCTCTTCCTCGTGCAGGATCGGCAACCCGGCGATCGTCTCGGCCATCCCCGCCGAGTCGCCGAAACCTCGCCCCGGAGCAAGCCCATTCCCCCCGTGCCGTCGCGGCCCCGGGGTGCCCTTGATTGAAAGTTTTTTACTATCAAAAATCGTTCTTAAATATCTTCGTCATGGCCATGCCGGGGGCCTACGGTGGGCTCTGTTGGCGGCGCTCCGGTGGTCGGAGGCCGCCCCGATGCGACGACCCCGCGGGGTCCAGAAGGAGACGAGAGATCATGCTGGAGAACCAGGAAGGCAAGCGAGTCCCGGAGGTCACGTTCCGCACACGCAGCGGCGGGGCCTGGAAGGACGTGACCACGCAGCAGGTGTTCGCGGGCAAGAAGGTGGTGGTCTTCGCGCTGCCCGGGGCCTTCACGCCGACCTGCTCGACGAGCCACGTGCCGCGCTACAACGAGCTGGTGCCCGAGTTCCGCAAGCGGGGGGTCGACGAGATCGTCTGCCTCTCGGTCAACGACGGCTTCGTCATGGAGGCCTGGGCCCAGGACCAGCACGCGGAGCAGATCACCTTCCTGCCGGACGGAAACGGCGATTTCTCCGCGGCCATCGGCATGCTGGTCGACAAGAAAGACCTCGGCTTCGGCAAGCGCTCCTGGCGCTACTCGATGCTGGTGAAGGACGGCGTGGTCGAGAAGATGTTCATCGAGCCGGAAAAGGCGGGCGACCCGTTCGAGGTCTCCGACGCCGACACCATGCTCGCCTACATCAACCCCAAGGCACGCAAGCCCGACCAGGTCGCGATCCTGACGCGCGAGGGCTGCAGCTTCTGCGCCAAGGCCAAGGCGCTGCTGGCCGAGCGCGGCTACGACTTCGTCGAGGTGCCGCTGGACCACAAGGCGCGTTCGCGCGTGGTCGGTGCCATCGCCGGCGCGCAGACCGTGCCGCAGGTGTTCGTCAACGGCGAGCGCATCGGCGGCT
>JALOQB010000206.1 GCA_025453595.1 Polyangiaceae bacterium
CACCAGGTCTTCCCCGATCGACCGCGGCTCCGTGAACCGGAACGCCAGAAACAGGGCAAAAGGCAGAAGAAAGAGCGACGCAAGCGCGTTCGACCCCCCGCCGGTGCTCTGGATCGCCGCCACCGCGACGTAGAGCACCGGCATCATGCAGAGGGCGAGGAAGCGGTTTCGAGCGAACATCCGGCCGAGCCCCGGGGGTCAACGGGAGTGGGTCAAAAAAACCTCCCTGGGGCAGCGCAGCTTACGATGGCCCCGCCTGGATGCACCAGCCTCCCCGGGATCCCTGCCCACATCGCACCACCGCAATGCGGGCAACGCTGGCCTTCCGCCCTCCGCAAGCGAGGCCATTTGCCTTACTCTCTGGGGATGAAACATCCCCTGCGGTTCGCCAGCCTGACTCTGGGTGGTCTCCTCCTGCTCGCCTGCGCCGAGGAGGCGGTCGATACGAGCGGCTCCTCCGGCTCCGGCGCGACCGCTGGCTCCGGCGGCTCCAGCGGCTCCGCGGGGAAGTCCGGAAGTTCCGGACAGGCAGGGGCCGGCGGGGGCTCCGGGAGCGGGGGGACCAGCGCCGCGGGGACGGCAGGAACGGCGGGGAGCGGGGGAGATGCAGGGGCCGGGGGTACCGGTCAGAGCGGGTCCGGAGGTTCCGGGGGCACCGGGCAGAGCGGCGCAGGGGGCGACGCGGGGGCCGGGGGTACCGGGCAGAGCGGATCCGGGGGTACCGGGCAGAGCGGATCCGGGGGTACCGGGCAGAGCGGGTCTGGAGGTTCCGGGGGTACCGGGCAGAGCGGGTCTGGAGGTTCCGGGGGTACCGGGCAGAGCGGATCCGGAGGTTCGTCGGGGACGGGGAGCGGGGGGAATGGCCCGACGATCCCGGCGGAGGCGGTCGAGCTGTGCCAGCTGCTGAACGCATACCGCCAGGAGCAGGGGCTGCCGGCGATCCCGCTCTCGACGGCGCTGATGACGGTGGCGGCGTACCATGTGCAGGATCTGATCGCGCAGCCCTCGCTGGCGAACCCTCCGTGCAACCTGCACAGCTGGTCGAGCAACGAGCCGCTCTGGACAGGCTGCTGCTACACGTCCGATCACGCGCAGGCCGCCTGCATGTGGGAGAAGCCCGGGCAGATCACGGCCTCCTGGGGGGCGAACACGTACAAGGGGTACGGCTACGAGAACTCGGCGGCGGGGGTGTCCACGCCGCAGGGGGCGCTGGAGAGCTGGAAGAAGAGCCCGGCGCACCACGACGTGATCCTGAACAAGGGCATCTGGGCCTCGAAAGCGCCCTGGCCCGCGGTGGGCTGCGGGCTGAGCGGTGGCTACGCGGTGCTGTGGTTCGGGGATGCGGTCGATCCCCAGCCCTTCAACCCCTGAGCCGACGGGACCGGTGCCGCGGTGGGTCGTGCGGCGCGCTGCGGCCGGTGCTAGACAGGGGCCATGTTTCTACGAGAGCAGGCGGTGGCCTGCGCCGCGGCCCGGGAGGCGGGGGCGGTGCTCCTGCGGCACTTTCGCCGCGTCCCCCGGGGCGCCGTGCACGAGAAGGGGAAGCACGACCTGGTGAGCGTCGCCGATCGAGAGAGCGAAGGGGTGCTCCGCAAGATGCTGCTCGATGCGTTCCCCGGCGATGCCTTCCTGGGGGAAGAGACCGGTGCCCACGGCACCGCGGGGCGCCGCTGGATCGTTGACCCTCTCGATGGAACGCTGAATTTTCTCCAGGGGTTCGCCCACTGGTGCGTCTCCGTGGCCCTCTGGGATGAACAGGGGCCCGCCGCCGCCTGCGTCTACGATCCGGTCAAGGGAGACGAGTTCTCGGCGGCGCGGGGCTCCGGTGCCTCCTGGAACGGGACCCCGGCTCACGCCAGCGAGCATCAGCACCTGGAGGGGTCCTTCCTGGCGGTGGGCTTTGCTTACCAGCTCGGGGCCCGCGCCCGCCGCATGTTCGACGGGATGGAGGCGGTCTTCCCGAGGGCCAAGGGGATCCGCCGCGCCGGCTCCGCGGCCCTCGATCTGGCCTACACCGCCGCTGGCATCCACGATGGCTTCTTCGAGCTGGGTCTCCAGCCCTGGGATCAGGCCGCCGGCGTGCTGCTGGTGCTCGAGGCCGGGGGCGTGGTCTCGGACTGGAACCAGGGGGTCGATTGCCTCGGCACCGGCGACATCATCGCCGCGGGCTCTGCCTCGCTGCACCGGGAGCTCGAAGAGGCCCTCAAGGTGCGGTCTCCCGGCGTGTGAGGCGGGCCTCCTCCAGGAACCACTGGCCTCGCTGCCGCGTGTAGCGAACCTCGAAGGCGCCCTCGCAGCGCACCTCCGGGGCCACCCGGGCGCGCCCTTCCCCTGCCGGGTAGGCCGGGCTCCCTTGCACCTCGATCTCGACCTGCATCGGCCCGGCCCGACGCACCACCCGGCCCGTGCTTCGCCGCAGCGTGAGGGCACCGGCTCCGGCGCTGCTGGCAGGGCAAAGCTGGGCCACCAGATCCGGCCGGTAGGCCCCCAGCGCCACCAGCAGCTCGTACTCCGCGTTGGCCTCCGGGATGGCCTCGGCGCCCGGCGTCGCGCAGCAGGCCAACCCCAGGACCACCAGCCAGCCCCACCTCATCGGAGCGTTGCCCCCGGCTTGCGCCCTCGCCGCAGCACGATATGATCCAGCTCGTCTCCGGCTCGAAACGTGGCTTCCAGCTCGCCCTCGCAGCGCACCTCCGTCGGCACCAGCTCGCCCTCCTCGGTCGGTGCAACGGGGGACCCCCGCACCACCAGCCGCAGCCGTGGCCCCTGCCGCTCGATCACCTCCAGCTGCACCTCGCGGAGACCGGTGAAGCTATCGTGGGTCGGCGGCGCCTCCGGGCACAGACCGTGGAGCAGGGCGCTCGGCCCGGCCAGCGCCCCCTCCACGGCGGCCAGGGCCCCGGGCGAGGGCGGCGAGGAACGCTGGCAGGCAGCAAGCACGAGCAGCGAAGGCAACCATCGCACGGCCCGCTACGATGCCATGGCCCGCGCCTCCGTGGCGCTCAATCGCCGTCTCGACCCCGGGTCTTGTACGTGATCAATGGCCGGAGCCGCGCCACCGGCCGCGCCACCCCCGCCTCCTGCAGATCGGCGAGGACCCGGTCGATGGACTTGTAGGCATCCGGAGCTTCTTCATACAGAAGATCTCTATCCTCGCAGATCACGTCGCTGCCGAGCTCGGTGCGCACGAGGTCCTCGGGGCGTAGCCGGGGCTTGAGCCGGGCCCTGGCGTCGGAGCGGGTCCACTTGCGGCCGGCGCCGTGCGCCAGGGAGAAGCCGCTGGAGGCGACGTCCCCCTGGGGGACGACCAGGTAACTGTGATGCCCGCGGGACCCCGGGATCACCACCGGCCCCTGATCCGCGGGCGCCGCGCCCTTGCGATGGAGCCAGAGCTGGTCGCGAGGGGTCACGCTGTTGTGGAAGATATCGAGCACCGGCGAGAGCACGGCGCCGAGGCACTCCGCGAAGCGCTCGGCGATGAGCGCGCGGCTCGCGCGGGCCCATTGCATCGCGTGGTCGTGGCGGCGCAGGTAGTCGTCCGCGTCGGGGGTGCCCAGGGCGAGGGGGCCGTCCCGGAAGCGCTCGGTGTGGGCCCGCAGGATCGACTCGCCCAGCCCGCGGGAGCCGCTGTGCACCAGCAGCACCAGCCGCGAAGGGTCGAGGTTCAACGCGGCCGCGACCGGTTCGTCCAGGATCGCATCGATCGACTGGAGCTCCGCGAAATGATTGCCCCCGCCGATGGTGCCGAGCGACCCGTCAAAGTCGGAGGGCGCAAGCCCCCGCTCGGCCAGGTACGCCCCGGCGTCGCCTTCCCAGGGGCCGTCCAGGCCCCGGAGCTTCGTCGTCCACCGGTCTCGCTTCGGTTTGCGGGCCGATAGATCGGTGGAGAACAGCGCCATGCCGCAGCCGATGTCTCCCCCGACCAGGAAGGGGTAAATCAGCCCCTCGGTGCCGAACACCGCCCCGATCGGGTGCCCCTTGCCGGCATGCAGGTCGGGCAGCCCCACCGCCATGCGTACCCCTTCCAGCGCGGCCGTACGCTCGAGCTGCCGCACCGCCTCGCCCTCGATCCAGCTCGTTGCGGAGGCGATCACCCGCGGAGAAACCGTCGTCATGTGGTGCCAGAGGACGCACCGTAGCGCAGAACCCTGACCGCGAAGTACCCTGGCGCCGATGATTCTCCGGCCCCCTGTCCTCGTCGTTCTTGCCGTGCTCCATGCCTCGCCGGCCCTCGCCAGCCCGGGAGGGGCCAGCAGCGCCGCCGGGCAGGCCGGGGCCGCGGGGGCCGCGGGGGATGCAGGCGCCGCGGGCGAGGCCGGGGCCGGCGCCGCAGGGGAGGGGACCGGGCTGCGGAGCGACCTGGAACTCCAGGCTCGCAAGGAAGAAGAAGACGATGACGGGTGCTCGGTGGGGGCGCCCGGTGGTCATCCTGGAACCACCTCGCCCCTCGCGCTCCTGGCGCTGGCCTTGCTGCGCCTCAGGGCAGCGCGATCTCGGCCTGCAGCTGCACCTGCTCGTCCGGGTGCCTGAGCGCGCGCCGCAGCGCCTCGTGGGCCACCTTCCCCAGCGCCCCCAGCGCCCCCACGGCCCGCATCCGTAGCCCCGCATCCGGGTGCTCCAGCGCCCGCTCCAGCGCCGGAAGCAGCGCCTCTCCCTGCTGCTCCAGCGCCCTGCTCGCGGCGATGCACAGCGCCTCCTCCTCGCTCTGCGAGGCCTCCAGCAGCGCCAGCGTCGCGTCGGGCCCCAGCGCGATCAGCTCGGTCATGACCCGCCGGGTCTGCTCCGGAGCGAGCCCGCGGACCAGCCGCAGCAGCCCCTCCGCCGCCGGATCCCCCAGGGGCCGCGGCTGCCGCACCAGCAGCCGCAGCAGCCGCAGCCGTTGCCCGTCCTCCACCGCCGGCAAGACCTCCAGCACCCAGGGGAGCGCCCCCGAGGCCCCCACCCCCAGGCCCTCCAGCGCCTCGATCGCGTACTGCCTCGTGGGGTACGTGGGCTCGCCCAGCAGCGCCCCCGCGGCCTCCGCGAACATCGCACCTTCTTCCCCGCAGCTCGCCACCGCCCGCAGCAGCTGGTTCTTCAGCGCCAGCGACCCTGATTTCAAGCCTCCCAGCACCAGCCCCGGCGCGCTCCCGCGGAGCAGCAGCGACCCCGCGCGCACCTGCGCCAGGACCCGCGCTGCCTCCTCCTGCTCGCTGCCGGTCCCGCTCGCGAGCCACGCCAGCGCCGCCGGAACCGCCTCCCGCGCTCCGGGCCCGATGCCCCCCAGCGCCGACAGGATCGTCGTCCGGCTGTACGTATCCGGCGCCTGCTCCAGCGCCTCCAGCAGCTCGCCCACCGCCACCTTGCCGCCTTCCCCGTACCACCCCACCACCCGCGCCGTATCCCGTCGCACGCTCGCCTCCGACGACCTCAGGAGCCGGCGCAAGGTCGGCAGGACCGGGGCAGGGTCCTTGCATACCCTGCCCAGCGCCTCCACCGCATCACCGGTGTACCTGGACGGGCTATGCTGGAGAAAATTCAGCAAGAAATTCCGGACATCGGGCTGGTTGACGCCCACCCTGGCAAGGAGCCGCAGGGCCTCGCTGCAGGCGGGGTTTGCCGGGCTTGCCTGGGCGAGGGCCAGGGGCCTCACCAGCGCCTGCTGCTCCGCGGAGAGCTCGACCCCGGCGAGGAGCCAGAGCTGCTCCTTGATCTCGGCGGCCGACAGGGAAGGGATGGCGGCGACGATCTGCGCGAAGGCATCGAGAGGCAGGCGATCCGGCAGCAACGCAAAGGCCGCGCGTGCTCGTTGCGCTGGATCCGCGCCGCCCAGCAGCGTCTGCAGCAGCGCCCGGGGCTCGTCCCCGTGGAGCCTCTTGAGCGCCTCCGCAGCGTCCGAGACGACGTGCTCGTGGGCCGGGTTTCGCAGCATCTCCCGGAGCACGGGCAGCGCGTCGATGGCCCCGGGCTCGTGGTGAGAGAGGGATACCGCACACCGCCGCCGCACCTCCTCGTCCGGATCCGTGAGCCCCTTGCGGAGCGCCTGGATCACCCCATCGCTCTTGCCAGGTGCACCGGTGAAGAATCGATGGTTTGACCCCAAACTATAGGCGGCCTGGCGCCGTACAGCGACCTCCGGGTCGCGCAGGGCTTGCTCGAAGACCCGGGCCACGACGGGCAAGAGGGGCCGGAGCGGGTCTCGAAGGTGGTGCGAGAGGATGGACACGAGCTCCCGGCGGACGCTGCCCTCGGGCTCCTCGTCGTGGCGCGCGATCAGGGCCGGGAGCGCCTGTTCGGGGGGTGGATCGAGGGCCCCCGGGGCGAGCGCCGAGGCCGCGCGCTGGCGGACCAGCGGCGCCGGATCCTGCAGCGCTCGCAGCGCCGCCTCCACCGCCTCGGGGCGACCGCGGCCCAGCCAGCCCACCGTGAGCATGGCCTCCTCGCGCACGGTGCTCTCTGGATCCTGCAGCAGCTCGAGCGCCTCCGGCAGCCTGGACGGGGCGCGCTGCTCGCGCAGCACGCGGAGCAGCGTTTTTTTCGAATCCCCGCGGGCCTTCAGGAACCCATCCAGGTACGCCTTCTCGACGGAAGACCGGGGCGTGGGCTGCCTGGATGCCCCCCGGAGGCCAAGTGCATCCAGAAACCGTTGAAGCCAGGACATGACCCGGAGCACCTTGCACAGTCGAGCCCCCCGGTCGAGCCCTCCTCCCGCCCCTCAGGTGCCCCCTGCTCCGATGCCCGGTGTGCCTTACTGATTTTTCTCCGCCAGGGCCTCGACCTCGGGGAGCTCGGGGCGGTACCCGGCGAAGCGGTCGACGATGGTGAGGGTGCGAGGATCGACCAGCACCTGGATCGGGTAAGGGTTGCTGCCCACCTGCGCGAAGGTGAAATCCGGGTCGATCCCCACGGCCCAGCTTGCCTGGATCTTGGTCTTCCAGGCCTGCGCGGTGCTGGTGGTGGCGGGCTTCCCGCTGGCGTCTGACACCAGGAGCTGGACGACACGGATCCCTCGGTCGAGCCAGGGGCCTGCCATCTTCTTCTGGAGCACCTTCGCCTCCTGGACGCAGGGGGCGCAGTCGGCCTGGCCCTCGGTGATCAGGAGGGCACGGATGCCCTTTTCCCCCGTGGGGTCGTGGTAATCCGCGAGGGTGATGGTGCCTGGCTCACCGGAGCCTTCCGCGAAGCCTTGCCACGAGAGCCCAGCGTCGAGCACATCGCCCACGCTGTAGAAGACGAAGCCGTTACCCCCGCTGCCCCCGCCGCTGCCGCCCTCCGGCACCGGATTCGGGGTGACGATGGGCCCCCCTTCGCCTACCGTGCCGGGTTTTTTCTCTTCCCCGCAGGCCAGCAGCAGCGTTGCACCCAGGATGACCCAGCGACGCGAGACCATGACTCCTCATGGTATCACCTTTTTCGCCGCTTCAGGGGGGCGGCTCGGTGGTTGGCGTGGCGAGCCAGGACCGCTAGGCTCTGCGCTGGTGATGCCCTCTGACGAGACCCTCGACCCGGAAATCCTCCGCTCTCGCAGCGGTTCGGCTGACATCGACGAAGCCGTGGTCGTCGAGATCCTTTACCACCCGGACCTCCGGCGCGTGGGGGCTCGCGCCGTGCTCGGTAGCGCCCGCAGCGAACACGCGCGCCAGGAGGTCGTGGTGGGTAGAGAAAACCCCACCTTCCGCGTGGTGGGCTGGGGAGACGCCCGGCCGCTCCAGGATCCTTGCGTGAGCCGGCGCCAGATGGCGTTGCGCTGGGTGCATGGCCGGGGCGGGTTCGAGCTACGGCAAGAGGCCGAGGCCCGGCGGGAGCTCCGGCGTTTTACGCCAGACGGGTCCTTGCTCGGCGAGGGGCCCGGGTTCCTGCCGGCCGGTGGGCTGGTGGCCATCGGGGATCGGGTGCTGCTGCTGTGCACCTGCCGCCCGCTGGATGTGGTCGGCACCGATCTGGGCATGGTGGGGGAGAGCCGCGCGATGGTGGCGCTGCGGGGGCAGATCCGCGCGCTGGCCGACTCCGGCGACACGGTGTTGATCCACGGCGAGACGGGGGTCGGCAAGGAGCTGGTGGCTCGCGCGCTTCACGAGGGGAGCCGCCGCCGCAAGGCGCCGTTCCTGGTGGTCAACTGCGCGGCGATGCCGGAGACCCTGCTGGAAAGCGAGCTGTTTGGCCACGCCAAGGGCGCTTTCTCCGGCGCGGTGGCGGCGAAGGAGGGGCTCTTCCGGTCCGCCGGCGGCGGCACGCTGTTTCTGGACGAGATCGGCGAGATGCCCCTGGCGATGCAGGCCAAGCTGCTCCGCGTCCTGCAGGAGCGCAAGGTGCGCCCGGTGGGGGAGACGCAGGAGCGCCCCGTGGACGTGCGCGTGGTGGCCGCGACCAACCGGGACCTGGCGGCGGAGGTCGAGGCCGGGCGCTTCCGGGCCGATCTGTACTCGCGCCTGGAGGGGCCCGCGATCCGCGTCCCGCCGCTCCGCGAGCGCCGCGACGACGTGCCCCGGCTCTTCGTCCACTTCCTGCTCCAGCGCATCACCGAGGATACCCAGGCGGCAAGCGGGGACGCGCCGCTGGCCCGGCTCATCCAGGATCCGGGGGCCCAGCAGGGCCCGATCCCGATGGATTTTTTCCTGCGGTTGCTGGGCCGCGACTGGTCCCGCAACGTGCGCGAGCTGGACAAGTACGTGGCGGCGGTGGCGGCGGCCAACCGCCAGCGCGGCGAGTTCCGCGCCCCTCCTCACGAGCCCTCCGCGCCTCGCCCGCCAGACAGCGGTCGCGGCCCCAGCAGCAACCCTCCGCTACCGGACGGCGCATCGGGGGCCAAGAACATCTCCGAGGCCGAGTTGATCCGCGAGATGGAGGCCCACGACCACATCCAGCACCGGGTGGCCCGCGCCCTCGGGATCTCCCGCACCACCCTCGACAAGTGGCTCCGGGACCTCGGCATCAGCCGCCCCAAAGATATCCCCCGGGAGGCCATCGAGGCCGCCTTCCAGCAGAGCCAGGGGGATATCGAGCAGACCGCGCGGCTCCTCAAGATCTCGGTCCGGGGCCTCAAGCTTCGCATGACCGAGCTGGGCATCCAGGAGCCCCGGCACTGATCGCTCATTTCTGCCTGCGCGCTGCCCCGGTGCGCTAGCCTCCTTCCTTGATGAAGGTGGTCGGAGCTTGGTCGCTGGTCGCAGCCCTCGGGTGGGGGCTGGTGGTGGGTCTGGGCGCTTGCGGAGACGAGGAGCAACCCGCTGCTTCCGGGGGGGCTGGCGGGGCCAGCGGGGCAGGGCAGGGGGGGGCAGGTCCGGCGGGGCCAGCCCACTGCACCTTCGAGACCCCTCCGGCCCGCGCTGCCCGTCCCGAGGCCCCGGTCGGCCCCGTGCGGGCGGGCTTTGGCGAGGCTTTTCTTGACATGCCTATCGGCGCCCCGCTGGGCGGCTACGGCGCCCGGGTCCGCGCCCTCGGTGGCAAGGATCACGATGCCCGCAAGGATCGCATCAACGTGGGCATGGTCCCCAGCCTGGGCCAGCACGATCGGCCCGTGATCAAGGCGGTCGCCCTCGAGGTCGGCGGCGAGCGCCTGGTCCTGGTCCGCATCGACTCGATCTACGTGATCGACAACGCGGTGTTTGCCCTCGAGAACGCCCTCGCGCCGGACGGCTCCCTGCGGGGCAAGGTGCTTGTCGCCAGCTCCCACTCGCACGGCGCTTACGCGGCCTGGCAGGCTTCCTACATCCTGATGCCCGGTGGCAACGATCGCCCCCGGGAAGACATGTTCCAGCGGGTCCTTGCCTCGATGAAGAGCGCCGCGGAACAGGCCCTCTCCACCCTCGCTCCGGCCCGCATCGGCGTCGGCGTCACCCAGGACTTCGACCCCCAGGACACCGTCACCGTCGATCGCCGCAAGGAGAACGACGCGCTCCCGGGGCCCGACGGCAACCTCGCCGGCCAGCGCAAGGACGGCCAGGCCTGGGCCCTGCGCGTCGACCGGGCCGACGGTAGCCCCCTGGTGGCCCTGGTCGACTTCCCCATCCACGGCACCGTGACCGGCTCGGACAACCTGCTGGCCACCACCGACGCACCTGGCGCCGTCGAGCGCGCCACCTCCGCCTTGCTGGGCTACCCGGTCATCCACCTGCAGGGCGCCGGCGGCGACGTCGCCCCCGTCTCCCAGGACGGGCGCCGGCGCTGTCCCGACGGCTTTCGCTGCCTCGACATGCCCTCCCTCGAGCTCATCGGCGCCCGCGCCGCCCAGCTCCTCAAGCCCCTCGTCGAGGGGGTCACCACCGGCGACACCGCGGGCCTCGAGGTGGTCACCCGCTCCGGACCCACCGGCCGCGACGTCGAGATCACCCGGGCCGACGGCCGCAAGCTCTCCTACGCCCCGATCCTCCCCGAGGAGCAGGAGCCCGACTACCGGCTCTTCGACGACGACGGTCGCGTCTCCGTGCCTGTAGATGAGTTCAATACAGAGCACGGCGCCGGCCTCTGCGGAGACCCGTCCGGCGCCACCCTCGCCAAGCTCCCTGGCACCCTGAACAAGCTGGGGCCCTACCGGTCGTGCACCGAGGTCGGCAACGGCAAGAAGATCATCTTCAGCCTCTTCGACCTGAAGGCCGAGGACTACACCACGCCGGGCTGCGATACGGTCCGGGTCACGACGACGGCGCTGCGGCTCCGCGGCACGCCCTCCGGGGATTACCTCATCGCCACGGTGCCTGGCGAGCCCACCGCCCCCCTCGCTGCCTACATCCGCAACCGCTCGCCCGCGGGCCCTGACCGCACCCTCATCGTGGGCTACGCCCAGGATCACATCGGCTACGTGCTCACCGCAGAAGACTGGCTCTCCGGCGGCTACGAGCCCAGCATCAACCTGTGGGGCCCCCTCGAAGGGGAGCAGGTGGCCGAGCGCGTGGTCGAGGCCACCCGCCTCGCCTGGACCCCGGAGGTCGAGGACCCGGAGGCCGGCTCCTCCCGGTTCCTGGGCTTCCAGTACCCGCCTCCGCGCCGCGAGCTCAAGGTCACGGTCACCTCCGATCACGGCACCGCGATGACCGAGACGCCCGAGAAGCTCCTGTGGCCTGACACCCAGGAGGCCGCACCCACCCAGGCGGGCGCCCTGGTGCCTCGCGGCGTCGGGGCCGCGCGCTTTGTTTTCAAGGGGGGCGATCCCCTGGTCGATACCCCCGAGGTGCAGGTCGAGGTCGAGTCCTCCCCGGGCGTCTTTGTGCCCTTCCTCGATGCCCGTGGGCAAGCCGCCAGCTCGCGCCGCGCGGAGGTGATCCTCAGCTACGTCCCTGTCCCGCTCAAGGCGGACGAGCCCACCTCCCACGCGTACGGCGCCACCTGGCAGCCGGTCCCGCCCGGGCCTCTGACCCTCGGCGCCGCGGCCCGGCCCTTCTCGACGCCGGTGGGCAAGTACCGGCTCCGGGCCCGCGGGAAGGCCCAGGCCGCGAGCGGGCTGGTGGACTACGACGTGGCCTCCCCGGTCTTCGAGGTGACCACTGCGCCGCTTGCGAGTGGGTCGTCCTTGACCCTTGAATCAGGCGGGGTGAAGGTGCGAGCGTTGCTCGGGGATGCGCCTGGGTTGAGGGCGCTGGTGGAGCAGGGGGCGAGCGACCAGGGGGTTCCGTTGCCCGGGCCATGGACGGTGGTGGTGACGACGAGCGAGGGGCCGAAGGGGGCGAAGCAGGTGGAGGCGGGGAAGGGGGAGGCGACGATCGAGGTGGGGGCGGGAGAGACCGTGGTGCGGGTGGAGGTGAGGGACAGCGAGGGGAACGGGGGGGAGCTGGAGCCCTGAAGAGGCAGGGTCAAGAAAGGACCGGTGAGGGGTGAGCAAGGGGGTTCGCTACCCGCGGCGGGTGGGGGAAAACGCGGGGGTGAGCTTACGCAGCGCGAAGGGGATTTCGCGGAGATTTGGCCGGTTCAGCGGCGCCTTGCTTCCGGGGGAGCCGCTGGGGTATGTAGCCGCCCTTGCTGGCCCTCTGGGCCGCCCGCGCCCTCCAGCCGCCTGGTGGTCGGGGAGAACTGGCCCCACGACGGAAGGGGCCCGAGCCCGCGAGAGAGGAAGCCTGCCTGTGCCTGCCAGTTACTTCGACGTCGATGGAACGCTGGTGAAGACGAACCTGATTCACCCGACGCTGTTCTACATGGTGAACCAGGCCACGCCGCTGCAGTCGCTGGGGCGGCTGGCGCGTGGGCTGATGAACGCGCCGGCGATGGCGCTCGCCGAGCTCCGGGATCGCAGGACCTTCAACGAGATGCTCTACAACCTCTTCGAGGGCACCTCGGAGGACCGGCTGCTGCTGCTGGCGGACGAGGCCTTCGACAAGGTGCTGAAGAAGGCTTTGTACCGCCGGGCGAAGGATCTGGTGCAGCGGTGCCGGGACGAGGGGCACGACGTGGTGCTGGTCTCGGGGGCGCTCGACGTGCTGATGCAGCGGCTGGCGGATCACCTGGGGGCGACCCACGTGATCGCCAACCGGCTCGAGATCCACGAGCGGTACTGCACCGGGAAGCTGCTGCGTCCGGTGATCGCCGGGCCCGAGAAGGCGAAGGTGATCCGCGACCACGCGCGGGCCCACGGCCACGACCTGGACGAGTGTTTTGCCTATTCCGATAGCTACTCTGACATCCCCATGCTGTCGGTGGTCGGCCAGCCGACCGCCGTGAACCCCGAGCCTGCCCTCGAGCGCCTGGCGCACGCCTACCACTGGCCCATTCTACGACTGGATTGACCGCCGTGACCCACCCCTGCGTCGTTACCCTCGACAAGCGAAGCGCCCCGCGCGTTCTGTTCTCCGGAGACCGTCTCGTGGAGGTCGACCTCCCGGTCGGCACCCGGGTCATCTACTCGAAGCCGCCCCTGGTGGGCCTGAAGGACCCGGACGCGGCGATCCGCTACGCGATCAACCACCCTTACAACAGCGAGCCGCTCTACGCGAAGCTCAAGCCTGGGATGAAGGTGACGATCGCGATCGACGATGTCTCGCTGCCCCTGCCCCCGATGAAGGCGCCCGACGTGCGCGAGCGGGTGCTGACCATCGTGCTGCAGCTGCTGGCCGACCACGGCGTCGACGACGTCGAGATGATCATCGCCACCAGCGTGCACCGCAAGATGACCGGCGCCGAGGTGAAGCACATCGTCGGCAAGAAGATCTTCGACGCCTACTGGCCGAAGAAGCTCTACAACCACGACGCCGAAGACCTCAAGAACATGGCCCTGGTCGGCGAGACCGAGCTGGGCGAGCGGGTGGTGCTGAACAAGCGCGCGGTCGACAGCGACCTGATCATCTACGTCAACCTGAACCTGGTGCCGATGGACGGCGGGCACAAGTCGGTGGCGGTGGGCCTCTGCGGCTACGAGAGCCTGAAGGCGCACCACAACCCCCGGGTGATGCGCAAGTGCCACAGCTACATGGACCCGAAGTCCAGCGAGCTGAACACCGTGGTCGAGCGCCAGGGTCGCGTGGCCAACAAGCACCTCAACGTGTTC
>JALOQB010000491.1 GCA_025453595.1 Polyangiaceae bacterium
GATCGTACCGCGCGGTCGTCGAGGCGCTGCTGGCCCGGAACGTGGTGCCTGTGCTCAGCACCCTGCCGCCGCGCCGGGACAAGCAGGAGGCCCGGGACAACGTGCCCGAGATGAACGCGGTGGTGCGGCTGGTGGCGCGGCGCCATGAGCTTCCGGTGATGGATCTGTTCCAGGCGCTGGATCCGCTGCCCCGGGGCGGGCTCCAGTCCGACGGGGTGCACCCGGCGGCCTTCCAGGATGACCGGGCGCGCCCTTGCTGGTTCGATGAGCAAGGGCTGCAGGCAGGCATGAACCGGCGGAACCTGCTGGTGCTTGAGTCCCTCGATCAGCTGCGCCGCCAGGTGCTGGGCGCCGAAGCTGCCCCGGCGCAGCCCGCCCTCGCGCAGGGCGAAGGCACCTGGGAGCGCCCCTGGACCGTCGAGGCCCCGGGTGTATGGAACGCATCTACAGAGGGCGGTCCATCGACGGCGGTGGAGTATGGCTGCGGCAAGGGGAAGCTGGAGGGAAGAGAGCGGGTGCACCGGGTGGAGGTGAAGGGAGCGGGACGGCTGCGGGTGCGGCTGTTCGGGGGAGGACGGCGCGGGCTGCGGTGGCTGAAGGAGCCGAGGCCCGAGGCCTGCGTGGCCCGTGCGATCTCGCGGCTGGACGTGGCGGTGACCCCCGGGGAGTACTGGCTGGCGGTGGACGGGGCAGGCCCGGGGGACGAGGGGCCCTACGGGCTGACGCTGGTGCTCAGGGGAGACCCATGAGCTGGCGCGTGGCAGGGTGCTGCGGCGAGGTGAGGAGGGCGGGGGCTCCGCGCTCGACGATGCGCCCCTGGTGAAGCACGTGGACCTGGTGCGCCACGCGCTGCACCAGGGGCATCGCGTGGGAGACCAGGAGCAGGGCGAGGCCGTCGGCGGCGAGGCGAACGAAGAGCTCGGCGAGGCCCTGGGTGGCGGCCGGGTCCAGGGCGCTGGTGGGCTCGTCGAGCAGCAGGGCTTCGGGCTCGACCATGAGGGCACGGGCGAGGGCGGCGCGCTGTTGCTGGCCTCCGCTGAGCTGATCGGGGCGCGCCTGCGCCCTGTCCAGGAGGCCCACGCGCTCGAGCTGCTCCCGGGCACGTCGCTCGACCCTCGATCGAGGGAGGCCCAGGGAGCGGAGGGGGGCCAGGGTCAGGTTGTCGAGGACGGAGAGGTGCGGGAACAGGTTGTACTGCTGGAAAATAAGCCCGACACGGCGGCGCAGGGCGCGCAGCTGGGCCTCCGGGAGCGGCGCGGCGCCCAGCAAGAGATCGCCCACCTGGATCTCTCCGCCGTCGAGGGGCGCCAGCCCCACGATGCAGCGGAGCAAGGTGCTCTTCCCGCCGCCCGAGGCGCCCACCAGCGCGGTGATCTGGCCCCGGGGCGCGTCGAGGTGGAGGCCGTCGAGGACCGGGACACGATCCCGCAGCAGGCGAGCGGCGCGCACCGAGATCATGGCGCTTGCCCTCCGCGAAGGCGAGCCTCCAGGCGCCGGGCGAGGAGCGCCAGGGGGTAGCTCATGGCGAGGTAGAGAAGCGCGGTCAACGCCATCAGCTCCAGGGTGGCCTGGGTGCTCTGGGAGAGCACGCTGAACCGCTTGGTCAGCTCGACCAGGGTGATGACAGAGCAGACGCTGGTGTCCTTGAACAGGGCGATGAAGTCGCTCACCATCGGGGGGATCACCACCCGGAAGGCCTGGGGGAGCACCACCCAGCGCAGGGCCTCCCGCCGCGACATGCCCAGGGCGAGGGCCGCCTCCATCTGGCCGGGCGGGATGGCCTGGAGCCCGGCCCGGTAGATCTCCGCCTCGTAGGCCGAATAATTCAGCGCCAGCCCCACCACGCCGGTCCAGAACGCGGGCAGCGACAGGCCCACCTCCGGGAGCACGAAGAACAGGAAATAAAGCTGGAGCATCAGCGGCGTACCGCGGAGCACCTCGACCCAGCCGCCGAGCAGCAGCGAGAGGGGGCGCGGCCCGTGGCGACGCCCCAGCGCCACCGCCAGCCCCAGGGCCATGGCCAGCGGGAACGCCAGCACCGACAGC
Source organism: Polyangiaceae bacterium (assembly GCA_025453595.1). Classification (GTDB taxonomy): domain Bacteria; phylum Myxococcota_A; class Polyangia; order Polyangiales; family Polyangiaceae; genus JANWXX01. The sequence continues at coordinate 2,047 of JALOQB010000491.1, forward strand.
GCCACGGTCAGGCCAGCAGCCTGGACCAGGGTGCCACCGTGCTTGCGGGCCACCTCCCAGCCCCGGGGCCTCGGGGCGGCCTGCACCGCCGCGGCCTCGGGGGCGCCAGGAACCACCGGCGCAGAGCCCGCAGGAGGAGCGGCCCCCCCGGGAGGCGCGGAGGCCGGAGGCGCTGGCGTCGGCGCCAGGAGGCCGTACCGCCCCAGGATCGCCCCCAGCGCCCCGTCCGCCTCGGCCCCGCGCAGCGCCTCATTGACCGCCTCGATCAGCCTGCGTTCGCCCTTGCGACCGTAGATCACGTAGCTCCCCGGGGCGACCGGCTCCCCCGCCGCCACGAGCCCCGGAAAGCGCGGCGCGTAGAAGGAAAACACCGGGGTGTCCTGCAGCGTGGCGTCGAGCTTCCCGGTCTCCACCTCCCGCATCGCGTCGGTGCTGCCATCGTAGGAGGCCACACGGCACAGCCCCCCGCAGAACCGCTGCAGGTACCCCTCCGCCGCGGAGCCGGTGAGGGCCCCCGCACGGGCCCCCCCTCGTCGCAGCGATTCCCAGCCCTGCACGGCCCCTCCCCGCCGCACCAGCAGCTGGAGGCCGTAGCGCAGGTACGGTCGGCTCGGCTCCATCGCCGCCGCGTGGGCATCGGTCAGCTCGTAGCCGTTGAGGATAATATGGATCTTCCGGATACGCAGCAGATCGGGGAGGCGGTCCCAGGGGCCCTGCTGGAAGGAGGCGCGGACGCCGAGGCGTCGGGCGATCTCTTCCGCGAGGTCGACCTCGAAGCCGGTGACAAGCTCCGGGAGGTCATCCCGGGGGAAGATGTAGGGGCCCCCGCCCTCCTGATCGCCGCCCCAGCGGAGGACCCCCCCGCGCCGGAGGTCATCGAGATCATCGGCGCGGGCCACGGAGGGCGCGAGGAGGGCGAGGAGGGCGAAGGGAGCGGCGAGCGACGGGCTTGCGCGGCGGGATCGCAAGCGGTGCGCGGGGCCAGGGAAGCCCGGGGTTTCAGGGGGAGAAATGCCGCGAGGATTGCGCATGCGAGCTGGGTGGCACCGAACTTGATGGGGATGAGAACATGATGATTCCTCACGCGGTAGTCTGGCTGGATCACCACGAGGCGAAGGTCCTGTTTCTGCACGAGGACGACGCGCGCTTCGAGGAGCGGCACCTGAAGGCAGGCCATTCGCACGGGCACAACCATCACCGGAAGGACGAGCACCACCACGGACCGGATCGCCACTTCTTCGAGGAGATTGTCCAGGCGCTGGAGCCCGCGCAGGCGGTGCTGGTGGCGGGCCCGGGTCAGGCGAAGAACGAGTTCAAGAAGTTCGTGGATGACCACGGGAAGGCGCTGAAGGGGCGCATCGTCGGGGTCGAGAGCCTGGATCACCCGACGGATGGGCAGATCGCGGCGCTTGGCCGGAAGATCTTCAAGAAGACGGACGCGATGCGCGGCGACCCGCTGCTGCGCTGAGATCGCCCCTCAGGGCATGGAGCCGACCTCGGAGAAGAGGGGGTAGATGGGGCCTTCCTTGAGGGTGACCCGGGTGCTCTGGCCCGGGGCCCGGCTGAACTCGATCTCGACGCCCTCGGTGCGCTGGGCGTTGAAGTAGCCCTGGAGCTCCCCGTCGCGCATGCCCTTGACGTGGGTGCCGTTGACCGA
>JALOQB010000492.1 GCA_025453595.1 Polyangiaceae bacterium
GCCCCGGCAGAGCTGTAGAGGCCGAAGAGCGCCAGGTGCCCGGCGAGCCCCGTGTAGAAGATCCACCGCAGGTCCTCGAGGCAAGCCAGCGCCTGCTCGAGCGGGTTCGCCGCGTCATTGCGCTTGGCGTACGCGGCGAGCAGCAGCACGTGGGTCCAGGCCATCAGCACGCCCCCCTGGAACATCCAGAACCCTCGCGCCACCCCCGTCAGCACCCCCCCGGACCCCTCGACCTGCACCAGCGTCGGCGGCCACAGCGCGTACGAGAGCGCCGCGAACAGGCCCGCCAGCAGCAGCGGCGGCCCCGAGAGCAGCGCCTTGAGCGCCACCCCGGGCACGTTGACCAGCGCCCGGTTGGGCCCGATCCGATCCTGGATGACCGCCATCTGGCGCCGCTCGACGATGGTCAGCAAGCCGCCCGCGTTGATGAAGAACCCGAGCATGATCGCGCACTTGATCAGCCCGAAGAACAACCAGTGATATTCGCCGATGATCTTTGCCATCGCTGTCCCTTCAGACGCTCGCGGAGGCCGCCGTCGGCGCCCCCGACAGGCTCTTGCGCAGCTCGCTTAGCTTGCTGAATCCGATCTTGTGGCCCAGCGCCTGGGCGACCGCCACGACCCACTGCCAGCCGGGCTGGCTGTCGCCCTGCGCCGTGATCGCCCGCTCGCTCCGCTGCGCCAGGTTCTTCGCGTTCACGTAGGTGCCCTCGGCCTCGGCCCAGGAGCAGGCCGGTAGCACCACCTTGGCCACCCGGGTCAGCGGGCCCTCGTGAGCCGCGATCACCACGGTCTTCAGCCGCTCCAGGCCCGCCAGCGTCTTCGCGTCCACGGGCACCTCGGCCCCCAGCGCGATCACGTGGGTGTAGCGCCCGTTCTTGATCGCCTCCAGCAGGTCGCTCATCTGTCGCGGCGGCGTCGTGGTCGCCACCTGGATGGCCCCCGCGGTGTTCGGGTTCCGGTCCTCGACCATCAGCACCCCGTCCGCTTGCCCCGGCGCCCGCCCCGTCAGGAAGAAGTCGGCCCCGCCGAGGGACCCCTTCGCCAGCGACACCAGCGCGTGGTTGTCCTCGTTGCTGTGCTGCGCCGACAGCACAAAGGCAACCTTGTCCCCCTTCACCCCGGCCAGCAGCGCCTTCACCTCCTCGAGCGCCTCCTTGACCCCCACCTCGTTCCCACCGACCCGGGCGCGCAGCACCCGGCGCTCGTGCGCTTCCCGGTACGAGAGCATGCCCTTGTCGCACATCCAGTACTGGTTGACCTGGGCGTTCTCCCGCGGGCGGTGGCGGTACACCTTCATCGAGCGCGGATCGTAATCGAGGTACGCGTTGCAGCCCGTCGCGCACCCCTGGCACACCGTCCTCGCTGTCCGGAGGAACCATACACGCGCCTTGAAGCGGAAATCCTTGGCCGTCAGCGCCCCCACGGGGCACACGTGCTCGGTCATCAGCGTGTAGTTGTTGTCGAGGGTGCGGCCCGGCGCGACGAAGATCTCGCCCAGGTTGCCGCGCTCGCGCTTCTCGAGCACCGGGTCCTTCGCCACCTCTTCCACGAAGCGCACGCAGCGGGTGCAGACGATGCAGCGCTCCGCGTCGTAGACGATGGTGGGGCCGAAGCTGACCGCCTTCGGCTTGTGGATGATCTCGTCCTTCATCCGCTTGCGGTAGCGGCCGTGCTCCAGCCAGTAATCCTGGAGGCGGCACTCGCCGGCCTGGTCGCAGATCGGGCAGTCGACCGGGTGGTTGAGGAGCAGCAGCTCCTGCACCGCCTTGCGGGCCTCGCTGACGTGGGGCGAGCTCTCGCTGAAGACCTGCATCCCGTCGTCGCAGGACCACTGGCAGGCAGGCTGCAGCTTCGGCTTCTTGTCGCTCACGTACTTCTTGGAGGCCGCGTCCCAGCGCAGCACATCCAGCCGCATCACGTTGCCCTTGCCGGGGGGGGGGACCACCTCGACCAGGCACATGCGACAGTTGGCCGCCACGGAGAGGCCCGGGTGCCAGCAGTAATGAGGGATATCGATCCCGGCGCGGTGCGCCGCCTTGATGATCGTATCACCCGGCTCGTAGGGGACCTCTCGGCCATCAATCTTGATGCTCGGCATCGCTCGTTATCTCGCTCGATTCGCCCCGCGGGCTTCGACGTTCAGGCTGTCAGAGACCACGGAACCCGGCTCGCTGCAAGCGCCTGGCGGGCCTGGTTCCGGGGAAAAATACGGGAGAGGCGCCCCGGGGCGCCTCGCGTTCTAAGTGATCGCACTCGCCGCCGATCATGTTGACCGACCCGAAGGTCGGTACGATATCGGCGATCATCCCCCCCTCGATCATGTGGTGGAGCGCGCTGGTGATGATGAACGACGGGGGTCGGATCCGCACGCGGTAGGGCGTCCCCGAGCCGTCGCTCACCAGGTAAAACCCGAGCTCGCCGTTCCCTGCTTCGGTGTAGCTGTAGCACTCGCCCGCCGGGACCTTGATGCCCTCCATCACGATCTTGAAGTGCTGGATGGTGGCCTCGATGGTCGTGTACACCTCGTCCTTCGGCGGCAGCACGATGCGCGGGTCGTCGACGTTGATCGGGCCGTCGTCCGGCATCTGCTCCAGCGCCTGCTCGATGATGCGGGCCGACTGCCGGATCTCTTCGAGGCGGATCATGAAGCGATCGTAGTTGTCGCCCGTGGTGCCGACCGGGACATCGAAGTCAAAGCGGTCGTAGATGCTGTACGGGTGCGCCCTGCGGACGTCGTAGGGGACGCCGGTGGAGCGCAGGCAGACGCCCGTCCACGCGTGGGAGAGCGCCAGCTCCGGCGTCACCCGGCCCACACCCTCCAGGCGGTCGAGGAAGATCCGGTTCTTCAGGATCAGCGACTCGCCCTCGACCACCAGCCGCATCGCGCCCTTGACCGCCGCCTTGACGTGGTCCTTGAAATGCGTCGTCGGAGGCTTGGCCATGCCCCCCACCCGACCGAACGAGTGGGTGAGCCGCGCGCCGGTCTCTTCTTCGAAGACGTCCCAGATGAAGTCGCGGCCCTTGATGAACCACAGGAACGGGGTGAACGCCCCCAGCTCCATCGCCGAGGCGCCGTTGCAGGTCAGGTGGTCGCAGATCCGCGCCAGCTCCCCCAGGATCACGCGGTAGTACTCGCACCGCTCGGTCACCTTGACGCCCAGCAGCTTCTCGACCGCCATCGCGAAGCCGTTGTTGTTCAGCATCGGCGACACGTAGTTGAGCCGGTCGATGTACGGGAAGCACTGGGTCCACGTGCCGCGCTCGCACATCTTCTCGAACCCGCGGTGCAGGTACCCGATCTGTACATCCGCCTTGTTCACCGTCTCTCCGGACAGCTCAAGGACGATTCGCACGGTGCCGTGCATCGCCGGATGCGCAGGGCCCATGTTGAGCTTCATCGGCTCCGAGGGGAGCTCCAGCTCGGATTCTTCGAGGTCTTGATCGATCGCTTCCATGAGGAGGCCTGCGGCTTGCTAACGAGGGGAGTTGATGGGTCTGCCGACCGAAGGGCATGCCTTCGTCGGGGCCAAAGGGCGCCAGCTTGTCGAGGATGTTGGGGCCTTCCCGGTACGGGACCAGGGGCTGCGTCTTCTGCGCCGGGTAATCTCTGCGCAGCGGGTGCCCCTCGAACTCGGGGTACGTGAGGATACGGCGCAGGTCCGGGTGATTGGTGAACTTGATCCCCATCATGTCCCAGGTCT
>JALOQB010000207.1 GCA_025453595.1 Polyangiaceae bacterium
GCTGGGGGAGATGACGCTCTTGTCCTCGATGAAATCGCCGAGGTGCGAGTCTTCCTCCTCGCCGATGGGGGTCTCGAGGCTGATGGGCTCCTTGGCGATGTTGAGGTCCTTGCGGACCTTGTCGAGGGGGAGCTCCATCTTCTCGGCGATCTCCTGCGGGGTGGGCTCGCGGCCGTACTCCTGGACGAGGTAGCGGGAGGTGCGCACCAACTTGTTGATCGTCTCGATCATGTGCACCGGGATGCGGATGGTGCGGGCCTGATCGGCGATGGCGCGGGTGATGGCCTGGCGGATCCACCAGGTAGCGTAGGTCGAGAACTTGTAGCCGCGCTTGTACTCGAACTTCTCGACGGCCTTCATCAGGCCGATGTTCCCCTCCTGGATGAGGTCGAGGAACTGGAGGCCGCGGTTGGTGTACTTCTTGGCGATGGAGACCACGAGGCGCAGGTTGGCCTCGACCAGCTCGGCCTTCGCCTTGTCGGCCTGGCGCTCGCCCTCGCGGATGGTGCGGAAGGTGCCGCGGATCTCGCTGATGTCGAGCTGCAGCTCTTCTTCGAGCTTCTTGAGGCCCTTCTGGGTGGCCTTGATGGCCTCGTCCGCGTCGGCCAGCTCACCGCGCTCGATGCCCAGCTTGCGGGCGAGGGTGCGCTCCTTGCGGGGGTCGCCCTTGGCATCGCGCAGCGCCCGCTTGATCTCCTCCTTGGGGAGGCCCGTACGGCGCTCCAGGTCGGTGGCCTGAGCCTCGGCCTTCTCGACCCGCTCGATCAGCTTCTTGAGGACCCCGACGATGCGGTCGATGGTCTTCTTGTTCAGGCGCATCTCGCCCAGAAGGTTGACCATCTCGGCGTGGGTGGCGTCGATCTCCTCCGAGATCTGGCGGCGCCGGGGGCCCGCGGCCTCGCGCAGCTCGTCGCGCAGCTCCTCGATCTTCTTGTTCCGGGTCTTGACCTTGTCGATGAGCCGGATGATGCGGCGATCGGCCTCTTCCTCGTCGAAGTGCTGGCCCTCGTCGGTCTCCTCTGCGTCCCGGATGATGTCTTTCACCCGGATCTTGTGCTTCTTGAGCTTCTCGCCGATCTCGATGATCTCGCGGACAGCGACCGGCGACGACAGGATCGCCGACAGGACCTTCTGCTCCCCCTCCTCGATGCGCTTGGCGATCTCGACCTCCCCCTCCCGGGTGAGGAGCGAGACCGTACCCATCTTGCGCAGGTACATCCGGACCGGGTCGTTTGACTTCGAGTACAGGCCGTCGATGTCGTCGCCCCCCTCGTCGCCGCGCAGGGGCATCTTCTTGTGCTCCTGCGCCTCTTCCTCGGCGATCCGCTTGGGGGCGATCTTGACCTGGGTGGTGTTATCGACGATCTCGATGTCGTCGTCCCCGACGCCGATCATGTCGTCGAGCTGGTCCGCGGCGGACAGGTCGTGAGGGAGGGCGTCGCTGACCTCGTCGTAGGTCATGAACCCCTTGGACTTGGAGGAGTCCAGGTGCGACGGGCTCTCCTTGCTCTCCTTGCCCTTGCCGCCGGAGGCCCCTTTGCCCCCCTGTGCGCCTGACGATCCACCGCCCGCGCCAGCCTTGTTCGGACGAACTGCCATCTGCCTTCTCTCTTCCCGGTGTTTGGTAAAGCCGTCGACCCTGCCTGAGCCTCTATCCTTTGGAGCCCTGCGGCCCGCCGGGGCCACGCGAGCGCAGCTGCATCCGTCGGCGGGTTCGCTCCTCGATCTCGCGGAGAGAAGCGATTTCCGCATCGAAATCCCCCTGACGCTCGGCCCTCGCCGCCTCGCTCTTGAGCAGAGCGTGCTCTTGCTGGAGGGCGCGAACCTGGAGCTTGCGCAGGTTGGCCTCAAGCTGCGTTTTTGCGGTTGTCAGGTCGGAATACACGGGTGCGGTCAGCCGTTGGAGCGCGAATGACTGGAACGAAGTCGGGAGATTTGCAAGGAATTTCTCTGCATCCCGCTCGGGATCGGTCTCTTGCAAAACAGCGACCACCAGGGCCGCATCGCCGCTGACGCAGGACCAGAGGCTCTCGTCGACCTCGTGGAGCAAGGGGGGAAAGTCGAGGAGGGCCCCCAGGACTTCTTCCATGACCCAGTCCCGCTCCTGGGTGGGCGCCTGGGGCTGAGCTGTGGGGGCCGAGCGGGCCACCCCGGCCTGCACCGCCCGCACCAGCGCCCGGAAGGTGGTCGCATCCGCCATGCCCAGCGCGTCGTCGCGCTGCACCAGCCGCCGCGCCACGTCGTCGGCGAACTGCTGGGCCATGGCCCGCACGGTGGGGTCATCCTCGGCGTTGATCAGCTCGACCACCTCGCGGACCCGCTCGGCTCGCTCCTCGGCGCTGGCGGAGGTGAAGCGCGCGTCCAGACTGGCGTCCACCAGGTGCTCGAGCAGGCCGCGGGCCGCCTGGATCACCGCGCGCACCGCATCCGGACCGCGATCCCGGCTGAGCTCGTCCGGATCGACCCCCTCCGGTAGCGTCGCCGCCCTGGCCACCAGCCCTGCCTTCTTGCAGGGCTCGCGGGCCGAGCGCACCGCCTTGCGCCCCGCCGCGTCCCCGTCAAAAAGCAGCACGATCTCCGGTGCAAAGCGCTTGATCGCGGTGGCCTGCTCGGGGGTGAACGCCGTACCCAGCGGGGCCACCACGTTGGTGATGCCCCGCGCATGGAGGGAGACCACATCGAAATTCCCCTCCACCAGCACCGCCTGCTCCGCCTGGCGGACCGACTGCCGCGCCTGGAACAGCCCGAACACCAGCTCCCCCTTCCGGTACACCGGCGTCTCCGGGCTGTTGATGTACTTGCCGGTCTCCTTGTCCACCAGACCCGTCTGCGGATCCGGCAGGATGCGACCGCTGAAGCCCACTACCCGGCCCTGCAGGTCGATCACCGCGAACATCAGCCGGTTACGGAAGCGATCATAGAAGCCCCCCCCGGAGGACCGCGGCAGCAGCAGCCCCGCCTGCTCGGCGGCGCTGGGCGACACCCCCTGCTGCCTCAGGAACGCCGTGAGCCCCGCCCACTCGGCCGGCGCGTAGCCGACCCGGAACCCCTGCAAGGCGGTGGCGATCGGATCCGTGGGCGCCGTCGGGACCAGACCGCGGCGGCCCAGCTCTTCCAGGGCCAGCTTCCCGTGGGGGTGCTCCCCCATCATGCGCTCGTAGAACGAGGCCGCCAGCGCGTTGATCCCGTAGAGATCCTCCCGCATCTTCCGGGCCGCGTCCTCCTCGCGGCGGGCCGCTGGCGAGCGGTTCTCCTCGATCTCGACCCCCGCACGCTCTGCCAGACGACGCACCGACTCCGGGAAGGAGAGCCCCTCCACCTTCATCAGAAAATCAAAGGCATTGCCGTGCTCCCCGCAGCCAAAACAATGAAAGATCCCCCGCTCCGGGGTCACGTGAAAGCTGGGCGAACGCTCCTTGTGGAAGGGGCACAACCCCACCCACGAGCGCCCTCGCCGGGTCAGCTTCACGGTCTCGCCCACGACCGCCTGGATGTCCGTCCGATCCCGGACCAAACGGATGGTCTCTTCGCTGATCAACGCGCCCGTCACCTCGCCCGCAGCGACCGTGCCGCGGGGATCTCCCTTAGCGCGTCTCCCCTGCTACCGCCAAGTTTGCCTTGACCGGTCTCACGAAAGATGCGTGCTTCGCTCCCGAAGCCGCGCCAGCAAGGCCTCCCGATCCGGGGGCGCGCCCCCCTCCCGGGGCCTGCGGGAACGGAGCGCCGCGAGGGCCGCCTCCCTGGGGCGAGCCAGTACCGGCACAGGAGGGTCAGAAATCACACCGACCTGCGGTGCCCCGAGGGGGAGGGCCGGGTCGTCCGCCTCGATCAGGGCGACCGGTGGGGTGAGCTGGGTGGGGTCCGGGTCCGGGTCCGGCGGAGGGGGGAGCGAGGGCGGGGGAGGTGGGATGGAGGCCACCACGAGAGAAGACGGAGGGAGCGAGGGGGGCGGGAGGGAGAGCGGCGGGATGGAGGGGGGGAGGAGCTCGGGGACCTCGGAGCCCCTGCGCGGATCTCGCTCCTGGAGCGCGCGCTCGACCAGGGATTTTCCCCTGGGGTCGAGGCGTGTAAAGCGGATCTCCAGCCCCGCAAAGGGGACGTCGGGGCCGGGGGGCAGGTGAGCCACGACCCTCCCCTCTCCGCGGAAGAGCGGGGAGCCATCCCAGAGGGCGATCTCGAAGCGAACGATCAACCCCACGGGTCGAGAGCCAGCGCCGACGAGGATCATGCCCCCGCGGGAGATGGCCGGCCCGTCGCTCGCGAGGAACTCGTCCTCGGTGGCGTAAGGGCGGCGAAGGCGGAAGGCGACAGGAGACGAAGGGGGGGGCGAGGTCACGCGGGGCTCCGGGGAGGCAGTGTACCAGCAGGCCTCGATCAAGGGCACGAACCGCAGCCCAGGGAGACAACCTGGAGGGCGCAGGAGGAATCCCAGGAGGTCTCGCAGCAGAACGGATCCTTCGCGCACACGCAGTCGCGAATCGTCGTGCTCGCGCTGCACCCGGGCTCGCCGGTGACCGCGCAGCAGGGGGCGACGCAGCGGAACACCCCGGGGTTGCAGGAGGGCTTCTCCGGGGCCGTGCAGTCCGCGTCCTCGGCGCAGCCGCCGCACCTGGCGAGGCCTGGCACGCAGACCGGGCGAGCCGGGTCCGTGCAGTCCTGGTCCTGCTGGCAAGAAGGACCGCAGAGGCTGCACCCCAGGGTCTCGACCAGGGCGACGCAGGCGGCGGTCCAGGCGCCGAGGCAGCAGGAGGGTTCGACCGCGCACACGCATGCCTCGATCGAGGGTTGCTCGCAGCCGGCCACCTCGGCGGTGGCCTCGCAGCAGTTCCCCTGCTTCACGCAGGTCTTCTTGGCGACGTCGCAGGCCGGCGCGGAGGGGTTGGTGCAGTACGCGTCCGACGTGCAGGCGACGCAGGCCCCGGCCTCGCAGGCAGGGAGCCCCCCGCTGCAATCGTCCTCGTCGCGACAGGCCACGCAGGCCCCCGCCACGCACCGCGGCGCCTCCTCGTCCTTGCAGTCTGCGTCCTCGACGCAGACCGCGCAGGTGTTGCTCGCCTTGTCGCACCGGGGCGCCCCTGGCTCCTTGCAGTCGCTGTCCTGCTCGCAGGCGACGCAGCGAAAGGCGCCTGCCTTGCAGAGCGGCTTCGAAGGATCCTTGCAGTTGGCCGGGCCCGCGCACTCCGCGCAGCGCCCGGCGCTGGGGACGCACACGGGCCGCGCCGGATCGGTACAATCCTCGGTCTTGGCGCAGGCTGCCCCGCAGAGGCCGCAGCCCGCCCCCTCGACCTGCAGGGCGCAGCTCTGGTCCCAGGAGGTCTCGCAGCAGAACGGATCCTTCGCGCACACGCAGGCCTCGATGGCGCTGTCCACACAGCCGGCCACCCCGGCGGTGGACTCGCAGCAATTGCCCTGCTGGACGCAGGTGCCGGTCGGCGCGTTGCAGGCCGGCTTGGCCGGGTCCTTGCAGTCATCGTCGCCCCTGCAGGTGGAGCAGATCCCCTGGTTTTCCAGGCAAAAAGGCGCCCCTTCGGCCTTGCAATCGAGGTCCGAGAGGCAGGCCACGCAACGCTGTTCTTCCTTCGAGCAGCGGGGGGCGCCGGGGTCCTTGCAGTGCGCGTCGACGACGCAGGGGACACACTGGGCGGTCCTGTCGTCGCAGGCCGGCGCGCCAGCGCCGGTGCAGTGCACATCCGACGTGCAGCGGACGCAGCGACCCTGCAGGGTGTTGCAGGCCGGCGCCGCCGGCGCCCCGACGCAGTCCACGTCCCCCTCGCAAGGGGCAAGCTCGTCGACCTCGACGGAGAATTCTCCGGCGTCGCCCAGCCGCCCGTCGACCGCGATCCGGTAGGTGCCGGGGTCGAGCCGATCGGTCTCCACCGTGTACCCCCCGCAGGCCAGCTCTGCAGCGCCCCCCTCGCAGCCGTCGCGCACGTAGACCACAGGCTGCAGCGGGGCGTCGCACCCCAGCTCGGCGCTGTACGGCGAGAGCACGCGGACCCGGAGGCGTGCCGGCTTGGTGGTTGTATAGGAGTACCATACTTCCGGGGCGAGGCCGCCGCCGCAGCTCGCGGAGCTCTTGCTGGCGAGGCCGAGGGTGCGGCCCTGGGCCTGGGTCCCGGGGGCGAGGGGGACGGCGGCGGCGCAGGACAGGCCGCCAGCAGGGGCCCCCGGGCAGGCGGTGGGGCTGGCGCAAGGGTCGGCGCAGCCCAGCTCGGAGACGGCGAGCACGCAGGACTTCCCCCAGCGCTCCTGGCAGCAAGCCGGGTGAACGCGGCAGACGCACTGGGCCACCGAGGGGGCAGCGCAGCCTGGTTCAGAGGAGGGCTCGCAGCAGGCCGCATCGACGGCCCCTCCCGCGCCGGCCTGGCCCCCCGCGCCAGCGCCGCCGGCCGCCGGAGACCCCGCGGCACCGCCGGAGCCGCCCCCGGCCTCGCCGCCCCCGCCGCCCTCGCCGGCCCCCCCGGCCGATGCCCCGACCTCGGCGCCCGAGAAGGAGGTGCAACCGCCCAGGATCACCAGGCTACCGAGCAAGGACCAGACCCGGACCGCGTTCACCCCGGGGTGATGGCGCAAACGGAAGGAGGAGACAACCCCCGAACCAGCGGGACCTCAGAGGAGGCGAGCGCCGCCGGAAGGTAGGGGCTCAAAACAACGCCCGCAGGAGCAACGGAGGCCCGGGGGGAGATCGAGGCCGCAGGCGCAGACAAGCCGGACGGGGCGGGCGGGCTGGCCGATGGCGAGGACAAAGGGGGGGAGATCGCGGGAGACGAGGGCGCCAGCGCCGACCAGGGCGCCCTCGCCGACGGTGACGCCGCAGATCACGGTGGAGTTGGCGCCGAGGGAGGCGCCACGGCGGACGAGGGTGGGGAGGAAGCGCTCCGGCGGGGTGGGGTGCGCGGCGCGGGGGCGCTTGACGTTGGTGAAGACGACGGAGGGGCCCACGAACACCTCGTCCTCGAGGGTGACCCCCTGGAAGAGGCTGACGTGGTTCTGGATGCGACAGGCATCTCCGATCGAGACCCCGGGGCCCACAAAGCACCCCTGACCCAGCACACAGCGGGCGCCGACGCGGGCGCCTCGCATCACGTGGACATGGCGCCAGACGACGGTGTCCTCGCCGAGAAGCGCGCCCTCCTCGACGCAGGCTGTGGGGTGGATCCGGGGGGGGGCCATCGGGAGGACGGAGGGGTAACGCGAAAGGGGGCAGCTTGACAACGGAAGCGACGGACCTACCCTGCGCCCTCCTCTGCTGCCCCCCGTTCTTTGGAGAAGCTCATGGCCACGAAGATTGCCATCAATGGTTTCGGTCGGATCGGTCGCTGTGTCCTGCGCGCCCTGGTCGAGCGGAACCTGGGTTCCAGCCTGGAGGTCGTGGCCATCAACGACCTGACGGACCCCAAGACCCTGGCCCACCTGCTGCGCTACGACAGCGTGCACGGGGGCTTTGACGCGGAGGTCAAGGTCATCGACGGGGGGATGCAGGTGGCCGGCCGCCGCATCGAGGTGACCGCCCTCAAGGACCCGAACGAGCTGCCCTGGAGGCGCCTCGGCGTCGACGTGGTGCTCGAGTGCACCGGGCTCTTCACCGACAAGGCCAAGGCCTCGGCGCACCTGGCCGCCGGCGCCCGCAAGGTGCTCATCAGCGCCCCCGCCAAGAACCACGACAAGACCATCGTGCTGGGGGTCAACCACGACGAGTACGACCCTGCCCAGCACCACATCCTGTCCAACGGCTCGTGCACCACCAACTGCCTGGCCCCTGTCGCCAAGGTGCTCCATGAGTCCTTCGGTATCGAGCACGGGCTGATGACGACGGTGCACAGCTACACCAACGATCAGCACCTCCTCGACCTGCCCCACCGCAAGGGCGACCTGCGCCGGGCCCGCGCCGCCGCGGTCAACATGATCCCCAGCAGCACCGGCGCCGCCAAGGCCCTCAGCGAGGTGCTCCCGGAGCTCAAGGGCAAGTTCGACGGCCAGGCCGTCCGCGTCCCCACCGTGGACGTCTCCCTCGTCGATCTCACGGTCCGCACCGAGCGCCCCCTCTCCCGCGAGGCCATCCACGCCGCCATGAAGGCCGCCGCCGAGGGCCCGATGAAGGGGTACCTCCAGTTCACCGAGGAAGAGCTCGTCTCCGGCGATTACATCGGCAACCCTGCCTCCTCCATCTTCGACGCCACCATGACCCAGACCCTCGGCGACCGCTTCGCCAAGGTCTTCGCCTGGTACGACAACGAGTGGGGCTTCTCCAATCGCATGATCGACCTGGCCCTCATCGTCGCCTCCAGGCTCTGAGTAGAACCCGTGACCACGCTCGCAGGACTCCGTACCCTCCGCGATCTCGACCTGGCACGCAGCCGGGTCCTGATCCGGGTCGATTTCAACCTACCCCTCCGCAAGGGCGCCCCGGCCGACGACACCCGGATCCGGGAGGCCATCCCCACGATCCGCCATGCCATGGAGGCGGGGGCCCGGGTGATCGTGGCGAGCCACGTGACCGGGAACAAGCCTGGCCAGGAGGCCCACCTCTCGCTGGAAGCCCACGGGCAGCGGCTGGCCGAGCTGACCGGCTACGAGGTTCATCTCCCGGAGGACTGCGTGGGGGATGCCCCCCGCAAGGTCATCCAGGACCTTCGCGAAGGCCAGCTTTGCCTGCTGGAGAACCTGGGGCGCCACGCCGGGGAGGCGGAGGACAGCCCGGATTTTGCGAGGCAGCTGGCGGACCTCTGCGACATCTACGTCAACGATGCGTTCTCGCTGGGTACCCGGTCCTGGGCATCGCTCCACGCCTTGCCCCGGCAGATGAGGCAGCGGGCCTGCGGTCTGCGTCTGGAGCAAGAGCTCCAGGCGGTGGGGCAGCTGCTGACGCCGGAGCGCCCGAGCGCGGCGCTGATCGGGGGGACCCGGATGGCGGACAAGCTACCGTACATCGAGGCGCTGCTGGAGCGGATCGATCACCTGCTGATCGGTGGGGCGCTGGCCAACACCTTCCTGAAGGCCCGCAGGAAGAACCTTCAGATCCCGCGGGTTGAGGAGGACAAGGTGGCCCTTGCCCAGAGCATCCTGCAGCGAGCCGAGAAGCGCGGCGTGACCGTGCTGCTGCCGACGGACGTGGTGGTGGGGCAGAACAGCTCCGATCCGGAGGGCAAGGTGGTGCCGGTGGACGCGATCCCGGCGGGGAAGGTGGCGCTGGACATCGGGCCCGACACGCGCAAGGCGTTCGCCTCCCGGCTGGATCGGGCGAGCACGATTTACTGGAACGGGCCGGTGGGTGCCCACGACAGCGCGAGCTTTGCGGGGGGGACCCGGGCGATGCTCGAGACCCTCAGCCAGGCGACCGGCTTCACGGTGGTCAGCGGCGGCGATACGCTGGCGGCGCTCGCGGCGGTCGGAGACGAGCTCCGCGGCGGCATCAACCACCTATCCAGCGCGGGCGACGCGGTCCTCGATCTGCTCTCGGGCCGCCGCATGCCTGCCATCGAGGCTCTCCGCACATGAACGCGCAACGCCGCCCTCTCATCGCAGGCAACTGGAAGATGTTCAACGGAGGCCCCCGGGCCTGCGATCTCGCCGCCGAGGTCGCCGCCGGGGTCGCCTCCCTCGATCGGGTCGATGTGGTGCTCTGCCCCCCCTTCACGGCCCTCGCGGCGGTGGCGGCCGAGCTGGATGGGCACCGGGTCGAGCTGGGGGCCCAGAACCTCCATCCCAGGGCGTCCGGGGCGTTCACCGGCGAGGTGAGCGGGCCGATGCTGGCGGAGTGCGGGGCCCGGTGGGTGATCGTCGGGCACAGCGAGCGGCGCCATCAGTTTGGAGAGACCGACGAGCTCGTGGCAGCGAAGGCGAGCGCGGCCCTGGACGCGCGGCTGCTGCCGATCGTCTGCGTGGGGGAGACCCTGGCCGAGCGAACGGAAGGGCACACGCTGCCGGTGGTCCGCCACCAGATCGAGGCGGTGCTACCGATGCTGGAGCGAGCCCGGGGCCAGGCCGTGGTGGCCTACGAGCCCGTGTGGGCCATCGGCACCGGGCACAACGCCACGACGGAGCAGGTGCAGGAGGTCCACGCGATGATCCGCGGACAGATCGCCCGGCTCTCCGCCGAGCTCGCGCTTCACACCCGCATCCTCTACGGCGGTAGCGTCAAGGCGGACAACGCGGCGACCCTCATCGGCTGCCCGGATGTCGACGGCGCCCTGGTCGGCGGCGCCAGCCTGGACGCACGGCAGTTCCTGGCCATTGCCAGGGCAGCCCAAACGACCTAAGCCTCCTTGCCCCTGCCCGCGAGGGCTCCTGTCATGACCATCCTGCTCACCATTCTTCACGTCATTGCCTCGCTCTTTCTCATCCTGGTGGTGCTGCTCCAGCAGGGCAAAGGGGGCGGGATGGGCGCCCTCGGTGGGGCCGCTGCCCAGCAGGTCTTCGGCGGCGGCGGCGCCGGGAACCTCCTCACGCGGCTCACGACCGCCTTTGCAGCGATCTTCATGCTGACCAGCATGTCCCTCGCGTACATCGCGTCCGCGGGTGACACCAAGCTCAAGGCCAGGCCCGCGTCCGCCACGGCGCCGCTGCCGACCTTCTCGCTCTCGGCGGTGCCCCCGCCCCCGCCCACCCCGACCCCGAGCGCTCCCGAGAATGCCCCGGCCCCCTCCGGCGCCCCCTCGGCCCCCTGACCCATGGCCCTCGACCCGCCCCTGCTGCCCAACGAGCTCAACGCCTTGCTGGGGCGCGGGACCTCCTTCGAGGGGAAGCTCTACTTCGAAGGGGCCACCCGCATCGATGGCATCTTTCGCGGTGAAATCCGCAGCGATGACACGCTGGTCATCGGCGACGGTGCCGAGATCGAAGGGCAGATCGATGTCGCGGCGGTGATCATCAAGGGGGGCACCGTGCGTGCCGACATCCGGGCCCGCAAGAGCATCGAGCTCTTTGTACCCGCCCGTGTCCGCGGCAACCTTCACGCCCCCACCATCATGCTGGAAAAGGGCGTCCAGTTCGAGGGCTCCTGCCGCATGGCCCCCATCGAGGACCCAGCGCAGGGAGGGCTCGAAGCTTCTCCGATCGAGACCGACGAGCCCTGAGCGCCCCGCCTCTGTTGCCTCGATCCGGGGCATGCTACTGTGACGTCCGTTCACACCTGCTTTCCTCAGCGTGAACCGGCGGTCCTGGCCGGCTTCCCCCCTGCCTCAAGATTGCGCACAGAAATACCGCATTCCCAGCAAGGCACAGCTCCTGCAAAGCTCTGTTGAAGCCGGCGCATCCCACGGATGCCCCACCGAAAGGCTCCCTCCCATGCTCCTCCCTCGTCGTCATCTCCTGTCCGCAGCCGCCGTCGCGATGGGCCTCGTCTCCGGGCTGGTACCGCTGGCGGCCCTGGCAGATGGCAACGACGCCGAGGCGCAGCAGCTCGCCCAGAAGCGGGCAGCGCAGCGTTACAACGTCGAGGTGCCGGGCTCCTCCATCCGCGCCGGCGGCGCTGCCATCTTCGTCGATGCCCCCATCGCCGTCGTCCGCAAGGTGGTGAGCGAATACGGCAAGTATGCCTCGTACATCCCGCGGTTCCAGAAGAGCAAGGTGATCGCCAAGAAGGACAAGAAGACCGACGTCTACCTCCAGGTCCCCATCCTGAACGGCGCCGCCACGGTCTGGTCCCTCACCCGCTTCGAGCCCCCCGCCAAGGAAGGCACCAACGGCGAGCGCATCGAGGGCAAGATGCTCGAGGGCAACGTCGAAGATCTACGCGCCTGGTTCCACATGCGCCCTGTCGATGAGAACCACACCGTCCTCAAGCTTGAACTCCTCATCGCCCTCAAGCTCCCCCTCCCCGGCAAGGTCGTCACCCCCGAGCTCGAATATGCCTCCGATCAGGCGGTCACGGCGATCCGGGATCGCTCCGAGGACAAGCACAAGCAGTCCGCCAAGAATGCGAGCGCCAAGCGCGATTGAGGCCGGAGGCGCCCTCGGGCTCGCCCTCCTCGCCGCTTGCCGTCCCTCCCCTTCCCCTCCCCCGCCGACCCCCGCCGCTTCCTCCTCCGTCGCCGCCCCTGCCCCCCCCTCGGCGCCCCCTCCGCCTTCCTCCTCTGCCCCCCTCTCCCTCCCTCCTGGGGATGGCTGCTGGGGTAGAGAACTTCCCTATGCCCTGACCGAGCGGCTCCTCACCCTCGGCCAGCGCTGCGCCCCGGGGATGACCCCCAGGCTGCCAGGGCCCACCGCGCTCCAGCAAGCCCCCCTCCCCCTCCCCGCCTTGCCCGGGAGCCCCTGCCTCCGGATCATCGCGGTGCACCCCACGCCGGCCACCTTCCTCCTGCAGGATGCCACCGGGGCTGTCCTCGCCCAGAGCAACGGCACCTCCCTCTCCTTGCTCCCCGCCCAGGGGCCGCTCTGCCTGCGCAAGGCCGATGGCCTCGTGCTCAAGCAGCAAGGGCCAGGCGAGGCCCTTGTCCAGCTCTGGACCGCCCCCTGAACCCATCACGGAGCGAGCGTTGGCGCCTCCAGCCAGCGCAAGCGCGGGGGCGTCACCGGCGCCGCGTCCACCGGAGACCCGGGCCGCGGGCCCAGCAACACCAGCACCGCCCCCCGACCGGGGCCGATCTTGTCCACCCCCACCCCGCTCTCTGCCAGCGTCGGCCCCACCTCGAAAGGCTGCAAGACACCGCCATTCTGCGCGTCATTCACCTGGAAGCGAGCCCCCGGCAGGTTCTCCCCGAACAGGTCGGCGACCGTGCCCCAGAACGGAGGTCGCGGGGCGATCTTGCCCAGCGACACCCCGCTCGCCACCAGCAGCGAGGCCCCCCCTCCCAGCGAGGGGAAAAGCTGCATCGAGACCAGCGGCATCGCCGTCGATGCGTTCACCACCTGGAGCCCGAATTGCCCCGCAGGAGGCGCGATCCGCGACAGCTCGACCAGCACCAGCGTCGCGTTCCCAGCCACCGGATCGACCCCCGTGCCGCAGGCGCTGACCACATCCGGGACCGCGCCTCCTCCCACGCACCCCGCCACGATCGCAAGCCGGCTCCGGGGCGCTGTCGTGGCCCCTCCGGGCAACACCGGGAGCCCTGTCACCTTCACCCCCTCCGGCGGCTTTTCCAGCAGCTCCAGGCACCCCTTGTCCCCCACCGCGCCCAGCGAACCTGACAGCAGGAACGGGCGGAAAGAATCGTTCTCCGGGGCAAAGCCCGGTGGGAAGGAGGGGTAGAGAACTTCGCTATAGAGAAGCTCTTTACCCTCGGGGAGAGGCTTGCTGTCCAGGCCCGCGGGGGCAGCGCCGGACCAGGGGACCAGGCACACCTTGAGGGAGGGCACGTCCGGGACCCCGTTGAGCAGTCGAAATTCCGGCGGACCATCCGGCTCCAGGACATTGATCCCGCCCCCTGCCGCCCCCGCCGCGCCTGCCCCCGCTTGCCCCCCGCCCCCCGCCCCGCC
>JALOQB010000493.1 GCA_025453595.1 Polyangiaceae bacterium
GTGGGCGTACGCCAGCGCGTAGCACCCCTCGAACTCCCCGCACTTGTGGCTCAGGGGGCAGAGCCCGTCGTCCGGCGTGTGGGTGCACCCCTGCTTGCCCTCGTCGCAGGCGTCCACCGTGCAGGCCACCCCGTCGTTGCACCCCACCGGCGTCACCACGCAGCCCAGCGCCGCGTCGCAGCGCTCGGCCCCCGTGCAGAACACCCCGTCGTCGCAGAGCACATCCCTCGGCGCGTGGGTGCACACCCCCTTCTCCAGGTCGCACACGTCCAGCGTGCAGGCGATCTGATCATCGCAGGCGTCGTCCGACTGGCACCCCGCGTCCGTCACCACCACGTCAGGCCCTGCGTCCACCGGCGCGTCGGCGTCCGCGTCGGTGCCGCCGTCCACGCTGATCGACCCCCCCGTGTTGATCGAGCCAGCCACGCCCGCGCCCCCGGCCCCCGCCGCGGCCCCCCCCGCGCCGGCGCCCCCGCTGCCCACCGGGGCCGGAGGGTTCACGTCGTCCAGATCGAGGTTCGTCCGGGCGCCGCAGGCGACGGCCAGGACAAGGGAGCCGCCCGCGGCAAGCCAGTGCAAGGTCTTCACCGCGCCATTGTGCCGGGGTCCGGCTCAGCGATCCACCGGGACCATGCCGACCTGCTCGACGGCCCCCCCGTTCACATCCACCACCATGAAGTGCCGACCGATCCCGTCCAGCCGCTCCGGGATCGATCCGCCCCCCCCGGAGATGTACGCCGGGATCCCCCCGTTCGAGAACGGCTGGTACGTGTGGATGTGCCCGTACAGCGACAGATCCACCCCCCCCTCCGCCAGCCGCCCGATCAGCTTCGACGCCTCCGCGCGGCTCGCAAAGGAGCCGTTGCGGACCCCCACCGGATCCACCGGCGGGATGTGCATCCCCACCACGTGCGTCGCCCCCTTCCCCTCCTCCAGCCACCCGTCCAGCCACCCGTACACCTGCCGGTCCAGCGAGGCGCTCGCCGAGTCCAGCAGCGTGAAGTGCACGCCGCGGTAGCGAAAGTGGAAGTTCCCGCGGCCAAAAAGCTCGTGGAACGGCGGCGGATCGGTCCCCAGCTCGTGGTTGCCCAGCGTCGCAAAATACGGGACCTCCAGCGCCTCCAGCTCCCGCTGGAACCGCTCCAGCTCCTCCCTCGTCCCCTGCTCCGTCAGATCCCCGATCCCGAGCACGAACCGCACCCCCGGCGTCTCGTTGATCTTCCGGTAAATCTCCCCCACCCCGTCGATCGCCTCCTGCACGTCGCTCAGCACCCCGAACCGGAACGAACCCCCCTGCTCCGCGTCCCCAGGCGCCAGCCTCACCCCCACCTGCCTCGACCCCCCACGGCTCACCTCGAAGGTGCGCCGCGTCCTCCCCGGGGACCCCACCAGCCTCCCCGCACCCCCCGTCACCGTGATCTCCGTGTCTGGCAGGGAATTCCATAGATGGATTTTCCATACATCCGGCGCCCCCTCTTCAAAGGAGAGCGTCAGGTCGATGGCGGGGGCCTGGCCCCAGAGCACGACCTCGCCCGGGGCCACGGAGCGCACCGAGGCCAGCCCCCCGGCGACCGCGATGGCCCCCCCGGGCAGCGCCGCCTTCCCCACCGCCTCGTCCCGCTGCACCCGCTCGGAGGCCGCGTCGAGGCAGCCGGCGCCCACCAGCACCAGCGCGCTTGTCAGCAACGAAACCAACGGACGAACGATGTTCACCACGGACCTCCCTGACGGAAGAGCAACGACAGACCGACCACGTACGCAGACCCGACCTGGGCCTCGGCGCCGACCCCCCAGGCCCCCCGGAACCAGCGCCCCCGGGCCTCGAAATGCCCCGCGACCCCGCTGCCCAGCCCCCGCAGCTTCAGCCCCGCGGCCAGCCCGTCGTGGCGGTGATCGTAGCCAAACGAGACCTCCCCGTTGGACGACCCCGGGCGCCCCAGGTACCAGCCGAAGGCGAAGCGCGCCAGCAGCAGCTCGTTGATGTCCGCCACCGCGCCCCGCACCCGGTACTCGTAGATCTGCAACGCTCGCCCCACCCCCAGCTCCGCGAAGCTCCCCCGCAGGCTCGGCCCCACCCGCACCAGGTCCAGGCGCCCGTTCACCTGCACCTCCCCGGTCCAGTGGACAAATCGCTCGGTCCCGTAGCGATGCTGTGTCCCCGCCACGTCCACGTCCAGGAACGATCCATCCCTCGACGCCCCCTCGGGGCCAGGACCCCACAGCCGGTACCCTCCCCCCAGCGTGATCCACCCGTTCCGGTCGTCCAGCGCCTGCGCCGCCCCCCCTTGCACCTTCCAGGACCCCACCCGCCCCTGCAACCCCTGCGACAGGAACCACCGGTACTGAAACAGCGGATCGTACGCGTAGATCGCCCCCACCCGCGTCTCCAGCGACGGCGCCACGGTCACCGGATCCCCCCCTCGAAGCCCGGAAGCTCCATAGATATCGGCGAGCCCGGAGATAGCGAAGATCCCGACGCCTCCGACCACGCCCGCCGCCAGCGCGCCGATGAAGCGCCGCGAGGCCCCGGTGACCACCAGGAGGGCGCCGGGGCCGAAGATGCCCGCCAGCCCGATCCCCTCGGCCGCCAGCAGCGTGCGCCCGGTGGCCGGGTCCCCGGCGGCGTAGTGCCCGGCCCCGTGCACCAGCAGGCCGGGCACCACGGCGACCGCTGCGGGCAGAGGGCCCGGGCTCGGAGGGGTCTTCTTCTCGGCCTCCGCGCGAGCGGGGCTGGCAAGCAGACCGATCAGAAGAAGGCTGCGGCAGGCGAAGCGCTGGCTCAAGCGCACCAACATGTCGCACAATCGTTCCATGCGCGTCGCCAGAGCATTGTTTTTTCTTGTTTTGATGGCCGGTTGCTCCGGCGCCTCGGGTACCGGTGACCTGCCGCAAGGAGAACCCGGGGGCAGCGACCAGGGGGGTCAGGGCGGGGCCAGCGGGCAAGGGGGTGCGGGGCAAGGCGGCGAGGGGGCTGGCGCCGGGGCCAGCGGCAGCGGCGGTGGGGTCGTGGTGGGCGGCAACGGCGGTGGTGGCGACGACACCAACTGCGGCCAGGGCGTGGGCAAGGTGATCTACGTGGTGTCCAACGAGTACGTGCTGCTCTCCTTTGACCCGGCCACCCTCGGCTTCACGACCATCGGCAAGCTGGGCTGCCCCGCGGGCTTCGGCGATACCCCCTTCTCCATGGCCGTCGACCGCAACGGCACCGCCTTCGTGCTCTACCAGAGCGGCAACATCTTCAAGGTGTCGACCCAGGACGCGAGCTGCAGCCCCTCCGGCTACAAGCCCAACCAGCAGGGCTGGGAGCGCTTCGGCATGGCCTACGTGTCCGACGCCGCCGGTAGCAACAGCGAGACGCTCTTTGTCATCGACGGCACCGGCCTCAGCGGCCTGGGCAGCAACAAGGGCCTGGGCAAGATCAGCCAGAGCGGTCAGCTCTCCACCATCGGTCAGTTCAACCAGGGCCTCGCCGGGCGCACCGCCGAGGTGACGGGCCTCGGGGACGGTCGGCTCTTCGGCTTCTTCGTCGACAGCTCCAAGAACCTGTCCAGCGTCGCCGAGATCGACAAGAACACCGGCGACGTCCTCTCCAACGAGCCCCAGGCGCTCCCCCCCATCAATGCCTGGGCAGACAAAGTAACCAATGGTATGATCAAGCAGGTTGTGCCCCCCGGCCTGCCCTTC
>JALOQB010000208.1 GCA_025453595.1 Polyangiaceae bacterium
GCGTCCGCCCCTTCCAGCGTGAAGACCCCCCGGATATCCCCCCGCAACCTCCCGTCTCGCTGCAGCATCCTCCACGACTCCCACGCCGTGTCGTGCACGAACACCGCCCCACCTGGCGGCACGCGCTCGTTCAGCTCCGCCACCACGCTCCCCGTCGTGTACCCCCAGAAGCTCCGGTTCAACCCCAGCGTCGCACCCCCGGGCGTCCCCCCCACCTGCGGCGCGTAGGCCGCCAGCCCCCACGGATGCGCCCGCAACGTCTCCACCGCCGGCGCCCCCAGCATCGCCGCCCCCGCCGCCCACGGCACCCACCGACGACCCCACGCCTCCCGGAGTTGACCCAGGGCCCAGTCAAAACCGACACCGGCCAGCAAGGCCAGGAAAGGGTACGCCGCCATCCAGTGCTTGGTGCCGCCAAAGATCGGCGTGCGAGGGGAGAGCCAGGGGCCGTAATTCACCGCGAGGCCCAGCCCCCACAGCAGGAACAGGGAGCCCGGAGCGCGGGGAGCGCGGGCGCCGACGAGGGCACCGACGAGGGCCAGGGCGAGGGTGATCGCGGGGACCGTCGCCGCGGTCATCAACCAGGCGTAGGCCCTGGGGAAGGGGGGCTTCCAGTGGGTGACGCCCAGGAATTCGATGTTGTAGTAGTCGTGGCGGGTGTGAAACTCGACGTACCAGGCGAGGCGCGCCGCGGTGTCGGACCAGACATAGGGCCACAGCAGCACGAACACCAGCGGCCCCAGGACGGCCATCCAGGGCAGCGCCAGCGGGATCGGCACGTGACCGACCCGCAGATCGCGCCCCAGCCGATCGCCGCGCGCCAGGGCCGTGTGCACCAGGAAGGCGATGGGCAAGAACCAGCTGTTGTGCTTGGTGTTGAGCGCCAGCCCGAAGGCAACCGCGGTGGCGATGGCCCAGCGATGGCCGCCGTCGACCAGCGAGCGGTGGTAGCAGAAGGCCACCAGCAGCCACATCGCCGTGATGGGCACGTCAAAGCAGTCGAGGTGCGCGTGGTAAAAGGTGGTGGGCACCAGGGCAAACAGCAGCGCCGCCCCCAGGCCTGCGGCGCGGCTCCAGGACCAGGCGCCCCACAGATAACAGAGGCCCACCGCCAGGCCCGCGAAGCACATCCCGGGGAACCGGAAGCTCGTCCCCTCCTCGGCGAACAGGTGCCACCGCTTCTGGGCCATCCAGGAGAGCGCAAAGAGGCACTTGGCCAGCACCGGGTGCTCCCGGTTGACGCCGAAGGCCGCGTCGATCGCCGGGCGCTCCAGGGCCCGGGCGGGGGCCGCCAACAGCAGCTCGAACCAGCGCGCGTAGCTCTCCGCCGCGCTGAAATAAAACCCCTCGTCGCGCGCATAACCAAGGGATGAGGCCGTCACCAGCAACAGCGCCACGTAAGCGACGCCGAGGCCCAGCGCGATCCAGGGGTCAAGGCGCGAGCGACGCACGCGCCGACGCTATCGCCCCCGGCGCCACAACACCAGCCTGCAAGGCTTTCTTGGTGCGACCGGGGGGCAAGCTGGTACCATGAGCCGTTTGAGGACGAGCACGTGAAGCCATCCGAAGAGGAAGACCCGCAGGAGCAGCTGCTCGCGCTGCGCGAACTGGTCGAAGGCTACCGGGAGAGCCACCGGGCCATGTTCCGCCAGCTCCGCGAGCTCCAGGTCGCCCGCGAGGAGGCCGAGGCGAGCTTCTGGTCCCTCGTGGCGCGCCACGAACCTCCGCCTGACTCCGGGGAAGACCTGTTCGGAGAGCTCACCCTCGAACCGCTGCCTCCCACCACCAGGCGCCCCGCGCTGGAGCAGCTGACCCTCGAGCTCCACACCCTCCGCGACGAGCTCGACGTCCTCCGGCACAAGAACCTGACCCTGTCCGAGCAGAACCACCAGCTCCGCCGCAAGCTGGAGGCCCAGAAGCCCGCCTACCTGCCCCCGGATACAGCCATGATCGAGGCCATCCGCCGGGACACCCGCGAGGCCGTCGTCCAGGAGTACACCGCCGAGCTGGCCCGCAAGAACCGCGACCTCTCCGCCAAGACCGCCGAGCTGATCCGCACCAGCGATCAGCTCCGCCGGACGGCCGTCGACCTGGAGCTGGCCCGGGGCCAGATCGAGGAGGACGCCGAGGAGCTGGGGGCCCTGCGCAAGCGCCTGGAAGGCGCGAACCAGCTGCTCGAGCGGCTGCAGGCCCAGCTCCACCGGGGGGCGCACCACGGCCGCCAGGAGGCCCTCGAAGGCCAGCTCATCGAGTGGACCGACAAGGCCCAGGCCCTCGATCGCGAGCTGCGCGAGGCCCGCGGCGCCCTCGTCGAGCTGCAACTGCTGGCGCTCCGTGCCGCGATCACCCTGGGCCATGGCGGCTCCCCTCGCGTCGATCTGCTCCGCGACGCCTACCGCGGTCTCCAGCAGGTCTTCGCCTCCGACACCCCCCCGGACGAGGCGCTCAAGCCCCTGCTCCGCCACATCTTCCCCTTCCCCGATCAGCCATCGCAGCCCCACTACGAGGCCGAGGATGCGCCCATCGACACCGAAGAGTCCGCCGTCGGCGCCTTCGAGGACGTGGGCGAAGAAGAGCTGCTCCCGCCGGTCCCTCCCCCTCGCAGCACCCGGCCTCCCCCCCTGCCCTCGTCGCCTCCTCCGGGCCTCGAAACCATCCCCGACCCCTTCGCCCAGCACCCTCCCAGCTCCTCCCGCACCCGGACCGCCGGCTGGTCCCCCGTGGCGCCCCAGCCCCCCTCCCGCAACCGCACCATGCTCGGCTTCTCCGCCTCCGCCGAGCAGGTCGCCGAGCAGCAGCGCCTCGCCGACGAGCTCGCCGCCAAGAACCAGCGCCCTCGCTGATATAGATATTTTCCATACAGAGGCCGCAAGATCCTTGTCGCCCCCCTCGACAGCGGCCATCCTTGGGCGCATGTCATTCGTCGCCATCAACGTGCTGACGGTCCCGGAAGGCAAGGGGAGCACCCTGGAAGATCGCTTCGCGCGCCGGGCCGGGAGCGTCGAGCGAGCCGAGGGGTTCGAGCGCTTCGAGCTGCTCCGGCCGGTCGCCGGGACCGAGGCGTACCTTGTCTACACCCGCTGGCGCTCGCGGGGAGATTTCGAGGCCTGGACCCGGTCCCAGTCCTTTGCCCACGGCCACGCGCAGGCATCCCGGCGGGGCGAGGGCGAGGCGCCCGCGGCGACCGGCTCCACGATCTGGTCCTTCGAGGTGGTCTCCTCGACGGATCCGGCCAGAAACCCCTGACCTCACCGCGGGCCCGGACGTGACGCTCGATCTGGATCAGCTGGCCCACGAGCGAGGCGCCTCGCAGGGGGCCCTCGCCCGCCAGCACGCCCTGGAGGGGTTGCTGCGCCGCCTGGCCGCCGCGGCCCACCGGGATCGGTGGGTGCTACGGGGCAGCGCCCTCACCCGCTGGTACTGCGCGCCCTGGCCCCGCGAGGTGGCCGACCTGGACGTGCTGGATCTGGACGACCACGATCCAGGCCGCACCGAGGAGCGCTTCCGCGCGGTGGCCACGGCGGCGCTCGAGGATGGGTGCCGCTACCTGGCAGAAGAGGTGCGGAGCGAGCCGCTGTGGGCCGAGTCCACGTCGCCGGGACTGCGCTTCGTGCTGCCCGTGAGCGAGCCGCAGGGGTGTGCGCCGGTGCAGTTCGACGTGGCCTTTCACGACCCCGTGGCCCCGCCGCCGGTGCTGCTGGAGGGGCCGACCTTGCTTGGCCCCATCACGCTGCAAGTATGCCGGCGAGAGACCCTGATCGCCTGGAAGGTCCACGGGCTCTTCGAGAAGGGGTTGGGCACCTTTCGGCCCAAGGATCTGCTGGATATTGCCCTGCTTTCGCGGGGTGTCGAGCTCGATGCTGATGCCCTGCGGCAGGCCCTGCAGGTGGCCTTCGAGAGCCGGGGGGCCTCGATCCGGCTGGCCGAGCGGCTGGCCCGCGGGGCCCTCGGCCAGAGCCGGTGGAGCCTGGAAAAATGGCGACGATTCGCCGCCGGATCCCCCCACATCGTCCCCCCGCTTCCCGAAGTTGTCACCGAGGTGGCCGGGCGTTTGGGCCCCACGCTCCTCGCCCTGATCGAGGCCGAGGCCCCTTGACGAGAGGAGCATTACAGGCCCCAATAGCTCGAATTGTCCGAGGCGCCTTCCATCACCATCGAGCAGCACGCCACCGAAGAGCTGGATGAACTTCTGGCAGAGGACGAGTCGGACGTGTTGACCTCCCCCGACCTGCCGCCGGGGCCGCTCGTCGATCTCACGCTGGTCCGCTTCTCCCGCGAGCTCCTGGAGACCATCCCCCAGGAGATCGCGCAGCAGTACCGCTGCCTGCCGGTGTACCTGCGCAAGCCCAAGAAGAAGAAGCGCTCGCTGACGCCGGGGATGCTCTTCCTTGCCTCGGCTACCCCGGATGACGCGGCGATGCTCGAGGATTGCTCGCTCTGCTGCAACCTGGAGGTCCGGGCTTTTTTCGCCGATCCCCAGGCCATCCAGGAGGCGATCCCGATCGTCTACGGCGGGGGTTCCCTGGAGCGACCCGCGCCTGCTTCCGCCGCGCCACCGACGCCGCCGCCGCTGCCGCCGCGTGCCCAGAAACCAAGGGCCCCGGAGCCCCCGGCGGCGCCTGCCCCCCGGGCCCCCAGCATGCCCGAGCTGCCGCTGGTGCGCCCCGGTGCGCCCGCTGCCGCAGCCCCGCCTGCATCCCCGGCAGACCCCCGGGCCCCGGCCGCCGAACCTCCGCCGAATTCCCTCCTGGAGATGGACTCCCTGCCCCCCGGCTCGCTTTCCCTGGAGCCCCCCCGATCCCGGGAGCCTCACCTGGTGGTGCTGGGGGGCGATGAGGGGCTTGCCGAGTACTGCCAGGAGGCCGTCGCCCCCCTCGGTGGCCACGTCGAGACCTGGGCCTTTGGCCCGCCCAGCGGCGAGCAACCCACGCCGTCGCTGCTGGTGGTCTCGGAGGAGGTCTACCTCTTCGACCGACGGGCCTTCAACCTGCTGGCTTTCCGCCTGGGGGCCCCCCTGGTGGTCTGGAGCCAGGACATGGACCCCGCCGACCTCCAGGCCGTGCTGCTGGCCTCGCGCT
This sequence comes from Polyangiaceae bacterium, assembly GCA_025453595.1. GTDB lineage: Bacteria > Myxococcota_A > Polyangia > Polyangiales > Polyangiaceae > JANWXX01. The sequence goes on from JALOQB010000208.1 coordinate 5,079, forward strand.
GCGCGCCAGATCGCGAACGTAACGGGTGAACCGTCGGGGCGGTGTCTCGATGAAATGAAACAGAAAAGGCCGCTTTCGCGGCCTGTTCGTGGGGTCTATTCACGGCACCGGGTCGCCCCGGCGGTGCGGTTCAACGCTCGGTGATGCCCTTGTAGGGGCGCACGACGGAGCCCTGGTAGATCTGGCGAGGACGGCCGATCTTGGTGTCCTTGTCCTGCTGCATCTCGCGCCAGTGGGCGAGCCACCCGGGCATGCGGCCCATGGCGAAGAGCACGGTGAACATGTTCACCGGGATGCCGATGGCCTGGTAGATGATGCCAGAGTAGAAGTCGACGTTGGGGTAGAGGCGGCGAGAGACGAAGTACTCGTCGCTGAGGGCCCTCTCCTCGAGCTCCTTGGCGATGTCGAGCATCTGGCTGTTGAGCTTGAGGGAGGCGAGGACCTCGTCGCAGGCCTTCTTGATGATGCGAGCGCGGGGGTCGTAGTTCTTGTAGACCCGGTGCCCGAAGCCCATGAGCCGGGTGGTATCGTTCTTGTCCTTGGCGCGCTCGAGGAAGGTCTTGCCGGAGACGCCCTCGTTGACGATGGCTTGGAGCATCTCGATGACGGCCTGGTTGGCGCCGCCGTGGAGGGGGCCCCAGAGGGCGTTCACGCCGGCGGAGACCGAGGCGAAGAGGTTGGCGTTGGAGCTGCCGACGAGGCGGACGGTGCTGGTGGAGCAGTTCTGCTCGTGGTCCGCGTGGAGGATGAGGAGCAGGTCGAGGGCCTTGGCGATGGCCGGGTTGACCTCGTAAGGCTCGCAGGGCGTGGAGAACATCATCTGCAGGAAGTTCGACGTGTAATCGAGCTTGTTCTGCGGATACATGAAGGGCTGGCCGATCGAGTGCTTGTACGAGTAAGCGGCGATCGTGGGGAACTTGGCCAGCAGCCGGGTGGTGGAGAGGTTGACCTGGGCGGCGTCCTGGATGGAGAGGCTGTCCTGGTAGAAGGTCGAGAGGGCCCCGACGACGGCGGCACAGATGGCCATCGGGTGGGCGTCCTTGGGGAAGCCCGAGTAGAAGCGCTTGATGTCCTCGTGGAGCAGCGTGTGGTACACGATGTCGCGCTGGAAGGACTCGAGCTGGGCGGCGGTGGGCAGCTCGCCGTGGAGCAGCAGGTAGCTGACCTCCAGGAAGGTGCTCTTCTCGGCCAGCTCCTCGATCGGGTACCCGCGGTACCGGAGGATCCCCTTGTCACCGTCGATGAAGGTGACCGAGCTCTGGCAAGAGCCCGTGTTCATGAACCCTGGATCGTAGGCGACCAACCCGGTCTTGGCGCGCAGGGGGGCGACGTCGATGGCCTTCTCACCCTCGCTCCCCTGGAAAACCTTCAGCTCCAGGGTCTTGTCGCCATAGATCAGCTTTGCCGTTTCGCTCATGCCTGACTCCGTGCCTTCGTTTTGTAAGGGAACCGCGACGGCAGGGTAGGGGGAGCGACGCGCGTGAGCAAGCCTTTGCGACCAGGTGCGTCATGATCGTCGCGGGGGGGGTCGGGGCGGTTGACAGCCCCGGACGTCGGACCGACCCTCCCGCCGGCATGACGACCCCTGTTCGAGGCCGAGTCTCGGTCCACCCGCGCGGCTTTGGTTTTCTCGAGGTGGAGGGGGCCCCGACGCCCCTCAGCGCCTTCGTGGCGCCCCCGGAATTGAACCGATTTCTTGATGGAGATCAGGTCGAAGCGCAGCTCACCCAGGAGGAGGACGGGCGCCACTCGGCGGCGGGGCTGCGGCTGATCTCCCGGTGGAGGACCGAGCTGTTCGGGACCCTGGTCCGGCGGAACAACAAGCAATTTTTGCGCGTGGACCGGGAGGTGAGCAACACCGACTGGCTGCTGGAGGGGGCCGCGGCGGATCTGCCAGAAGGGGCGACGCTGGTGGCCACGGTGGGCGACGGCAAGGCGGTGCTGCAGCGGACGATCCCCGGGGCGGAGGCGTCGGTGGCGCGGGTGTGCGCCCGGTGGGGGCTGGCCCTGGAGCGGAGCGCTGAGCTGGAGCAGGCGGGGCGCGCGGCGTCGCGGGGGGGCTGGGGCGAGGTGCCGCGGCTCGACCTGCGGGAGGTGCCGACGGTCACCATCGACGCGATCCACTCGAAGGATCTGGACGACGCCCTGTCGGTGCTGCCGGCGGGGCCCGACGGCTCGCTGCGGGTGCTGATCTCGATCGCCGACGTGGACGCCTTCGTGCCGGAGAATTCGCCGCTGGACCTCGACGCGCGGGACCGGGCGACCAGCGTGTACCTGGCGGGCCGCGTGCTGCCGATGTTCCCCGAGTCGCTGTCCAACGAGGCGATCAGCCTGCTCGGCGGCCTGGACCGGCCCGCCCTCACCGTCGAGCTGCGCATCGACACCGAGGGCCACGTGACGTCCGTGGATCTGTACGAGAGCCTGATCCGATCCCACGCGCGGCTGACCTACGACGCGGTGGCCGAGTTCCTGGCGACGGGGCGCAGCGCCGCGGTGCCCGAGGGGGTCGAGTCCACGGTGCGCTGGCTGCGCACCGCCGCGGCGCGGCTGTCGGCCTTCCGGGCCTCGCGCGGCGGCGTCGAGCTGATGCGCGAGGAGGCCTACGTGCGCTGGACCCAGGACACCGGCGAGCCCGCCGAGATCGTGGCCCGCATGGACAACGAGGCCCACCGGATCGTCGAGCGGCTGATGGTGGCGGCCAACGAGGCGGTGGCCCGCTGGCTGGTGGAGCGGGGGCTCCCGGGGATCTACCGGGTCCACGACGAGCCGCAGATCGAGCAGGTGCAGCGGCTCGCCGAGTTTGCCCGCAACTTCGGCATCGAGCTGGGCGTCGGCACGCGGCTGACGATCCGGGGCCTGGCGGCCTTCGAGGCCCAGTTCCGGGGGCTGCCGATGGAGCCTGCGCTGCGCAACGTCATGGGCCGGGTCCTGGGGCCCGCCCGCTACACCTCGACGCCCTCGCTGCACTTCGGCCTGGGCGCCCCCCTCTACCTGCACTTCACCTCGCCGATCCGGCGCTACGCGGACCTGATGGTCCACCGGATCGTCAAGCAGTACCTCGCCGGCGCACGGGACATGGACCCGCAGGACCCGTCGTACGAGGACCTGGCGCGCCACATCAACGACCGCGCCCTGGCGGCGACCAAGGCCGAGAACGAGTCGGTGCGCATGATCGCCGCCCGGCTCTACTCGCGTCGTATCGGGGAGAAGGTGCGCGGCAACATCATCGCCATCAAGCCCTTCGGCCTGATCGTCCAGATGGTCGGCACCGGCGTCACCGGCACCGTCGCCCTGGAGGCCCTGCCCGGCGGCGTCCACCGCGTCGACCCCTCGGGCTACGCGGTCACGGGCCCGCGCCGCGCCTACTCCATCGGCGACGCCCTCGATCTCACCGTCGTCAGCGCCAACGAGGAGCTGGGCCGCATCGACCTCGCGCCGATCGGCTGAGCCTCCGGTTGCGGCGAGGGGGATCGCGGTGGCACGCTGCGGCCGATGAAGCGCACCGCCCTGACCCCCCTCGGCACCGCGCGGGAGCGCCTGCTCTCCGCCCTCGGCGAGGCCCCCCACTACACGCTCACGGCCGCCGTCGGCCTGCGCGAGTTCAACCTGGGCGAGGAGGCCGCCTACCTGGCCTGGGAGATCGTGCGCTGCGTCCCCTCCCTCCACCCCACCGAGGAGCACGCCCTCTTCGCCCTCGTCCTGGCCTCCGTCGTCAACCTCCACGAGGGCAGCACGCGGCTCCCGGTCCGCGGCGCTGGCCTCGGGTACCTGGGCCGCCTCCTGGAGAAACTCGGGGCCGCCTCCGCCCTGCCGCTGCTGCCGCGGCTCCTCGCGGACCCGCGGCTGGACCCGGTGCTCGGCCCCCCGGGCAGCTACAAACCCCTCATCCTGGACGGCGACCACCTCTACCACCAGCGCACCCTCCACTTCGAGCAGCACCTCGGCGCCGCCCTCGCCCTCCGCCTCGCCTCCCCTCCCCTCCCCGTCGACCTCCAGGCCGCCGCCGCCGCCCTCGACGAGGTCGCCGGCCGACGCCTCTCCGCCGAGCAGCGCTACGCCGTCCTCACCGCCCTCTGCTCCCCCCTCGCCGTCATCACCGGGGGCCCCGGCACCGGCAAGACCTCCATCGTCGTCGCCATCCTCCGCGTCCTCGCTCGCCTCGGCATCCCCGTCGCCTCCGTCGCCCTCGCCGCACCCACCGGCAAGGCCGCCTACCGCATGAAGGCCAGCGTCGCCGCCAGCCTCGCCTCCCTCCGCGACCCGGGCCCCGCCGACCAGCTCGTCGCCCTGGTCCCCGAGCCTCGCACCCTCCACCGCCTCCTCGGTTACTCCCCCGACGCCGACCGCTTCCGCCACCACGCCCTCCATCGCCTCCCCGATGAGGTGATCATCGTGGATGAATGCTCCATGATTGATCTACATATGATGGATCGCCTGGTCCACGCGGTCCGGGACGACGCGCGGCTGGTGCTCCTGGGCGACGCGGAGCAGCTCCCCTCGGTCGAGGCCGGCGCCGTCTTCCGCAACCTGGTGCCGCCGGGCTCCGGCTCCGGGGGCTCCCCCTGGCGGGCGCTGGTGCGGCCCGAGCTCCACGGCCCGCTGCCGCCCCCGGTCTCCTCCGGCGACCCGCGCTGGCGATCCGCGGTGCGGCTGACCCGCAGCTACCGCATGGACGCCAGTCGCCCGGAGGGGCGCCACATCCTGCTGGTCGCGGGCCGCATCAACGCGGGCCAGGAGGACACGCTCTTCGCCGACGGCGAGGACGAGGGCGAGGTGGGCTTCATCCGGCCCTGCGCGGGCCCCGAGGCGCTGACCTTCGGGGGGGTCGAGCTGCTGGACGCGCCGGGGCAGCTCGGGGCCTTCCTTGACCTGTGGCTGGAGCGCCGGGTGCTGAGCCTGGAGGGGCTGCTGGACCGGGCCCGGCGCCCGCTGCGGCTGCGGGAGGGGGCCCTGGCGGAGGACGAGCTACCGTCGGTGGAGCGCCTCTTTGACCACTACGAGAGCGCCAAGATCCTGTGCGTGACCCGGGCCGAGGCGGACGGCTCCGGGGCCGACGCGATCAACACGCACCTCCACGCGGGCCTCGCCCGGGCCCTCGGGCAGCTCGTCGACGACCTGTGCCCCGGCGCCCCGGTCATGATGCTCCACAACGACTACGACCGGGAGCTCTTCAACGGCGACCAGGGCGTGGTGGTCCGCGTGCGCGACGACGACGGGGTGCACCTCGCGGTCCTCTTCCGCCGCGGCGCCGGGCGCTGCGTCGTCTTCCGCCTCGACACCCTGCGGCCCCAGCTCCAGCTCGCCTTCGCCATGACCGTCCACAAGGCCCAGGGCTCCGAGTTCGAGCACGTCGCCCTGGTGCTCCCCTCGGCCAACATGCCCCTGCTCACCCGCGAGGTGCTCTACACCGCCGTCACCCGCAGCAAGACCTCGGTCATCATCGTGGGCCAGCGCGACCTCCTCGCCGTCGGGGTCCGCCAGCCCATCGAGCGCTTCTCGGGCCTCGCCGACCGGCTCCACGGCGCCTGAGCCTCGATGGCAGGACCCCCCTGGTGCACCTGATGCAGACCAGGCTGCAACGAGCCCCTGGGTGAGCAGGAGACCCTGGCGCTACGCACTCCCCGGCGCTGACCCCTCCCCGACGCCTCCTTGCTCCAGGCTCGCCAGGGCCGAGGGCATCGCCAGGCGGTAGCCCCCCTCGCAGGCCACGACCAGCGGCCCACCCAGCAGCTTGCGCAGGCGCCCCACCGTCACCTGGAGCCGGTTGTCATCCCGCGTGGGGGTATAGCTCCGGAGCCCCCAGGCCCCCCGCACCAGCTGCTCCTTCGAGGCAGCACCCCCCTGCTGGATCAGCACCAGCAGCACTCGAGCAAAAAGCGGCGTCCGGGCAAGCTCCAGAACCTTGCCGCCCACCTGCAGCCGCATGCCATGAGGGTCAAGCAGGAGCAGCGACGCGGGAGCCACCTCGCTCCGGGGTACAGGCGCTCGCCGGGCCTGCCCCCAGCGCTCCAGCAGCGCCCCGGTCACCTGCGCGTCCAGCCGATCCAGCGAGGAGCTGCGGCCCAGCAAGAAGAACGCGCGCCGGGTCGCGGGCAGCTCTGGGTCGCTGTTTTCCACAAGATCCCCCAGGAAATCCACAGGCATCTCACGGGCCTGCCAGGCCTTCGCCAGGGCGCTGGCCTGCCGGAAGCGTGGGCCCGGGGTGCCCTCCAGCACCGCGGCGTTCTCCTCGATCTCCCGGGGCATGGCGCCCAGCACGGCGGCGTCCAGCGCAAGCTCCCGGAGCAGCGCCTGCGGCCAGGACGCCTCTCCACGGAGCTCCTCCTCCAGCGCCTGGTACGCGGACCGGGGGGCCCCGGTGCGCAGCAGCTCCTCGGCCGCCAGCAGGACCCCGGCCTGGCGGCTCCGCTCCAGCTGCGCGGCCTCCTCGACCAGCCGCCGGCATCGATCCGGATCCGCCCCGCCCCCGCGCATCACCAGGCGCAGGCCCAGGATCTCGCCACGAATGCGCTGGACCGGCCCCGCCGCGACCCGCTGCGGCAGCGCAGGATCGGCGCGCCCTTGCAGCAACGCCAGCTCCCGGAGCAGGTTGGCCAGGCCGTGCTCAAGGAAGGGACGACGCCGGCGCTGGGCCTCCTGGAAGGCCCCCCGCAGCTCCGGTTCGAGGGAGCGCCAGGGGCCCACCAGCAGCCGCTGCCGCCAGCGCTCCAGCACCTCGCGAGGCTCCTGTCCCGGCGCGTCTTCCACGGCGCCTCACCGTAGCGAGATCCCGCGGGGAGCGCGAGGCCACCGGCGACCTCACTTCCCGAAGCCAAACCCTCCTGGCTTCTTCACCGGCCCCTGGGCCGGAGGCGGGGGCGGCGGCTGGGGCTCGGGAGAGGCGCACTGGAGCGCGATACCGTTGTAAGCGTTGGTGCCTTTGCCTACTTGCCCGACCTGCAGGTAGATCGCGGTGGCGGCCTGCCCCTCGGGGCAGGTGACCTCCGGCTCCCAGTTCTTGCAGTTGTTGCGGTAAGACTCCTCGATCGCGTTCTCGCTCACAAAGGTGTTGGTGGCGGGGTCAAAGCGAGCTGATTTTACACGGATACCCTTCAGCTTCTCGTTATAAGAGTCCTTCTTCTCGGAGGTACACACCTGCACGCTGCGGATAAAGCGTGAGCTGGAGGTGGCTGTCTTCGGGTCTTGCAGGTAGATTGTCTTGCGGCTGGCAGGATGCTCCGTGCAAGAGGCCACCCGGTGCTCGGGGCTCGAGAAATTCCAGCCAGCGTCCTTGTTACGCCAGATGCCCAGGCTACGGAACCAGCACGGGTCGTCGTTCCGCTCGCTCCACTCAAGCGCGTAGATGAAGAACTGCCCATCTCCAAGCTTGTGTTCGGTGCCCGTGCGGCCCGATACACCCGTCTTGTGAACAGCCGAGGTGACCGGCTTGATCGCGGGGAAGTTGTTGGCGATGGCCACGGTGGCCACGGTGGTGACAGCAGCAACGATGGTGAAGAAACCGATCTTGTGGCGGGGCGAGGTCATGGTGGTCTCCCGGCCCTCTCGGGCCCTTGGTACACCGACAACTACGTCCCCCGGCTTGCGACGCCGCCCTGACATCCGCTGACATCTCGCCAGGGCGCCCCCGGCCACCTCGCCAGGCGAGAGCGGTTCCCTCAGGGGGAGCGCACCGGGGAACAGATCTCGACATGGAACCCGTTGGGATCCTCGACGTAGCTGGTAGTCTGCCCCCAGGGCTCTTCCCGGGGGGGCTGGAGGGGCCTCGCGCCGGCCTGGACCGCCCGCGCAAAGGCCCCGGCCACATCGTCGGTCTCGAAGGCCAGCTCGAAGCACGGCGCCGCGGGGTCCGGCCTGCCGACGTGCTTGCCGAGCTGCTTCATCAGCCCGACCGACGAGAAGGAGATCGTCGTGGTGCCGGTGGAGAGCTCGCCGTAGTCGCCGCCCTCGTGGAGGAATCGCCGCTCCAGGCCGAAGGCGTTCTCGTAAAACCGGAGCGTCCCGGCCACATCTTCCACGTAACAGATGGTGTACTTGAATCGCATGAGAACCTCGCAGGGTGCGCTGCCCCGGGGCCGGGGCCGTTGTCATGAGTAGCCAGATCGTCCCCGAGGGTCTTGGAGAATTGCGGGTAACCTCGGCTGATGTCGCCACGTCTGCTTGTGCTGTGGTCCTTCCTGCTGGTGGCCGCCTGCGATCAGGGGAACCGGGCGAGCCCGCCCCCCGGGCGCCCGCCGTGCACGAAGATGGGGCAAAATTGCGAGTTCTCCC
>JALOQB010000494.1 GCA_025453595.1 Polyangiaceae bacterium
GCGCGTCGACGTCGATTGGGAATCGAGCAGCGCCTCCGTCAACTTGATCGCCGCCTCGAGGACCGTCGGCACGCCCGACGCCGCGTGGCGCGGTCGAGCCCTGGCAATCTGTTCCGCGAGCTCCATGGCCGTCGATGCTGGCTCTCCGAGCCAGCCACCGATCTGTGCGCGAAGGCCCGGAGTGCACAGCCAGTCGATGATCGGGCGAACAAGCGGGTCGCTGCCGGGAAGCAGCGATTCCCACGCGATGCGCCATACCTTCTCCGGCGGAGTGGGGCGGGACGCTCGCTTAGTCCTGAGTGCTCGTTCCAGCACGCCAAGCAGTTCGCTGGCCGTCGCCCGGTGGTGGCAGAACACCAGCACCTTTTCTCCTGAATCGACGAGCGGCCTGATAGCATCGCGCACCGCCCCCACCTTCGGGTGGGGCGTCGCGTCAATATGTCGGCGCGCGATGGCATCGCGCGCCCGCTCATCGGCGCGGCCGAGCTCCACGTCCACATGCTGCCAGCCAATGTGGAAGCGGGGGTCGTTCCGCCGCTCCCCCTTTCGCTCGGGCGTGAGGTGCAGCAACCGATCCATACGGAGCAGCAGCGAGAGATCCTCCGCGGTCGCCGATGGCGTAGAGATTTCCCAACGCCCCGTCGCGACTTCACCGAAGTGCTTCCGTTCCGAGGCCGATAGGTCCTCGACGCCGTGGCGGATGAGAAAAGGCTGCAGTTCGCTGATCGCGTCCTTCGCGGCAGACACCAATCGCTTGGACTCAGCGGTCACGTCATGCCCGTCTCCAAGCGCGTAGAGCCGCTTGAGCTCTCCCGCGTAGCGTCGCACCGCCTCGAGCTCCGTCGCGCCCGCAAATTGAAGGAGTTGTTCGAGTTCGGCGAGACGGATGCTGAACGGCGTCGCGGTGAGTATGAGCTTTCGCTTCGCCCGGCTACCGAGGTTTCGGAGGGCGTCGTTGAAAGCACTGCCATCCCCCTTCGCGCGATGCGCCTCGTCGATGATCATCAAGTCACACGCGGTGCGCTGCTCGTTCTTCACGAGCGCATGATGGGTGGCGATCTGAATACGCCCCGTCGTGAGCTTCTCTACATCGCCCTGCTTTATGCGGTCGATGTGCGCTCCGAGCTGACCGAGCATCGGTACGTGACGCTCGAGTTCTTCCGCCCAACGGCGACGCAGGACTTCGTTGGGCGCATAGATGCGAACCCGCTTATCCTGGCAGGCGACCACCCATGCGACCAGCGCCCCCACTGTGGTCTTGCCGAGGCCCACGTCATCAGCCAGGAGCACCCCCCGCCCGCCCGCGAGTCGGGCGAGGATCTCCTTGGCGGTTTTGCACTGTCGTCTCAGCGGTTCGATCTTTAGACCGCCAGTATCGTGCGCGATGTACCGGTCCGGACTATCGAGGAACCGCCAGCGCCGGGCGTCAATCTGAAAGTCATCCATCAGGCTTCTTCCTCAAGGCGCCAACTGAGTTCTTCAACAACGAGGGCAGCAACTGGCCCCTCTCGACGTTGAAAGAGAGCACGAAGCTCCTCGCCATCCAGATACACCTGATCGCGGTGCGGCCTCTCCTTCTGTGCCTCAGTGAGAGTGGCGTACCATTTGTCGACAACGCGAAAGGCCTCACGCGCATCGACCCAGGCCTGGACGGTATAGTCAGCCGCTGGGGCGCTGCCCCCCAAAGGCCCGCGGTCACCACCCAGCCCGGGAATCGATTCGGGATCGACAGCCGGTCCGCCATACCGTTGAAGCAGGAAGGCCTCGCGCAACGCCAGCTGGATGGCCGGATCCACCTCAGGCAACGGCGTCTTGGTGAAGTCCGCATAGGGCCGCTCGTCGACGACATCGACCTCCAGCGCCGCATCCCCCTGGGTAAAGCGCGCGCCAAGCGGAGTTCTAACCACGTCGTTCCAGCGTAACGACACCTCACCATTGACGAGCATGGCGCTCGCGTCAGCGTCGCCCACAAACGTCACGCTCACGCTGATGGGGGTGACGCTATCAGTGCTCCGTGCGCGAAAGACGATGTGCTCACCGTCCCAAATCGCTTCAGCCCATACAAGCGCGAAGACGAGCTCCTCATCTTCCACGCAATCGACGCAGAAGGGGACGGTCTCGGGCGGATCGAACGGCACCCCGAACGCTTCGAGATCTGTCCACTTCGACTCGAAGATCACACCCAGCTCGAAGTTTCGCGGAGCGGTCCGCCCAGCCCCCCATGCACTGGTGCTCCAATTCGCTGACGTCACCAGAAGCAGGCGCTTCCGGCGGCTGCGGAGCAAGTACAGTTTCGCGTGACTCCAACGTAGATCCGCAGCGCGATGCATCTCAGTGAGGCGCGCCTCCACTTGAACACATTCGAGCTGTACGCCGCTATCCTCAAGACGCTCGCAGCTAGGCTTTGACATCCTCCAGCCCGATGTGGCCGCCCATGGATGAACCTCGGAGATCCACTTGAGGTGGACCTTCTTCGGGGGGACCCCGACGTCGGCGCACCATGCGGCGAGTGTTCCAGCGTTCCACTCACCAATCGTTGGAGTGAGTACGTGGATCTCGGAGGGCTCGAATGCTGCAAGCTGACGCGCGGTGCCTTTGCGGCCCGGGTAGCTAGCGATGAAGGTGACGTCTGATGGACAGGCTGCACGCCCGAGCAGCGTGATAAGCCGTTGGACTCGTGTCGCCGCGACCGCCCCTGCCGACGCACCGAGGGCATCGAGAAATGGAATCAATTCCCCCCACGTGCGACGCGTACTCGGCGAGGAAGTGCCCCCGAGCGAGAGGGTTGCCCGCCAGCCAGCCTGCACCTGGCTCTTGAATGCCGGTGCCGTGAGGTTTGTCGAGGAGACATACAACTCGAGCACCTCCTCATCGCCGACCTTCCAGTGGAACGCCCAGAGCTTCGCGTGCTGAACGGCGTGCCCCTTGGCGCCCACGGTGAAGTGGCTCACGTAACGCCACAGCCACGGGTACTGTGAGTCCTCACGCACGCCACGCGGTGGCGACGAGATCACCGTAATCCGGTCGTGAAGCACCTCGAGGGCACTGCCCAGCTCACCAAAGAACAGGTTCCGCTCTTGGATCTCCTGCGAGAGCGAATGATTCGCGCCGAGAAGTGATGGGAGGAGGTGCTCGACGAGGAGGCCGGCATCGGGCTGCTCGAAGCTCGTCATCCAAACCTCATGGAGACGCCCCCCGGGCACGGGCGACGGGAGGACGTCAGTCCAGCTCGGGCTCGTCATAGCGCGTCTCCATCCTCATCATCGGGTTCAGGACGCGAGGCGTCCCCGAGCCCGCTATTCTCCACCGCGTCGAGTACGCCATTCATACTTGCGACGCCGCACTGGGCCGCGAGTCGACCGAGCGTTCGCAGCCGGAAGCGGTAGTCGCTCGCGGCGATTCCCGTATCGGCCACGAGCGGAACCATCCGGCCGGCCTGCTCGCGGAACCAGCGCCTGCCTCCGCCGAACTGCAGGTGATGCCTCGCGAGGGCTCTCAGCTGGTCAATCGTGGTGTTGGCCCCCAGCATGGCCTCGGCCAGCCCCGTGATGACCTGATCGTGCGGAAACAGGCTCCGGCCAGGTGCATGAAGCCACGCGGCACCGGTCTCTCGAACCAGCTCGAGCCTCGACCGAAGCTCGGGCGACCGCGCCAGCTTGTCGATGGCGGGCGCCTGCTGCGCCTCGTCGCGGTTTATGTCGGACCACAGTCCTCGCATTGCGTACATCGAGGCGTCCGCAAAGCGGGTGAATGCTGGCAGCGGCGCCAGTGACCCCGGGCCGATCTTCTGCGCGAGCGCGGTGGACCCAGCGAGGGCGTCGCAAAGCTCGGCATGTGTGGACGCGCCCTTTGCGCCAGTCAGCGCCTCGACGGTAACCCGGCGTATGGACTCGACGCTGAAGAGCACCGGCTCAAGCAGGCGACGTTCCAGATCAGGAAGGCGCTTGCGGACCGCGTTGTCAGGTGTGGGCAGGAGGCCAATGCCGGCCTTCGTTCGAGAAGCGCGCCAGCCATGGGTGACCCAGTACCGCGCCTCGTCTTCGACCCAATGCCCCCACTTGGTGCCGTTCTCGAAGTGCTCCTGTCTCAGCCTCGCCTCAGCGGGGAGGCTCGCATTGACAAGCCCTGCAAGTTGGAGGGCGGTATTCGCGGGCGTCCAGCCGTCCCCCATTGTCAGGCCAGGGACGGCGCGAAGCACGACGCGATAGGCTCCGTAGGTCCCGACCTGTCGGTACCGGCGGTACTGATCGGGGCTCATCGCGAAGTTCTGAGGCTGCCGTTCGGCCTTATGCCACCGCTCGACGCTTCGACGCCCGCGCAGCTGGCCGGTGGCCTGCCCCCCCTCGAGGGTACGGTCGACCCAGAGCAGCTCGAGGGGGCGAAGCCATGCATACCGCGCGCGTTGAACTTCACGCCGCGACAGATCGCCGCCGCCTGCATTTCGCCACGCAATGTGCGACCATTTCAGGCACCACGACAAGAGCGAGATCCATCTCGCATCGGAGGCCGCGTTGTTCAGGCCCGGGGCCAGCAGGTCCGCGAAGTAGTCCGCGCCCGCGCGAAGGCCCAGGGCATCGCCACGTCGAATTGGGACTG
>JALOQB010000209.1 GCA_025453595.1 Polyangiaceae bacterium
TCATGTATGGAGTTTCCGGGACCACCAACCAGAACCCGGAGACCAGGGTCTTCGAGTGGAACGGCACCGGGTGGTCCGTGCAGCAGAGTGGCATGCTCAACTACCAGTACGGGCTGGCCTACGACCACGTCTCGGGCGGGATGCTGCTCCACGGCGGCGGCAACAACCAGCAGAACGTCGGCTTTGCCACCTACCTCCGGAAGGGTGGCACTGCCTCCTCCTGGACCTCCCTCGGCAACTTCGAGACCATCGCCACCCGCTTCTGCCCCATGGATAGCGACCCCCACCGCGAGCGGGTCGTCCGCCTCAACGGGCAGAGCACCTACGAGAACAACGGGCTCACGTACCTCCCGGGGACCTTCGAGTGGGATGGCTCCCAGTGGACCACTATCAACCTCTCGGGCCCGGGCAGCCGCGCCTGGCATGACCTCACCTGGGAGGGCGCGCGCCTCCGCATGGTCACCGCCGGCGGTGGCAGCGAGAACCCGACCCGCTCCACCTGGGCCTACTCCCGCATCTTCTCCGACTGCAACGCCACCAGCGAGTGCCCCAAGGGCCTCGCCTGCGTCGATGGCGTGTGCTGCTCCAGCGCCTGCGGCGGGGGCAATCCGGACGATTGCATGTCCTGCAAGGGCAGCGAGACCGGGGATGTGGACGGATTCTGCGCCCCGGTCCTCAACGGCTCCTCCTGCGGGGGCACCGGCACCTGCTCCTTCGGCGTCTGCGAGGGCGGCGCCGGGCAGGGCGGGTCTGCCGGGGCTGGCGGCCAGGGCGGCTCCGGAGCAGGGCAAGGCGGCTCCTCCGGGGGCGCGGGGCAGGCCGGCGAGGCGGGCGCCAGCGGGCAGGGCGGCGCGGGCAACGGCGGCGCGGGCAACGGCGGCGCGGGGCAGGCCGGCGAGGGCGGCTCCGGCGGCATCAACGCCGGCGCGGCCGGGGAGGCCGGGCAGGGTGGCGCGGGGGCCGGGACAGCAGGCGCTGGCGGCGAGGGTGGCCAGGGTGGCCAGGCCGGTGCATCCGGAATTTCCGGACAAGGCGGGACGGGCGAGGCCGGTGCATCCGGAAGCTCCGGACAGGCGGGGGCCGGCGAGGCGGGTTCATCCGGAAGTTCCGGACAGGCGGGGGCCGGCGGCGGGGCGGCGGGCGAGGCAGGATCCGGAACCTCCGGACAGGGCGGTGAATCCGGGGCGAGCGGGCAGCCCGGGGGCCGGGGGCCGCTGGACGCGCTGCTGGGGGACGCGAGCGCGGACGGGGGGGGCTGCGGCTGCCGGACGGCGCCGGTGGGGGCCGGGGGCAGCGGGGCGGGGCTGCTGGTGGCGGCGCTGTGCCTGCGAGGGCGCCGGGTCACTCGCGGGCGCGGATCCCGTGCTTCTTCAGCAGGCGGTTGAGGGCGTCGCGGCTGGGGAGGCCCAGGGCGCGAAAGGCCCGGGTGACGCTGCCTTCGCGGGCGAGGGCCTCGCGGATCTCATCGGGGGAGGGAGGATCGCGGCGGGGGTCGACGAGCTTCTCCAGGATCTCGTCGGTCATCGCCAGGAACCCATGCCGGCTGCGGGCCAGGGCCACGAGGGCGATGGCCTCCAGCTCCCGGGCGTGGGTGGTGAAGGGGTACCGCAGCAGCGCCTCGATCAGCTCGGGATCGATCCGCGGCTCCCCGGTGGCAGGGTCGAGGATGGGCTCGACGAGGCCCGGATCTCGCCGCTGCTGCCGCAGGATCAGGTGGCGTAGCAGCGCCGGGATGTCCGATCGCCGCTCGTCGAGGCCCGGCGCAGAGAGCCGCAGGGTCAGCCGCGCCAGCAGGTCGTGCTTGAGCTCCGAGGGGGGCCGGTTGGTGGCCGCCACCAGCCGCAGATCCGCGCGGCGCGCCTGACCTTCCCCCAGCCGGTGGTACTCACCGCCGTCCAGCAGGCGCAGCAGGTGGGCCTGGAGCTCCTGCGGGAGCTCGCCGATCTCGTCGAGGAACAGCGTCCCCCCGTGGGCCTCCCCCACCAGCCCGGGCCGCTCGGCCAGCCCCGCGTGGGGGTAATTCTTCGCGTTCCCGAAGAGCTCCGCGTCCATCAACCCCGCCGGCAGCGTCGCCGCGCTCCGGGCCACGAACGGCCCCGACGCCCGCGGCGAGAGCGCGTGGATCGCCCGCGCCACCAGCTCCTTGCCGGCCCCGCTCGGCCCCAGCACCAGCACATGCAGGCTACGCCGCGACGCGAAGGCGATCTCATCCCGGAGCTTCCATACAAGCTCGCTCTCGCCGACGATCCCGTGGGGGTCGGGGGTGTTGGGGGGGAAGCCGGGGGCAGCACGGCCCTGGATGCCAGGGAGAGGGGAGGCCACATCGACCAGGAGGACCAGCTGCCCCTCGATGGAGAGGGTATCCCCGGGGCGAGCGGCGCCAGAGCGGATCGGGCGCCCGTTGAGGAGCAACCCGGCCCGGCCCACGTTCTCGACCTGGAGGCTGCCGCCCCTGGCCTCGATGAGAAGCTGCACCCGGGAGACCCCCCGGGCCGTCAGCGGCGATGGGGGACCGGAGGGACCCGGGCGGCGGCGGGCAAACAGGAGGCGAGGGGCCGGATCCTCCGGACGCTCGCCGCCACGGCCCAGCACCCGGCTCCCGGGGGGCAGCACCGCGCACTCGCCGATGCGACCCGGTTCATCCAGGGACCAGGCGATGTGGAGGGCCGGGTGGAGCGAGGGCGCAGCGGTGCCCTGCTTGGCCCCGAGCCAGCCTGGGTTGGTGCCGGTCTTGTCCCTGGTTTCGTCGGCCATCTCGCGGGCGAGGTCGCCCAGCTTATCACGCCAGGCGGCCATCCCTCGACAGGGAAAGGGCGTTGGGAGAACATGAGCGAAACGTGCTCGAATCGCCCTGCTCCGGAGACCTCATCGACGGGAAGTTTCGCGTCGAACGCGTGCTCGGCAAGGGGGGCATGGGCGTCGTGGTCTCGGCCAGGCACATCGAGCTGGGCGAGGTGTTTGCCATCAAGCTGCTGCACGAGGCGCGCGGGGGCGAGGCAGGAGCGATCGAGCGGTTCCGCCGGGAGGCGCGGGCCGCGGCACGGCTCCGGGGGGAGCACGTGGCCCGGGTCTCGGACGTGGGCACCCTCGCCGACGGCACCCCTTACCTCGTCATGGAGTACGTTCGTGGCCCCACGCTCGCGCACCTCCTGCGGACCGAAGGGCCCCTCCCTCCTGCGCAGGCGGCCAGCTACCTCCTCGACGCCTGCGCCGGCCTTGCCGAGGCCCACGCGCAGGGCATCATCCACCGCGACGTCAAGCCCGCCAACCTGATCGTCTCGACACGACCCGAGGGCACCCCCTGCGTGAAGGTCCTCGATTTTGGCATCGCCAAGACCCCCTCGCCGGGCGCCTCGACGCTGACCGGCACCAGCGCGGCCCTGGGCTCCCCCGCGTACATGTCCCCGGAGCAGGTCCGCGATCCACGGCAAGTC
Organism: Polyangiaceae bacterium; assembly: GCA_025453595.1. Classification (GTDB taxonomy): domain Bacteria; phylum Myxococcota_A; class Polyangia; order Polyangiales; family Polyangiaceae; genus JANWXX01. The sequence continues at coordinate 3,435 of JALOQB010000209.1, forward strand.
GATCCCCGCGCGGACATCTGGTCCCTGGGGGTCGTGTTCTACGAGCTGATCACCGGCCGCCTGCCCTTCGAGGCCTTCACCGCCTCGGGGCTGCTGGCCTGCATCGTCTCCGACCCCCCCCTGGCGCCCTCCCGCCTCGTCCCCGGGCTTCCCCCGGAGGTCGAGCTGCTCCTCCTTGCCTGCCTCGAGAAGGACCCCTCCCTTCGACCTCAAACGGTGGGGGAGCTGGCCGCCCGTCTCGGCCCCATCGCGGGCCGCGATGGATCCTGGGTCCAGCAGATCCTGGAGCGCCCCGATCTGCGTGCCACCGCGGATCTACCGACCCCTTCGCCCCCGTCCCTCGATAACCAGCCCACCGACGCGCCCAACACCCTCACCCGCGATCCCGCCAGCGCCGCCCCCCCGCCCCCCGCGCGCCCTGCCCTGCCGCGTTCTCTCCTGCGCCGCCCGGTGACCATCGCGGCGGCGTCCCTTCTGCTCCTGGGGGTCGCCTCCACGCAGCTCTCCCGGCGTGGTGCCTCCACGGCCCTCCAGCCGCTCCCCTCTGCGACGGAGGCAGCTGCCCCCCCCCAGGCCGCGCCCCCCCCGCGCCCCTCCACAACAACAGAGGCGAGTTCTCCTGCCTCCGTGAACGCTCCGGCCAGGGCCCCAGAACCCCCGCGCTCCCCGGCCCCTCCCGTCCTCGCGGCAGCGCCTCCGGGGCCACCCCGCCCTGCCTCCAGCTCCCGGCCAGGGGCCTCCGTCGTTCCGCCAGCCCCCCCGACCTCCACCGCACCCCGGCCCGCCACCCACGGCGCCGACACCGTGGGCTTCGGCGGCCGGCTCTAGCCGCGCCTGGAGCGCGGACCACGCAGGTTGCATCCTGCGCCCCTTCATGCTTCGGCGGGTGGCTCCCATGAGCCCTTCCCCTCGCTGCTCGTTGCTGGCCCTGAGCCTGGAGCTGGCCCTCTGCGGCGCCCTCGTCGCCTGCTCTCCGGCCCCTCCCGCTGCGCCTTCGGTGGGTGCCGCGACGCCTCCGGTCACCTCCGCACCTGCCCCCCCGGCCCCCGCACCGGCGCCGGCCCCCTCGACCAGCGCGACGCCCGCGGACAGCGCGACGCCGGTGAGCAGCGCGGCACAGCCCCCCGTGGTGCCGGCCCCGCCGCGGGTCACGCTGGGGCGCTGCGCGCGCGAGGTCCAGGCCCCGGTGGTCTCCCTCGCCCTCGGGGAGGCCCGGGCCGCCGCGCTCTCGGACGAGCCCTGGATCCACGAACGCGGGGCCTGGCGCCGGATCCCGATCCCGGAAAAACTCCGGATCCACGCCGACCGCGGCGACACCGCTCGCATCTTCTTTGGCCGCGACGATCGGCCCCGTCTCATGGGCACACGGCGCCGCGACGGGGCCCCCTCCATCCTTTACCTGCGCTTCCGCAACGATCAGTGGCGCGAGGAGCCCAACGAGCTGGCAAAACTCCGCAACCCGCCGGCGCAGGGCCTCTGGGGCGTCCTCGGCCACGCGGATCCAGAGGTCGTCTGCAAGATCGACGACGGGTGCATCATCAAGCGCCGCTCCGGCTGGAAGCAGATGCCTGCGGGCAGCCTCAGCCCCCGCGTCGAGCTCCATCACGGCGTCGCCTGGGCCCTGCGCGCTGGCCACGTCGAGCGCCTCGACGAGGACCGACGCTGGACCGACATCGGAGCCCCCGCCCCCTTCCGCGAGCCCGGCGGCGTCTGGGCCCAGGGCGACGAGGTGTGGGTCAGCGAACCGGCCACCGGGCGCCTCCACCGCTGGGACGGAAAATCCTGGAGCAGCGAGCAAGCCCCGGTGAGCGAGCCCCGCGGCTTCTGGGGGTCCTCGCCCCGCGACCTCTGGCTCGCCGGAGCCGAGGGCCTCGCCCGCCATGACGGCCAGCGCTGGTCCCTCGTCGAGGGCACCGCGGGGCCCCTCCAGGAGGTCCACGGGCGGGGCCGCGAGGTCTGGGCCGCTGGCTCTGCGGGCGTGTGGGTATGCAAAGACCTCCCCCCGGTGGCCTCGGAACCGGCCCCTGCGGCGAGATCGAGGTGACAGGAGCCATCGAGGGGCTAGGGTGCAGCCTCCATGGCGATCACATTCTATTACGGCTCCGGTTCGCCCTTCGCGTGGAAGGTGTGGCTGACGCTGGAGCACAAGGGGCTGGCGTACGAGTTCCGCCGGATCCAGTTCAACCAGGCCGAGCTGAAGTCCCCGGAGTTTCTGGCGATCAGCCCCCGGGGCAAGGTGCCCGCGCTGGTGGACGACGGGCTGGCGATCCACGAATCGGCGGCCATCGTCGAGTACCTGGAGGACCGCTACCCGACCCCCACGGTGCTGGGCGCGACCGCCGCCGAGCGAGCCCGCACCCGGGCCCTCGCCGCCGAGGCGGACTGCTACGCCTACCCGACCCAGCGCGAGCTCTTCGTGCAGACCCTCTTCCGCCCTGTCGAGCAGGGGCGCGACCTCGAGGCCATCGGCCGCGCCCACGAGGCAGCGCTGACCGAGCTGGCCCGCTGGGAGCGGCACCTGGGCGAGCAGCCCTTCCTCGGCGGAGCGACCCCGAACCTGGCCGATTACGCCGCGTTCCCCGTGCTCCGGGGCCTGCGCCGGGTGGACGACCGGGAGCCCGCCCACGGCCTCGGCGACCGCTGGCCTGCCTGGGCCCTCGCCTACCTCGCCCGTATGGAAGCTCTGCCCTCCGTGGAGAAATCCTGGCCGCCCCACTGGAAGGGGTGAGGGCGCAGGAGGACGGAGCGCCGGGGGGCGCGCGGTGCTAGAGGGGTGGGCCGACAGGGGCCCTCCGGGGCCGGAACCGCATGATCGATCTGGCCACGTTGAACGAGCTGGTGGGGGGTCGCCTCCAGGGGGATCCAACGACGCGGGTGCTCGCGGTGAGCACCGACTCGCGGCAGCGGCGCCCGGGGGCGCTGTTCGTGGCGCTGGGGGGCCGCCGCCAGGATGGCCACGCCTTCCTGGACGAGGCCGCCCGCAACGGCGCGGTCGCGGCGCTGGTGGCCGAGGGGCGCAGCGAGGTCCCGGGCGTGATCCCGCGGGTCTGGGTGCCCTCGCCGCTGGCGGCGCTGCAGCGCCTCGCCGCCTGGTACCGGCGGCGGCACCTGGGGCAGGTCGTCGCGATCACCGGGTCCAACGGGAAGACCATCACCAAGGACGCGCTGGCGCGGATCCTCCAGGCGGCTCGCCCCGACGTCGCCGCCAGCCCCGGGAGCTACAACAGCCAGCTCGGCGTGGCGCTGGCGCTGCTCCAGTCCCCCGCGTCGGCGCCGCTCGGGGTCTTCGAGGCCGGGATCTCCGCGCCGGGCGAGATGGACCAGCTCCGCGCCATGCTCGCCCCGGACCACGGGCTGCTGACCAACATCGGCCTCTCGCACATCGCCTCGTTCCGGGATCAGACCCACCTCGCGACCGAGAAGCTGCGGCTCTTCGCCGACATGCCCGGATGGACGCTGCTGCCGCCGACGCCCCTGCTGCGCGCCCTGGCCCCCTCCCACCTCCGCGACCCCCGGTGGACCGACGAGGTGCCCCCCTGGAGCGAGGCCCCACGCCTCACCCCCGCCGGCACGCGCCTCACCCTGCGGTTTGACGGAGAGGCCCACGAGCTGCTGCTCCAGACGCGCTCGCCGGAGCTGGTCGACGACCTGCTGCTGGCGGCCCGGGCCGCGTACCTGCTGGGCCTGCGGGGCCCGCTCATCGCCGCCGCCCTCGACCGCTACACCCCGCCCCCCACGCGCCTCGAAGTGTGGCGCTCCCCGGGCGGCGTCACCCTGGTCAACGACGCCATCAGCAGCGACCCGCTCTCGGTTCGCGCCGCCCTCCGCGCCACCGCCGCGCTGGCCCCGGTCGGTCGGAAATTTTTTGTCTTTGGCGGCATGGGCGAGCTGGGCACCCTGGCGGAGGCGGAGCACCGGGCGGTGGGGGCGGCGGCGGCGGAGCTGGGGTTCCGGCACCTGCTGCTGCTGGGAGAAGAAGAGCGAGGGAGCACGGAGGCGGGCTTCCGGGAGGGGAACCCGCAGGGGCAGGTGACGCACCTGGGCTCCCGGGAAGAGCTGGGGCGGCGCCTGGGGGAGGTGACCCGGGCCGGCGATGTCGTGCTGCTCAAGGGCCGCCGCGCCCAGGGCATCGCCGAGGTCGCGGGGGAGCTCTTCGGGGCGATGGCGCCGTCCCGCCTGCTGGTCGATCTGCGGGCCGTGGGCGAGAACGTGGCGCGGTTCCGGGCGCGGTACCCGGGCATCCGGATCCTGGCGGTCGTCAAGGCGCTGGCCTACGGGAGCGCGCTGGCCGAGGTGGCCGAGGCGATCGGTCAGATCCCGGTGGATTACCTGGGGGTCACCACGGTCGACGAGGGGGTGCAGCTGCGCGGCAGCGGGACCGATCTGCCCATCCTGGTCACCCTGGTCACCGCCGACGAGGCGCCGAAGCTCCCGGGGCACCGCCTCACCGTGGCGCTGTCGTCGTTCTCCCTGATCGACCCCCTCGCCGCCGCCGCTCGCCACGCGGGCACCCCCCTCGACGTTCACCTCAAGATCGACACCGGCATGGGGCGCCTGGGCGTCCTGCCCCACGAGGCCCTGCCCCTCGCCCTCGCCGCTCGCGCCACCGGGTGGCTCCGCGTCACCGGCGCCATGACCCACTTCTCCGCCGCGGACGACCCCGCCCTCGACGACCTCACCCGCCTCCAGATCGCCCGCTTCAACGGCGCCCTCACCGCCCTCGAAGCCGCGGGCTTCCCGGGGCTGCTCACCCACGCTTCCGCCTCCGCCGGAGCCTCCCGCTTCCCCGAGGCCAGCTACGGCATGCTCCGCCTCGGCCTCGCCCTCCACGGCGTCGCCTCTTCCCCTGCCACCATCGAGGCCATGCCCCTCGAACTCGCCGTCAGCCTCGTCAGCAAGATCGCCCAGATCCGTGAGGTCCCACGGGGCTGGACCGTCGGCTACGGCGCCACCTACAGGGTAGAAAAAGACTCACTCCGGATGGGGGTGATCCCGCTGGGGTACCACGACGGGCTGCCGCGCTCGCTGTCCAACCGGGGCTGGGTGCTGGTGGAGGGGCAACGAGCGCCGATGATCGGCCGGATCTCGATGGATTCGGTGCTGGTGGACCTGAGCGACGCCCCGGAGGCCCGGGAGGGGTCCGAGGTGCTCCTTTTTGGCCGACATCACGGCGCCGAGCTGCGCCCCGAAGAGCTGGCCGAGGCGGGGGGCACCATCGCCTACGAGCTGCTGGCCCGCATCGGCCCCCGGGTGCAGCGGGTTTACATCGGGGGGTGAAGGGCGTCGATTTCGTGGGATGTCACGGCCTTCTTGCTTGAAGGGGGATGGGGGCAAAGCTACCTGTTTTTGATGCGCCGTATCCTGTCCTTCTTCGCCCTCTCGGGCGCCGCCTTGTTCTTTGCCTGCAACGACGCGGGCACCAGCAGCGACCTCAACGTGCCGAGCGCCGTGGGGGTCTGCGGCAAGCTGAAAGAGTGCTGCGACAGCATCAAGATCGAGAGCACGAAGACCCAGTGCCTGGAGCAGGCCGCCACCCTCGAAAAGAACGCCACCAGCAACCCGGACGCGACCCGTCAGGCCTGTGACAGCGCGGCGCAGGGCTACACGGCGGCGAAGATCTGCGGTCCGGACGCGATCGACCCGGGCAAGGGCGGCGCCGGCGGCGCGGGCGCGGGCGGGGCAAGCTCCGGGGCCGGCGGCACCGGCGCAGGCACAGGCGGTACCGAGGGCGGGGCCGCGGGGCAGCCCGGCGGGGCCGGCGGCGCCACCGGGCAAGCCGAGACCACCGACGACCTCTGCAGCGACGGCAAGGACAACGACGGCAACGGCTTCGCGGACTGCGAGGACTTCAACTGCGCCACCGCGGCCGGGATCACGGTCTGCAACACCCAGGGCGGGGCCGGCGGCAGCAGCGGCAGCGGCGGCAGCGGCGGCGATCCCTTCGGCGGCAGCGGTGGGTCCACCGGGTCGGGCGAGAACTCGGTCCAGGCCTGCACCGATGGCACCGACAACGACGGCGACAAGTTCGCCGACTGCGAAGACTTCGACTGCTGCGACCTCGTCGACTGCAAGGCCACCGCCCCCACCTCGGCCTGCGCCAAGAAGGGCTCCGGCGGCTCCGGCGGCTCCACCGGGAAAGAGAACACCGCGGCGCTGTGCGGCGATGGCAAGGACAACGACGGCGACAAGTTCGTCGACTGTGATGACTTCGATTGCTGTGACATCGTCGACTGCAAGGCGATTGACCCCACCTCCTCCTGCGCCACCAAGGGCTCCGGCGGCACCGGCGGCACCGGCGGCTCCACCGGGAAAGAGAACACCGTGGCGCTGTGCGGCGATGGCAAGGACAACGACGGCGACAAGTTCATCGACTGCGATGATTTTGACTGTTGCCCCGTCGTCGACTGCAAGGTCATCGCCCCCACGTCGGCCTGCGCCAAGAAGTGAGGTCGGAGGCCCTCAGCGCCGGGTGCGCTCGACCATCCGGCGCAGGTAGGTCTCCTTGGCCTGGACGGGGGCGGAGGGGCCCTCGATGCTGGTGAGCAGGGCCATCTGCTGCAAGGCTGCCTGGTAGCGCCCCTCGGAGATCATGCGCTCGATGCGCTCGGCGACCTCGCGGCCATCCTCGGTCTTCATCTCGTCAGCCCAGGTGGGGGGGCGCAAGGGCTCTTGCTTGAAGGCCGGCGGAGGCAGCGAGTCGGAGCGCCCTCCGGCGGCGCGGGCGGCCCGGCGGCTGAACTCTTCGGGGGGCAGCTTCAGGGTGCCGAGCTTGAGGAATTTCTCGACGTAGCGCCGCTGCGAATCGACGTCGCGGAGCACCTCGTAGCTCTCGACAGCGCGCTTGAAGATCTCCTTCGCGGCGAGCTGCAAGAACTCTTCTTCTTCATGGAAGAGGTCAGGGTGAAACCGCTGCGCGAGGGCGTGGAAGGCCTGCTTGACCTCGGCAGGAGACGCGTAGCGATGGGGCAGCCCGAGGATCTGGAAGTAAGACATCCCGGGGAGCCTGCGCAGGAACGTGAGGAGGTCGTCGCTGCTCAAGGTCCCCCCATGGTAGCAGCTTTGCCCTCCGGGGGGCGCTCAGGCCTCGAACTGACCTTTTCGCAGCAGATCCGCGATGGTCCAGAGGAAGTCGTTGCCGAGGACACCATCGATGATGCGATGGTCGTAGGAGAGGGCAATGTACATCACCGGGTGGATGACGATTCGATCTTCGCCGTTCTCCTCGATGACGACGACGCGCTTCTTGATCTCACCCATGCGCAGGATGGCGGCGTTGGGCTGGGAGATGATGGCGCCGCCGAAGAGGTTGCCCTTGGGGCCCGGGTTGGTCACCGTGAAGGTGGCGCCGGAGAAGTCATCGGGCATCAGTTTGTTGTCCCGGGCGCGGGCGGCGAGCTCGCCGATGCTGCGGGCCATCCCCTTGAGGGAGAGCTCGTCGGCGTGCTTGATGTTGGGCACCACCAGGCCGTCGGGGGCGTCGACCGCGACGCCCAGGTTGATGTCCTTGAGGAGGGCGGTGGCACCGTCGAGCACCCGCGCGTTGATGCCAGGGAAAGCGCGGAGCGCCTTCACCGTGGCGAGGCAGACGTAGGACAGCACCGTGAGGTTGACGCCCTCTTTCTTGTACTGGGCCTTGAAGGCCTCGCGGTGCTTCATCACCCCGTGGAGGTCAACCTCGGCCACCGTCACCACATGGGGCGAGGTCAGCTTCGAGTAGACCATGTGATCCGCGGTGATGCGGCGCTTGCGCGAGAAGGGGACGATCTGATCGCCGGGCTTCTGCACGTACGGAGGGGCCTTGAAGGAGCCAAAACCGCCGCCGAGCGACAGCGAGAAGGTCGATCCCGCGGGGGCGGAGGCGGGGGCCGCGGCCGGGCGCGCAGGAGCAGGGGCAGGAGCCGGGGTTGGGGCAGGGGCCGCAGGGGCCGCCTTGGAGAGCACATCCGCCTGGGTGATGCGGCCATGATCGCCGGACCCCGCCACCGCGCTCAGATCGACGCCGTGCTCGCGCGCCAGCTGCCGGACCGAGGGGGATGCCAGCGGGGCAGCGGTCGCGGCGGGCGCCGGCGCCGGGGCTGGCGCGGCGGCCTCGGTCACGCCTGCTTCGACCCGGGCGATCAGCGCGCCGATCGGGAGCGTATCCCCCTCCTTCGCGAGGAGCTCGGCGACCCGCCCCGCCACGTTGGCAGGCAGGTCGACGTCGGTCTTCTCGGAGGAGATGCTCACGATGATCTGGTCGGCCCGGATCACGTCGCCCTGCTTGACGAACCACTGCTTGATGGATGCCTCGACGATGCTCTCGCCAATGCTGGGAAGCACTACGTCGACAACCTTCTCGCCTGCCATGAAATCCTCGTCGGGGTAGCGCGAGGCGATCGGACCTCGCGACGGCCACCCTCTTACGCTGCAATGCAACATAATTCAAGGCACACCACCCCCGCCGGGTCCCCCCTGCCCTACCCGCCGCGCCCCGCCTCGGCAGGCCCCTTGCCCACGTAGCGCTCCAGCACCAGCGGGTGCGTCGCGAAGGCCGCCGCCTCGGTCTCCACGGCGACGCGTCCCTCCAGCAGCAGCACCGCGCGGGAGGTCAGGCCCAGCGCCAGCTCCAGGTGATGATCGGAGAGCAGCACCCCCACCCCCTCGCCCGCAGCCTCTTTCAGCAAGCACGACACCGCCTCGATGGACCCCGGGTTCAACCCCGCGAAGGGCTCGTCGCACAGCAGCACCGACGGACGCAGCAGCAGCGCTCGCGCCAGCTCCAGGCGCCGACGCTCGCCCCCGGACAGGGCCGAGGCCGCCACGTCCAGCCGGTGCCCCAGCTCCACCCGCCGCGCCCACCGCTCGGGCTCCGGCGTCTGCCCCGCCAGCGCCGCGAAGGTCCGCAGGTTCTCCCGCACGGTCAGATCGAACAGCACGCTCGCCCCCTGCGGCACGTACCCCAGCCCCGCCCTCGCCCGCCTCCACACCGGCCACCGGTCCACCACCCGCCCCCCCAGCTCCACGCGCCCACGGTACCCTAGCTCGCCGACCACCGCCTGGAACAGCGTGCTCTTCCCCGCCCCTGACGGACCGAAGACCCCCAGGATCTCCCCCGCCTCCACCCCCAGCGACAGATTGTAGAGAATATCCATAGACCCGCGGGCGACGGAGAGGCCCTCGATCGAGAGCGCCCGGGTCACCGCGGGCATCCTGGGGCCATCGGAGCGCAGCGCATCGAGCCCGAGGTGAGGCCGCGGTGGGCCCCGCGTCAAGCGGGCGGGTGCGCCTTGTTTGCGGCCCCGGGGGCTTTGCGCTTATGTACCCTCGTGGAGTTGCTCTCGACCTGGCTCGCTCGCCAAGGGCCCCTCGACCCACGAGCCGCCGTACGCTGGGTGATCCGGGCCGCTCGCACCCTGGAGGCGCTGCACCTCCAGGGCAAGGTCCACGGCTCGCTCTGCCCCGACGCGTGGCAGATCTCCGGGGACGACGCCGCGCAGCCGGGGGCCCTGGTGCGCCCCCCGCATCGCGCCGAGTTCAGCTCTCCGGAGCGGCTGCGCACCCACCGCCCCTCCCCTGCCGACGACACCTGGGCGCTGGCCCTCACCCTCTACGTCGCGCTCACCCTCTACCACCCCTTCGAGGACGCCGACGAAACCGAGGTACCGGCCCGGATCCGCACGGGCCCGGTGCCGCCCCTGGTGGCCTTTGGCCTCCACGACGAGGGCCTCCAGCTCATCCTGGATCGGGCCCTGGAGCGCGAGGTCCTCCAGCGGACCATCGCCGTCGAACCCCTGCGCCGCGCCCTCGACCAGTGGCTCGCCGAGGACGCTCCGCTGCCTCCCCTCGATGGCCTCGAAGACCTGCTCTCCCTTGGCGCCGACCTCCCCGGGTTCCG
>JALOQB010000495.1 GCA_025453595.1 Polyangiaceae bacterium
GGCTGCATCTTCTACGGCCCCTCCCCCCAGCCCGGGGGCTGGCGCGAGGACGACCACGCCAACCCCTCCGCCTTTTACTCCCGCACCAAGTACGCCGCCGACCTGATCCTCTCCCGGCTGCCGGGGGTCGGCATCGCCCGGCTCCGCATGCCCATCGACGACCACCCCGGCGAGCGCAACCTCATCACCAAGCTCGCCCGCTACACCCAGGTCATCGACGTCGAGAACTCGGTCACCGTCGTCGAAGACCTCATCCACGTGGTGCGCCAGCTCACCGCGCGGCGCCTCACCGGCGTCTTCCACGTCACCAACCCAGGCACCCTGCGCCACCGCGACCTCCTCGCCCTCTACCGCGAGCTGGTCGACCCCACCCACCAGACCCACCTCATCCCCGAAGAAGAGCTGGTCGCCCGGGGCCTCGCCGCCAAGGCTCGCTCCAACTGCATCCTCGCCAGCCAGCGCCTCGCCGACGCCGGGATCTCCCTGCGACCCATCGAGCAGGCCCTCCGCTCCACCATGGAAGCCTACGCCCGGGCCCTCGCCGCTCGCTGAACCGCCCGGGGTTGACGGGGCCAGAGCGAGTGATTTCCCTCGCCTGCGCGAGACCTCTGCAAGGCCCCATCCATGAGCGAAACCCACAAATTTCAGGCAGAAGTGAGCCAGCTCCTCAAGCTGGTGATCAACTCTCTTTACAGCAACAAAGAAATTTTCCTCCGGGAGCTGATCTCGAACGCCTCGGACGCCATCGACAAGCTGCGATTTCGAGCCATCCGCGAGCCTGAGCTGACCGCCGACGGGACCCCGCTGGAGATCCGGTTGATCCCGGACGCGGAGGCGGGGACCTTGACGATCGAGGACACCGGGATCGGGATGACCCACGAGGAGCTGGTGCAGAACCTCGGGACCATCGCCCACTCCGGGTCCCGGGCGTTTCTGGAGCAGCTCCAGAGCGGGGACAAGCCGAGCCTGATCGGGCAGTTCGGGGTGGGTTTTTACAGCGCCTACCTGGTGGCAGACCGGGTCGATGTGGTGAGCCGGGCGGCGGGGCACGGGCAGGCGTACCGGTGGTCCTCCGACGCCCGGGAGTCGTTCACCATCGAGGAGGCGCAGCGGGTGGAGCGGGGGACCGCGGTGGTGCTGCACCTCAAGGAAGAGCACAAGAAATTCCTGGAAGACTGGGAGCTCCGGGGCCTGGTGCGGCGCTATTCGGATTACGTCAGCCACCCGATCCAGCTCCGGGTGACCGAGGGGGAGCAGGCGGGGAAATTCGAGGCCGTCAACAAGGCCAGCGCGCTGTGGCAGCGGTCACCGAAGGAGGTGACGCAGGCCCAGTACGACGAGTTCTACCGGCACCTGACCCACGATTTCGAGGCGCCGCTGGCCCAGGCGCACTTCCAGATCGAGGGGACGCTGCTGTTCTCCGGCATCCTGTTCCTGCCCCGCAAGGCGCCGATGGATCTGTTCCAGGCCCAGGGGCGGCGGGGCCTGCACCTGTTCGTCAAGCGGGTCTTCATCATGGAGGACTGCGACGAGCTGCTGCCGCCCTGGCTGCGCTTTGTCCGGGGCGTGGTCGACTCGGAAGATCTGCCGCTCAACGTGTCCCGCGAGCTCCTCCAGGATTCGTCGGTGGTGCGGACGATCCGCAAGCAGGTGATCAAGCGCGCGCTGGATCGGCTGGAAGAGCTGGCACAGGAGGATCCCGCTGGTTACCTGACCTTCTGGTCCGAGTTTGGCGCCGTGTTCAAGGAGGGGATCGCGACCGACGGGGAGTACCGCGATCGGATCGCCGAGCTCTCTCGCTTCGCCTCCACCCGGGGCGACGAGCTGACCTCGCTGGCCGACTACGTGAGCCGCATGCCCGAGGGACAGAAAGACATCTACTTTGCCATCGGGGATAGCCGGGAGGCCGTCGCCGCCAGCCCTTACCTGGAGGCGCTGCGCAAGCGGGGCTACGAGGTGCTGCTGCTGAGCGATCCGATCGACGAGTGGGCCGTCGACGCCCTCACCACCTACAAGGAGAAGAAGCTGGTCAGCGCGATGCGCGCGGACCTCAAGCTGGAGGACGAGAAGGGCGAGGAGCAGAAGAAGCAGGAAGGCGCGGTGGCGCCGCTCTGCGCCCAGATCAAGAGCCTGCTCAAGGGCAAGGTGGTCGACGTGCGCCCGTCCGAGCGCCTGACCGACTCGCCCGCCTGCCTGGTGGTGCCGCAGGGGGCCCACCACGCCCCCATGGAGCAGCTGCTGCGGGCCTCGGGCCGGGACCTGGGCTCCAGCCGCCGGATCCTCGAGATCAACCCCACGCACCCGCTGATCCAGAGCCTCCAGCGGCTCCAGGAGAGCGATCCCGGCTCGGAGCGCCTCCAGGACTGGATCGAGACGCTCTACGATCAGACCGTGCTGATGGAGGGCGGGCGCATCGAGGACCCCAACCGCTTCGCCCGGCGTATCACCAGCCTGCTGCAAGAGGCCGCCGCCGGGGCCCGCTCGTGACGTCCCACGGGGTCCGCTTCGAGCTCATGCTGCGGCAGGGCGAGGGGGTTCGCTACGAGGTCGAGCTCCAGGGGGCCTCGACTCGCTGGACCGGGCTCGCCACGGTCTCCACGACCGATGGCGCGGTGCAGCTCGATCCGTTTCAGCCTGACGAACCCCCGGCCTGGGCGCTGACGACCCTCCGGGCCTTCCTGCGGAGCGAGTGGCGCGCGCGGCGCGACGACCCGGAGCTGGCCTGGCCTCGCCGTATCACCCGCTGGCGCAGCGAGCGCGCCGGTTGAGCCGGGGCGGCTACAGCGCCCGCCGGGCCGCGAGCAGCAGGCAGTGACGCTCGAGGACAAGGGCGAGGGTGGCCGAGTCGACGGGCTTGGCCAGGTAGTCGTCCATGCCGGCAGCGAGGCATTTTTCCCGGTCTCCCTCGAGGACGTTGGCCGTGACCGCGATGATGGTGTGGTGATGGCTCTCGGTCGCGCGGATCTGGCGGGTGGCCTCGTAGCCGTCCATGACCGGCATGAAGCAATCCATGAGGATGATATCGAAGTGCTGCCTGTGGATCTGCTCGATGGCCTGCCTGCCGTCCGCCGCGAGCTCGAAGCGATAGCCCATCTTGCGTAGCATGGCCGAGAGGACCTTCTGGTTGATGAGGTTGTCCTCGACGACCAGGATGTGTTCGGGCCGGGGGGCCGGCGGTTCACTCCGGAAAAACTCTCCGGAGACATCGCCCACGAGGCGAGCGACCGCGTGGAGAAAGAGCTCGCGCTGGATGGGCTTGCTGGTGACGGCGTCGCCGCGGATAGGCAGCGAATGGCGGAGCGCGAGGGGGGTCAGGATCAGGGTGGCCACCGGGAGCGGAGCGGAGCGGCAGCTCTGCAGGAGGGCCTCGGTGACGAGGGAAGAGTCGACGATGACCAGGGCCAGCTGGGCGAGGGGGATGCGCTCGGGGATCGCGTGGGCTTCGAGGGTACGGTAGCCGGCGGACTGGAGGATGTGGACGAGGGAGGCGCGGGTCCGGGCGTGGGGCTCGATGACCAGGATGCTGCGGCCCAGGTTCAGGGGGATGAGCTGCTGAGAGGCGACGCCGACGGGGAGGTCGAGGGAAAACTCGAAGAGCGACCCCCCCCCGCGCTGGTTCTCGACG
>JALOQB010000010.1 GCA_025453595.1 Polyangiaceae bacterium
CCTGCTGGACGGAGGCGACTGCGATCTGGTGCTGGGGGTGAGCTTTGACGAGACGACCGGGCTGCGGCAGCAGGTGCTGTTCACGGAAGAGATGGTCTTCACCTGCCGCAAGGGGCACCCCCAGGTTCGCCGGCGCATCTCCCTCGATACCTACCTGCGGCTACGTCACGTGGTGATCAGCCTGCGAGGGGGGCCCCAGGGGTCCGTGGACGCGCTGCTCATGGCCCAGGGTCGCCGCCGCGAGGTGGCCCTGCTGGTGCCCCACTTCCTCGCGGGGCTGAAGATCGTGGAGCGCTCGGACCTGGTGATCACGGCGCCAAGGCGCCTCGTGGAGCAGCACAGCGCCGGGCTCCAGGCGATGAAGCCCCCGCTGGAGATCCCCGGGTTCACGGTGCGGCAGGTGTGGCACGAGCGGATGCACAGCGATCCGGCGCACCTGTGGCTCCGGAAGCAGTTCTTCGAGGTCACCGCCGGGCTTCGGGGGGGGCGTGTCCGTCGCTCCGGCTCCGGGAGGCGCTGAAGGTTCGACGCGGTGCCCCCGCGGCCCCGGGCCTGCCGCGCCGTCAGCGCCGCTGCTCGCGGCGCTGGGCCTTGCGGCCGCGGCCGCGGGTGGGGCCCTTGTAGTGGGTGGGGTCACGGAGCGCGGGGCGGCTGCCGTCGAGGGACTGCCGGAGGGGGTCGAGGAGCTCGTCCGTCAGCGAGAGGCGCTTGAGGGCGGGGATGCAGGATTCAAGGGCGTCGCGCAGCTCGGGCTGCTGGGTGGTCAGGCAGCGCTGGAGCCAGGGGAGCAGCGACTGGTGGCGGGCCACCAGCGGGGGGATGAACTCGGCGATGGCTTCGAGGAGCCGGCGTCGCCCCTGGGTGCGCTCGTCGGCGCGGCGGGCCTCTCCAGCGAGGGCGATCAGCTCGTCAAGGCGCGCCTCGAGCAGGGGGACCGCCTCGTGGGGGGTCCGGTCGAGGACGGGCCTGCGGGCGAGGGCTTCGAGGGCCACGGCGCCCTGGAGAAAGCCGTCGGTCCAGGGGGCGAGGCGCTCGAGGAGCGCGGCGCCACCGAGCCGTACCCCGAGGCGCTCCAGGGCCGCGACCACGCCGTCACGGGCGACCTTGCGGGGGTCACCGGCGAGCTCCTGGAGGCCATCCCACGAGCGCTCGACCTCGTGGCCTACCATGACGCGGGACCCCAGCGTCTGCGCGGCCACCACGAGCAGGAAGGCCTGGGCGCTCTGGCCCGGCGCCTCGCGCTCATCGAGCCGGGCCATCGTGTCGAGGAGCCGCTGGGCGTGGGCGCGGTGGCTGGCCAGCTCGTCGCCGACCGCGGCGGCGAGGTCGAGGTTGGGGCGAGGACCGGGGAGACCTCCGTGGCGCCCCAGCAGCGAGAAGAATCGCTGCGGAGCGCCGCGGGACAGGGCCTCTTCAAGAGAAAGACGGAGCTGCTCGTTGCGCAGCGCTGGCTCGGGGTGGCTCACTAATTTTGCCCAGGGATCGACGATGTCACCGCCGCCTTTGGGGCGGGGCGGGGGTTTGCCGTTGACGGTCACGGGGGGTTTGACGGGGGCGCCGACCCCGACCTTGGCGCGCTCGAGCTTCACGGTGAGCTTGTCGCTGCTTCCATCAAGATCGACCTGCCGGGGGGCATAACCGGTGTGACGGACCTCGATACGCACCGTCTTGCCCTCCGGGACCTGCACCTTCACCGGCGGCTTGCCGAGGCTCTTGTCATCAAGAAAAACCTCGGAGTCAGGGGGGAGCGCCGCGAGCAGCACTTCTTTCATCTTGACCGGCTCAACCGGCGGGGGGGCCACCGTGGCGCTGGGGGCCGGCGTCTTGGCCACGGTCTCGACCGGCGCCGCCGATGCGGAAGGGGCCGGATGCGCCGCGGTCTCGGTGTCGCGCCCCAGGATGGCCGCGACGATACCGACCGCCGCCAGGACCCCGGTCACCCCGGCGATGACGCCCCACCGACGCTGCTGCGTGGGCGGCGTCGCCGACAGCACCCCGGAGACCGCCGACTGGTTGAAGTAATCGGCGGGCACATTGAACGCGCCGGACCGGGACATCATCTCGCTCACCGCCAGGGGCATCTCGCCCCGGTCGAGCCGCGCGAGGTCCTCGGCCAGCTCGGACATCTGCTGGTAACGCTGCTCGGGCTTCTTCGACAGCGCCTTCAGGATGATCGCCTCGAGCCCCGGCGGGATATCGCTCGACGGCGGCGGCACCAGCACCCGGATCGGCACCGGCGCCTTGTACATGTGCTGGGTCAGGATCCCCATGTAGTTGTCGGCGTCGAAGGGCACGCGCCCCGAGGCCAGCTCGTACATGATGACGCCGAGGGCGTAGATGTCGGTCCGGTGATCGACCGGCGCCCCGGCGGCCTGCTCCGGGCTCATGTAGTGGGGCGTCCCGAAGACCGTGCCCGCCCGCGTCAGCTTGTTCGTGTTGCTGCTGGCGACCTTGGCGATGCCAAAGTCGAGGATCTTCACGAAATCCTTCTCGCTCCCTCGGTCGATCAGGAACACGTTGTCGGGCTTGAGATCCCGGTGCACGATCTGCTGGCTGTGGGCCGCCTGCAGCCCCTCCGCCGCCTGCTTCGCCACGTGCACCAGCCGCTTGAGCGGCAGCGGCTTGATCTCCTGGAGGATGCTGGCCAGCGAGCGCCCCTCCAGGAACTCCATCACAAAGTAGGCCGAGCCGTCCGGCATCGTGCCGAAGTCGCTGATGTCGATGATGTTCGGGTGGCCGATGCTCGACGCGGCGCGCGCCTCCTGGAGGAACCGCTCGGTCATCTCCCGGTCCCGCGACATCTCGCCCCGCAGCACCTTGATGGCGACCTTCTTGTTGATCACCTTGTGGCGCCCCGCGTACACCACCCCCATCCCTCCCTCCCCCAGCACCGACTCGACGCGGTACCGACCGTCGATCGTGGTGTTCAGGTAAGGGTCCGGGGCCTTCGGGGGCGGGGGCACCGACTCGTTGTTCCTCGGCGCCGAGTCCACGGGCACAGGGCCGGAAGAATCCCCCCCGGAGGCGTCAGCCCCGAGGTCTTCGTCCGGGATCGGGGGGGGCAAAGCTTGGGTCATGGTGGTTCTCGTTCGAGGGAACGGGGGGAGGCAAAAAGCCCCGAGCAAGCCTAGCAAGAGTCGAGCCGCATTCCCAGAGATGCGCCCGAGGCCGCCCTGTTCAGGAAAACAGGAGGGGGTATGACACGGGTGTCACCCCCCGCTCATTGTTGCGTACCCGCCGACGGGAGGCAGGTCTGCCCCTCAGTTGGCAACCCCGTGGGTGACCTGCCCTTGCGACAGCGCCCCCCCGGCCTCGCGGCTCGCGGTGACGCTGAGGTTGCGCTGGCCGTTGCGCAGCACCAGCATCTTCATCTCGGGGGTATCCATGTTGCTGACCTGGGACCACCCGGGCAACGCCTTGTAGTAAGCCACGATCTGCTCCGGCATCATCGAGCTCTGGAACGAGACGACGCTGCTGGCCTCCATCGCCATGGACGACACGATCTTGGCCCCCGCGATCAGCGGAACATCCTTGGGCCAGTTGTCGGGCAGCTTGGCCGAGGCCCCGGCGGTGATCGAGCCCTTGTCGGTCTTCACCGAGACCCCCCCCTTGGACACCGTGGCATCCCCGCCCACCGCCTTCTCCACCACCTTCTCGGCGGCCTTCTCCGCGATCTTCTCGGACACCGCGTTGCAGCACCCGGACGCCAGAAGAGACCCACCCAGCATCACCATGACCGCGATCTTGCTCATCCGGAGCATCTTACCAGCCCGGGGGCCCTCGCCAGAAAAACACGGGCGCCGGGGCCCCTCAGCCCTGCAGATCGTAGCGCACCGGGTGGCGATGGGTCTCCGGGTCGTGCGCCGCCAGGGTCGCGACCAGCGCCCCCACCGCCACGCTGAGCGCGCACAGTGGGACGTCCAGATCGAGACCGGCGATCATCAGCAACGCGAAGGAGCCCACCACCGCTGGCGGCTCCCGGCGATGGGTCAACGCCAGGACCCCCAGCAGCAAGGAGCTCACCGACAGGAACACCCGCAGCCCCACCGGCACCGGCAGCGACGGCGCCACCAGGTACTGCTGCGCTGCCCGGGCGAGCACCGCTCTCCACGAGGAGAGCTGCTGGTTCAGCGCCAGATCCGCGAGCCAGGCCACCCCCATCGCGGCCGCCGAGCACACCGGCGTCAACACCGCCAGCCACCGGGAACGCCTCGTCGACAGCCACAGCAGCCCCACCAGCACCAGCACCCCCTGCACCAGCAACGCCCCCAGCCCCACCCACACCCCTGCCAGCGCCACCTGCCTCAGCGCCCCGGCGCCCCCCGCCAGCAGCAGCGTCTGCGAGGTCTGCCGCGTCAGCGCCCCCACCGCCGCCAGCGCCAGCAGCAACCCCAGCACCCGCGCCCCTCGCACCTGCAGCGCCTGCGCCGCCCCCGCCAGCGCCGTCAGCGCCACCACCAGCGCCAGGACCCCGCTGAACACCGGCGACAGCCGCGTCATGCTCGCGGGCGTCGCCAGCCCCAGCACCAGGCCCCCCAGCGCCGTCACCCCCATCCGGTACGCCAGCGGCAGCGCCGGCACCCTCAGCAACACCGAGGTCAGGCGCACCAGCGACGCCACCAGCGCCAGCAACAGCCCCTGGCTCAGCAGCCCTCCCACCACGCTCAGCACCAGGATCACTCGCTCCGGCGCCAGCCCCTGGAGCCCCGGCACCAGACCTCGACCCAGCAGCGCGGCCAGCGCCACCCAGAGGCCCAGCCAGCGCACCCACGGCAGCGGCTCGAATGGCGGAAGCATCCCCGGCGTCTTATCCTGATTTGCCCTGCGTGACACCCGGCGCCTGACCCGCCTTGCCTCGCTCGGTTGGCACCTCCGGAGCGCGAGGCGGTGTCGGGTTCGACCCTGCCGGTGGCCCCTTCAGGATGAACGGACGGGCGTTGCCGGTGGTGCAGGCGATCTCGGGGGTGCGGTGGAATTCCCAGTGGAGGTAGACATTGCCGTCGGGGGACAGGATGGCCGGCGGAGGCTTGCCAAAACCGCGACCGGAGGCGCGCTCCATGGCGTCGAGGGCGGCGATATCGAAGGCAGTGACGCCGCTGGTGCGGGTGATGCCCATGCGAACGATGCGGCCATGCTCCCCGTCAACGACCACCTCGAGGGAGGTGGCCAGCTTGCGGTTGAGGGGGTGATCCTTGGGCAGGTTGTCGAGGGACCAGAGGAAATCGTCGGCGAAGATCGGGTGAAGCCGGTTGTGGATGTGGTTGAGGAAGGTCGCAAAGGGGACCCGCGCGGTGTTGAGCGCGGTGGTGTTGCCGGCCTTCACGCTGGCCACGTAGTTCTCGATGGAGGCGCGCCACTTGTCGATGGGCGAGGCCTTCCAGTTGCCACGGTGGGCCGATTTCCTGCGCTCTCCGTCGGCCTCGCGCTCGCGCTTGAGGTTCTCGGCGCCGATGGCCGCGATGGCGGCGCCGGGGGTCAGGTTGAAGTTCACGCCGCCCTTGGGGCCAGGCATCCCGCCCAGCTTGGGCAGGGTGTAGATCGGGGCGCTGGCCGTGGGCACGGGGCCCGCGCTGGCCGAGGCGGAGGGGGAAGGTTCGCCGCTGCGGAAGGGGTTGATCACGTAGTTCCCCTTGGGGTCGCTCCTGGTATCGGGCGACGCAGCGGGCTTCTGCTCCGGCGGGGCCTGCGTGGGGGGCGCGGTGGGCGCGGGCCGGGCAGGCTCGGAGGGGCCGCTCCGCCCTTGCTGCCCCGGAGGCGCCGCGGCAGGCCGGGCCTCGGGGGCCGCGCGAGGGCGTTGCTCGGGCTGGGGCTGCTGGTCCGCCTTCGGGCTCTTCTCGCCAGGGGGAGCCTTGTCGCTGCCAGGGCGATCCTCGCTGTCTGCCACCCGGGTCTTGTCCGCGTTCCCGACCTCCTTGGAGGGCCCCACGTTGGTCCCCGGCGAGGGGTTCTTGTCGTTCTGATCGTGGGACGTGATCCGCGCCTGGGTCTCTTCCTTGACGTGGTTGGCGTCGTCCCCGATGTGCCGGGCGTCCGGGTTGTCCTTCTGGTTCTTGTCCTCGACGTGCTGCTGCACCGCCACGCGCTTGTCTGCGGGCGGGGGCTCCGGGGGCCTGGGCGCGTCCGGCTTGGGCAGGTCGGGCTTCGGTGCGTCCGGCTTCGGTGCGTCCGGCTTGGGCGCAACCGGCTTGGGCACGTCAGGCTTCTTTTCTTCGGGGCGCGGGGGCGCCTTCTTGACCTCGGCGGTGGGCTTCGGAGGCGGAGGCGGAGGCGTGGTCTGGGCGGTCTGGGGCGTGGGGGGAAGCTCGGGCGCCGTGGGGTCGACGAAGGTGACCTCCATCGCGTTCTCGGGCCCCTTGACCAGGCTGCGAGCCGCCGCCGCAAACTGGCGCAGCTCGCCCTTGCCGTGGCCGATCTCGGCGACGGTGGAGGCGCCCTGGTAGCTGGAATAGTGAACGACCGCAGCCGCGCACAGCCACAGGAGGGCTGGAACCGTG
Source organism: Polyangiaceae bacterium (assembly GCA_025453595.1). Classification (GTDB taxonomy): domain Bacteria; phylum Myxococcota_A; class Polyangia; order Polyangiales; family Polyangiaceae; genus JANWXX01. Next base: position 6,495 of record JALOQB010000010.1, read on the forward strand.
GGGTCTGGCCGCTGCTCCATGGGAACCGTTGGAACTTTACATGCTTCCCGGGGTACCGCCAGCCCGGCGAGGCGAGGTCAGTTCCGGACCCGCAGGAGCACCTCCCAGTGATCGGCGATCTCCTGGGCGGTCCAGGCCTGGTTGTCGTCCTTGAATTTCCCGTCGGTCTCCACGACCTTGTACGCGTACATGCGGGCCCCGGCGACCGCGAGCACGTACCCGGTCCGGTCGCCGCAGAGGTCTGACCCCAGGAACAGCGCGGCCGGCGCCACGTGCTCCGGGGTGAGGGAGCTGGTGTGCTGGAACATCGGCAGGTCCTCGGTCATCCGGGTCTTGGCGATGGGGGCCAGGGCGTTGACCGTGATGCGGTGCTTCTGCAGCTCGATCCCCGCGGTGCGCGTCAGCCCGTAGATCCCCGCCTTGGCCGCCGCGTAGTTGATCTGGCCAAAATTCCCCAGCATCCCGGAGACGCTGGTGGTGTTGACGATGCGGCCGCCCTCCCCTTGCTTGATCATCTGCCGGGCCGCCGCCTGGGTGCACAGGAACGACCCCTTGAGGTGCACCTCGATCACCGCATCCCAGTCCGACTCTTCCAGCTTGAGCAGCGTCCGGTCCCGGAGGATCCCCGCGTTGTTGATCCAGGTATCGACGCGGCCAAAATGCTTCACCGCCGCCTCGACGATGGCCTGGGCCCCGGCGGCGCTCGCCACGCTGTCGTGATTCGCCACCGCCTCGCCCCCGGCAGCCCGGATCTCGGCCACCACCGCCTCCGCCGCGGACCCCGAGGCCCCGGTCCCATCCCGGGCCCCCCCGAGATCGTTCACCACCACCTTCGCCCCCTCCCTCGCAAACAACAGCGCTTCCGCCCGACCGATCCCCCCACCGGCCCCCGTGATCACCACCACCTTGCCGTTCATCATGCCAAAAACGAAGAAGACCCCGACAGACCTGTCGAGGTTTTTTTGTTTGAGATGGGGGGACTTGAATTTTTACGTATCGCCACGCCGGAGTATAAATACACCCACAAATCGCGATTCCCGCGGCATTTGTGTCAAGAAATTTCGTCAACACCCCCCTGAAACATCCTTTGCGTTCGGGATTCTGGTCGGCGACCACGGAACATAAGGATAGATCTCAGCGGGATCTGTTCAGGAACCTTTTACACCGCCCCCCGCTCACCAGGGGTGGCCCATGGCAAGAGCCGCAACCAAGCATCTGGACGAGCCTGAAGAGACGCGCGTCCAGCGCTTCATCGATGCGGAGCACGTCTGGTCCTGGTGGATGAAGTGCTGGAGGGGCCCGGATCGTCGAGCGTCGGGAGTAGCCCCGGCGCGAGGCCTCCGGGGAGCACCGAAGGCTCCTCGAGCAGCGCCCGCCCACCAGCGATACCCCTTCGCCCTGCGCAGCCACGCATGTCGCACGCGCATGTCGAAATCGGAGGGCAGGAAGCAGACGCGGTGGGGAACCTCGTCAGGGCGCATCTTGAGGGAGCGCCAGAAGTTGACGAGGAGCCCATCAGGTCGTTGACGGTTTCAAGGCCGGCGGAGTCGGGGCGCCGTGAGCCATCAGCGACGCCGGGAGCCAGGGAGCTAGCCCACCAGGTCGAGGATCTCCGGGAGAACCTCGCGAGCCGCGCCGTCGGTGCCCATTTCGATCCCGAACGAACTGACAACCTTGCCCTGGGGTGGATCGGTGCGGTTGAGCAGGTTCTACCAGGCCTCTTTGTGCCGACGCTCGACAGGTGCGCCGCGTCAGAGGGGTTGGTGAGGAGGTGGAGAGAAGCCCTGCGAGCCCCGGGTGGGCCGGGATAGGGACGATCAACACTCGCGAAGGCGCGAAAATTGACCCAGAGCGCCTGGGAGTTTCGTGAACAAACGCGATGCGTCATGACAAGAGCAGGGGTCTGCCTGGCACAGGCCTGCTCCAATCGGGCCATCTTTTGAAGAAGATTCATGTAGAAATAGTAAAATCACTTGACGCAGCATTAGCCAGAGCTAATGATAGCTTTCATGCCCCGCCTCGCAACGTTCAACGGAATCGTCATCTGCATCTACGCAGATGACCACAACCCTCCGCACGTTCACGCCTACTACAGCGACGACAGCGCCTTGATCATCATCACCTCGGGCGAGGTGTTGGAGGGGTACATTCCGTCCAAGCAGCTCAGGCAGGTTCAGGCGTGGCTCGACGAAAACAGAGCCGATGTCCAAGCAAAGTGGGACGATCTGAACCCCTGACAGTCGGCAGAGAACCTGGCCACGGAGGCCAGCGGCAGAGAACCTGGCCACGGAGGCCAGCAGCAGAGGACCCGGCCACGGAGGCCAGTACAAGGATAAGAAGATGGCAACGATTCGAGTCAAGGAAGTCCAGACTCTTGCTGGTTTCAAGCTCGCAGTGGTGTTTTCGGACGGAACTCGGGGCGAGGTCGACATGAGCACCCACGTGCAACGCAAGCCATTCCTCAAGCTGCAAGACGAGGCGGTGTTCCGCGGCGCTATCGTGGAGTTCGGTGCCGTGGAGTGGCCTGGTGGGGACGTGGGCATCGCTACGGAGGCGCTGTACGCACTCGCCCACAATCTTGAGCGCCCGACCACTCTCAAAGAGGCGCGGGCCAACGAGCAAACGGTGAGCCTGCGAGAGCTGCGCAAGTTTCTCGGCAAGACCCAGTCGGAAGTCGCGCTGAATAGCGACCTCACCCAAAGCGCCGTCGCGCTGTTCGAAGGGGCTGACGACCACAAGCTCTCGGCACTGCGTCGGTACCTGGCAGCCCTCGGGTGCGAGTTGGAGATCCACGCCGTCGTGGACGGCAAGCGGTTCCCCATTCACGGGCTGTAGAGTGACGCCCTGAGCATGACAGTCAGAGCGGGCCCGGGTGGTCTGCTGTCATCCGCCACGATCTGCTGATCTGAGGGGTCCTGGTGATCCTTGGCAACCTGAGGGATGGAACGATCACCAAGTTTGTAGAGGCGGACGGTCTCTTTCTTGAGGCCCGGAATCAAAGCTGCGGACCACATGCGAAGATCCCTCAAGGAACTGCGGTCTGTTGAAGGGATTCTGGTCAACAATCCAGTCGGTCAGTCCACAGGGGTAGCCGTTCGCTCTCCTTTGGGAGGAAACGGTTTGTCCTGTGGGTCTGAGACGTTGTGCGAAGGGGGGGACTTGAACCCCCACGTATTGCTACACTGGAACCTGAATCCAGCGCGTCTGCCATTCCGCCACCTTCGCTAGAGGCAGGGCAGAACTTAGCGCCCGAGGTACGTCTTGTAAAGCACTTTTTTTACCAGGCCCACCCGGCCCTCAGCGCCGCGTAGTAGAGCAGCAGGCGGGGCACCCGGAGCAGGAGAAAGAGGCCAAAGAGCCGGCGGGGCATGCGGTAGAGGCCCGCGGTGTAGCAGAGGCCTGAGTAGGGGAGCGGCGAGAAGCCCGCGATGACGATGGCCCAGGGGCCCCAGCGGCGGAAGACCCGCTCGACCCCCGCCTGGGTGCGCTCCAGCAGGCGGCGAAAGAAGGCAACGTGCACCAGCTTGCCCGCCAGCGCGTAGGCGGTGAGCCCCGCCAGCACCGAGGCCAGCAGGATCACCGCCACCGGGAGCGCCTGATCTCGACCGCTGGTGATGGCCGTGAGCAGGTAAAATTGCGGAGGGATCGGGCACGAGAAGGCGTCCGCGACGAAGGTGCCCGCGAAGAGCCCCCCGAGGCCAAAGCGCTCGACAAAAGAGGCGCCCAGGCGCTGCAGCGGCTCCCGGTAGAGCCGGGCCAGCGCCAGGACCGCGGCAAAAAAGAGGAGAATCATGCCCAGCAACCGGAGCAACAGCCCGCGCAGCTCGGCTCTTCGCTGCGCGTCGGTGGGGGGCACAAGGGAGGCGTCCACGGAGCCTCGGTGGTACGGCCTGGCCCTGGCCCCCGCAAGCGGTTTGCAGGCCTCTCCGGTCGGAAGGTGCCGGCGGACCGACGGCCCAGGGGCCCTCAGCGCAGCGGGAGCAGGTTCCGCGGGTCGACGGCGATGGTCCGATCGTTCGCCGCGATCTTGCCGGCCGGCAAGGTCGCCGCGTCGACGCCGTCCCGCACGCGGCGGATCTCCAGGTGCAGGTGAACGACGCCCTCGCTGCCGCTGTCCCCCACCTGCCCCAGCGGCGCCCCCGGCGCCAGCCGCTGCCCCCGCTCCAGCCCCGGGGCCGCGCGGTCGAGGTGGCCGTGGATCACCAGGTACTCCCTGGGATGGCCGTGCTCCTGGCGCCGGTGCCGCGTCACCACCGAGAGGCCGAAGAGCTCCCCGATGTAGAGAACTTCTGTATCCCCCTCCTGGCCTTCGAGGGGGAGGTTTTGGACCCCGGTGCCCCGGGGGGCCGCCAGGTCGACGCCGCCGTGACCGACCGCCTTGAGGTGGGCGCCGCGGCGCTGCTGCTCGTCGGGAAGATCGAGGTCAAAGCCGCTGACGGCGAGCTTGCCCCCCTCGGGGGTCGGGATCGGGTAGCGGTAGGCGCCGTAGTCTTCCGGGCGCTCCGGGTGCCGCGGGATCTGGTCGTAGACCCGGAGCTGGCCGCGCCGATCGTGGTGCTGGTTGCTCCGGGCCTCGAGGGGCTCGCCCCCCTGCGCCTGGGCGAAGGGCACGCAGCCGTCGCCGTCGGGCAGCGCCCCGGAAGGGCAAGGGGCGGCGACCGGTGCCAGGGGCCCCGCCGAGGCGGAGGCCGAGGGGGCCGCCCGGGGCTGGACCCGGCGCAGCAGCGGCCGCCCGGGGAAAGCCCCGGAGAGGGCCGCGAGGGCCGCGGTGGCCAGGCAGGCGCGCACGGCGGGTTGCATGGGGAAGAAACCGCGGGCCAAAGCGAATCCTTCCCGCAGGGGAGGGGGCTTGCTACGAACGCCGCCCATGAACAAGCCAAATCGACCGCCCTCGGGCCCCCGGGGCCCCCGCCCCCCCGCGGTACGTCGCCCCGCGCCCGCCGCGCCCTCGCGCCCCGCCTCCCCGGCCGCGGAGCAGCTCGCCTCCCTCTTCGACGCCGAGCGCGCCGTGCGCCGCTTCCACCGCGAGCTCTCCAAGGGCGATCGCTCCGCGGTCCTCGCCGCCGTCGCCGCCGCCGTCGCCGCCGGCCTCCGCGAGCAGGACCAGCGCGAGGCCGCGGTCCGCCTCGTCTCCTGCGCCCAGGTCCTCGGGAATTTCCAGGGCGATCAGCCCGTCGACCTCCTCATCGACATCCTGGGCAGCGAGGTCGACGAGGTCCGCCAGATCGCCGGCGAGATCCTGTCCGAGATGGCCTTCTCTCGCTTCAAGGAGATCGCCCTCGGCGTCGAGCGCGCCCTCGCCCGCCTCGATCCCGATAGCCCCGCCCGCTCCGAGCTCCCCTTCGTGCTCCACGAGGTCCCCGAGCCCGGCGTCGTCAAGCTCCTCGAGCTCTTCCTCAAGCAGAAGGACCCCCAGAGCGTCCTCGCCGCCATCGAGGCCTGCGTCGAGCGCGGCGACCCCGACCTGCTCCCCGCCATCGAGGCCCTCCGCTCCGACCGCCGCATCGTCGAGATCGATGATGACGAGGGCGAGAGCGAGCAGGCCGAGCTGGGCCAGCTCGCCGCCGAGGCTTGCGATATGATCCGGACCGAAGAATGACCCTCGCCCTCGGCGCCCCTCTCTCCGGGGAAGATGTATCGATCTTCCATACCCAGGTGGCCCCCCGCTGCCGCGCCCTCTTCGAGGAGCGCTTCCTGGAGCCCATGACCCTCGAAGAGGAGGCCGTGGTGGTGCACCTCGGGTGCCGCACCGGCTTCCACGACGAGGAGCTGGTCGCCCGGGCCGGGGCCTCCACGCTGGTCGGCCTCGACGCCTCCCTGGACGCCATCGCCCTCGCCGCGGGCAGCGCGGGGGCCGTCGAGGGGCGCTTCGGGTACCACCCCTCTCCCCTGCCCTCCCTGTTCCCCGAGGGGGCCTTCTCCCACGCGGTCAGCCTCTACTCGCTGGCGCTGCAGGGCGAGGACTGGGCCCCGCTGGTGCAGGAGGCCGGGCGCCTGCTCCGCCCCGGGGGCCAGCTGCTGATGGCGATCCCGCTCCGCGGCTCTTACCTCGAGCTGCTCGACCTGCTCCGGGAGCACGGCGAGGCCATCGAGGATGACGACCTCCTGGCCCGGATCAACACGCTGGTGGTGCAGCGCCCCGGCCTCGAGCAGGCGAACGAGGTGCTGGAGGACGCCGGCTTCTACGACGTGGACATCGATTTGCACCGGCTCAAGCTCGACTACGAGAGCGGCGCCGATCTGCTGATCGATCCGCTCTTCCGCCTGCTGCTCGCCCCCCACCTGGCCGCCCTCGCCCCCCGGGGCCCCGGGGCCGCCATCGAGCACCTCCAGGTCGCCCTCCAGCGCTACTGGTCCTCGGTCTCCTTCGAGCTCTCCCTCAACGTCGGGTACCTCTCCGCTCGCCGCTGAGCACCCAGCCGCCGTAGCTCCCTGCGCTGCCACAGCACCCCCGCCAGCAGCGCCGCCGTGACCGCCGGCCACAGCACGAAGAACAGCAGCGCGTTCGCGTCCCGGTAGGTGACCCCGAGCAGCCCCGCGACCCGGAGCAAGAAATCCACGCAGGCTGCGTAGATCGCCGTCCCGAGGCGCGTCATCTGCGCCCCCCCGCCCGGAGCGCCCGGAGCGCCCGGCGCTGGCGCCAGAACACCACCCACAGGCCGTACATCAACCCCGGCCACAGCAAACAGAACACCAGCAGGTTCGCCGCCCCGTAGCCCCGCGCCCGGTCCGGCGAGAAGGCGCGCCCCAGGGCGAAGAGCCCCCGGATCGTCCCGCCAAAGAGGTACGCGTCTCCGGTGAGCACCGCAGGGAGCCGGGGTCGATGGCTGCAGCCATGGTTGTGGCAGGCCCAGGTGCAGCGATCCTCCCGGCGCCCCTCCCGCGGGAGGGCGCCCCGGACCAGCTCCACCGAGGGGCTCGTGGCGTTCACCCCGTAAAGGATCAGCCACGGCGCGCAGAGCGGCGCCACGTAGATCCAGAGCACCCAGAGCCAGACCGCGGAGCCCCGCGCCCCTCGCATCCCCGCTCACCGCCGCCGCCGCAAGCGCAGCCACGCCAGCCCCAGCGCCAGCGCCCACCCCCCGCCCCCGGGGCTCCCCCCCCAGCTGCAGCCCCCGTCCGCCTCCTGGTCCGTCGGGCTCGTGGACCCGCCGGCCCCCGACTGTCCGGAACTTCCGGATGATCCCCCGGCCCCGCCCTGTCCGGAACTTCCGGAACCTCCGCCGGCCCCGCTCTGTCCGGAGCTTCCGGATGCACCGCCGGCCCCCGGCCCCGGCTCGACGATGAAGGAGGTGAGGATGACGTTGCCGGGAGACTTGGGCTCCTGGGCCAGCAGCTGGCCCGTGGCGCCGGCCTCCCGGATGAGGGTGAAGGAGAAGACCTGGGAGCCCTCGCAGGCGGGGGAAGACTGGGGGGTGAAGGTGGTATCCACCGGCTGGTCGGCGATGCGGAGAGAGAGGGCGCTGGCCTCGATCGGGTCAGGGGAGTCGGAGCAAGGCCCTCCGGGGGCGCAGCACTTGGTCGAGCACCGGACCGCCAGCAGCGCGGGTTGACCGGATTGCAGCGGCTGGGCGCCCTGGTCATCCTTGGCGAGCGGGGTGCAGGTGGCATCGATCAGGTCGCCCTGGCAGGAGGTGCCGCAGGTGGCAGAGGCGAGGCGTGGGGAGAGCAGCAAGGCCGCGAGGAGCAGGGCAGAGAGGCGAGAGGACATGATGGGAAGAGCTTCGCATGAAAGGGCCGGCGCCGGGGGCTGCTGCCGGGAGGGGCGCGGTGTGATAACAGAGGAGAAAGCTGGGCCCGGCGCAGGAGCGCGGGCAAGGAGACGGAGGCCAAGATGCTCGATAAGCTGAAAGATGCCGTTGTATCCGCCGTGAACCGCGCCGCCTACGGGAAGGCGCCGGAGGGGGGGCCCCGATCGCTCCAGGACCTCGACCTGCGGCGGCTGGATGGGTCGCCCATGGCGCTCGAAGAGCTGAAGGGGAAGGTGGTGCTGTTCGTGAATGTGGCCAGCCGCTGCGGGTTGACCCCGCAGTACGAGCAGCTGGTCGAGGTGTACCACCGCTTCCAGGGTCGAGGATTTCTCGTCGTGGGCGCCCCCTGCAACCAGTTCCTCGGGCAGGAGCCCGGCACCGCGGGCGAGATCGAGAGCTTCTGCTCGGCGACCTACGGCGTCGACTTCCCGCTCCTCGAGAAGCAGGACGTGAACGGCGCGCAGCGGAGCCCGCTCTACCAGTGGCTGGTCGGCAGCGGCGTCGGCGGGGGCGGCGACATCGGCTGGAACTTCGAGAAATTCCTGGTCGGTCGGGATGGCCGGGTGCTCCAGCGCTTCTCGCCCCGGGTCAAACCCGACGCCCCCGAGGTGCTGGCGGCGATCGAGGCGGCGCTCTGAGGGGCTGGCTTGCATGGAGGGGCGAGGTCCGGTAGGTTGCTTCGCCCTCCGGGCTGCGAGGCCCGATTTTTCTCAAGGAAGTGACCGAATGGCACGTGTGACCGTCGAAGATTGCCTGGCCCAGGAGGAGAACCGCTTTGCGCTGGTGGTGCTGGCGGCCCAGCGGACCCGCCAGATCATGCGAGGGTCTCACCCGCTGGTCTCGGGGAAGAACAAGGCGGCGGTGATGGCGCTGCGCGAGATCGCGGACAGCAAGGTCCACTGGCATCGCAACAGCCAGGAAGTCGTGCAAGAGTGGATCGAGCAGACCGAGACCACGAAGTTAGCCTTGGTGTCCCCGAAGGCCCCGCGGGGGGCGATGGATCGAGCGCTGTGGGCGGGTTCCCGGGCGCATTACGACGACCCGGGTTATTACAGCAAGACCTACGGAGATCGCCACGAAGACGTGGATTTCTACCGTGCCCTTGCGTCGACCGAGCCGGGGCCGGTGCTCGAGTACGGGGTGGGCAACGGGCGCATCGCGGTCGAGCTGGCCCGGGCCGGGTGCAGCGTGGTCGGGGTCGACTGGTCGAGGCCCATGCTCGAAGACCTGCGGGGCCGGCAGCGCGAGGCGCAGGCGCTGGGGGCCGCGGGGCGGTGGGCCGAGCGCATCGAGCTGGTCGAGGGGGACATGCGAGAGGTGGCGCTGGGGCGCCAGTTCCCCCTGGTGCTGTGCACGTTCAACACCTTCCTCCACCTGTACACGCGGCAGGACGTGGAGGCCTTCCTGGAGCGCGTGAAAGAGCACCTGGCGCCGGGGGGGCGCTTCGTGTTCGATCTCTCGATCCCGCAGGCCGGCGACCTGGCCCGGGACCCGGAGCGAGCGTACAAGGTGCCGAGGTTCCGGCACCCGACGACGAAGCAGGTGGTGCGGTACGCGGAGCGCTTTGACTACGACCCCATCCGCCAGATCCTGTACGTGACCATGGAATTCCAGCCCCTCGATGGCAGCGAGGGGTGGGTTGTACCGCTGACGCATCGGCAGTTCTTCCCCCAGGAAATCGAGGCCTTGCTCCACCACAATGGCCTCGTCATCGAGCGTATCCAGGGTGATTTTGGCGACGAACCCCTCGATCGCTTCAGCGACGTGGGCATCTGGACGGTCCGGCGCCGCGGGGACGCGAAAAACCAGGGCAACAGGGCGAAATGAGCCAGGGGTGTAGCGCCACCGGGAGAAGGTGGCGTACACTTTCAAGGCTTTGCAACCCAAGGTCGTAGCCAGCCGCTATCAGCTCGTCCGTCAACTAGGTCGGGGTGGCATGGGTGTGGTCTACGAGGCCATCGACCTGCGCACGCAGCGCCGGGTGGCGCTCAAGCTGCTGGCCAGCTCGGTCTCCGAAGATTTGCCCGATGTGGTCGCCCGCTTCGAGCGCGAGGTGCAGGCCGCCAGCTCGATCCGGAGCGAGAACATCGTCCAGGTGTTTGACGCCGGCACCGACGGCGGCTCGCCCTTCATGATCATGGAGCTGGTGCAGGGCCGCGACCTGCACCAGTGGAGCAAGCAGCTCAAGCAATTCACGCCCGAGGCGGTGATCCGCATCGCGGGTCAGGTCAGCGAGGGTCTGGCGGCGGCCCACGCGGTCGGGGTCATCCATCGGGACATCAAGCCGGGCAACATCTTCCTGTCCGAATACGAGGAGATGCTGGTGCCGAAGCTCCTCGACTTCGGCATCGCGAAGCTGAAGATGGACCAGGTCCAGGGCGACCCCGGTCTGACGAAGACCGGGAACATGCTCGGCTCGCCGCACTACATGTCGCCAGAGCAGGCGCAGGGGTTGAAGAGCATCGACCACCGGACCGACCTCTGGTCGCTGGGCGTGGTCATGTACAAGCTGCTGACGGGCCGGACGCCGTTCGCCGACCTGGAGTCGATGGGGCAGGTGATCATCGCGATCTGGTCGATGCCGATCCCGCCGGTGCAAGACCTGGCGCCGTGGGTGTCTCCGGAGCTGGCGGCGGTCGTCCACAAGGCGCTCCAGAAGAAGGCGAACGAGCGCTACAGCTCCGCGGCCGAGATGGCCGAGGAGCTGAAGAAGCTCTCGCGAGATGGCACCTTCAAGCTGCGGAGCAACCACCTCGAGCCCCTGTCCGAGCAGGCCCGGTCGGTGATCGCGCCGCGGCTTGCCGAGGCGGGTCCGATGCCGACCGAGCCGCCCCGGTTGATCCCCGAGGATGGCACGAGCGGCACGATGAAGGCGGCCATCGAATCGACGCACCCGGGCGAGATGACCATCGCCTCGGCGCGAAAGAAGGCCGGGATCTCCCTCTGGGTCGGGGGCTCGCTGGCGGCGGTCGCGGCGGTCGCGGTGGTGGCCGGGGCCATCCAGCTGAGCCGGACCAGGCCTGAACCTGCGGCACCGACCGCCGCGGCACCCCCTGCCGAGCCCTCTGCAGCGCCCCCCCCCGAGCCCCCCAAGCCCGTCGAGCTACGGGGCAAGGTGAGCATCCCGGCGGGGGTCTCGGTCAAGGTCGATGGCGAGGAGACGCCGGTGGTCGAGGGGCAGATCGAGGTGGCTGGCCCTCCGGGGAGCATCAGGACGATCACCCTGCTCGCCGGCAAGCGAGAGACCAAGCACCAGGTGATCTTGACCGAGCAAGGGCCCTCGCCCTCGGCCCTCGTGTTGCCAGGCGCCACGGACCGGAAGAAGCCAGCACCGGTCGCCCCTTCCCCTTCGCCGACCGCGCCCACCACCAAGCCCACGCCCAAGCCCGGCGTGGATCGCCAATTCGATTGAACACCGGAGCCCTCGCATGAGCCGACGTCTCGCCCGGGTCGCCCTGGCGTCGCTGTTGTTGCCCGCGCTCACGTTGCCCGCGCTGGCCCAGAGCAAGGGGGAGAAGAAGGGGGCCAAGGATGGCAAGAAGCCCCCCGCAGCGGCCCCGACCGACAGCGCACCGGCGTCGGACCCCCCTGCCCCTGCCCAGGACGAGGCGACCCGCAAGGAGGAGGCGCGCCAGCATTTCGAGCGCGGGATCGCCCTCTCCGACGAAGAATCCTGGAACGCCGCGCTGGTCGAATTTGCCCGCTCTCGCGAGCTGTTCGCCACCCGCGGCAACACCAAGAACCTGGGGCTCACGCTGCGCAAGCTGCAGCGCTTCGACGAGGCGCTCGACACCTACGAGACGCTCCTGCGCGAGTTCCCCAACCTGTCGCCGCAGGATCGGGCCTTCGTCGACAAGGAGGTGGACGAGCTCCGCAAGCGCGTCGGTACCCTCGAGATCAGCACCGAGGCGGGGGCGACGATCCGCGTCAGCAACCGCAACCGGGGCACCGCGCCCGCCAGCGCGCTCCGTGTCTCCGCCGGGTCCCACGTGGTGCGTATCTTCAAGGAAGGGTTCTCGCCCTACGAGGGCCGCGTCGACGTGCTGGGCGGGCAGACAACCAGGCTCGACGCGAAGCTCGAGGCGCTGGTCCAGTCCGGGCGCCTGCGGGTGGTCGAGCGGAGCGGGCTGCAGGTCGACGTCGAGATCGATCACAACGTCGTGGGCAAGACCCCCTGGGAAGGGCCTGTCCCGCCCGGGGAACACGCGGTGCTGCTCCGCGGCCAGGGCAACCTGGGGACACCGCCGGCCCTCGTGCCGGTCAAGCTCAACGAGACCGCCTCCATCACCCTCGCCGTCGAGCCTCTCGAGAGCGAGCTGCGCGTCGAACCGCAGCCCGTGAACGCCACCGTGGCCATCGACGGGATCAGCGTCGGGCGAGGCCTCTGGACCGGGCGCCTCAAGGCCGGTGAGCACATCATCGAGGTGGGGGCCGAGGGCTTCTTGCCCGAGCGGCGCAAGGTGTCTCTGCGCAAGGATGCCAGCGAGAACCTCGCCATCCCCCTCGAACGCGACCCGGACTCGCCCCTGTGGCGGCGCCTCGAGCCCTCCCGGTTCCTCGTGGGTGCGGGGGCCTTCGGGGCCTTCGGCTCCGCCATCGGCGGCGAGCTCACCGAGAGCTGCAGCGGCGGCTGCAGCGCCTCCCTGCCCATCGGCTTCGGCGCCTCGCTCCGCGGCGGCTACCAGCTCGGCTCGGGCATCGGCTTCGGCGTCGAGCTCGGGTACCTGCGGGTGCGCCAGAGCGTCAGCGACCGCCAGGACGCCCTGCGCCCCGTCGGCCTGCCGGAGAACCCGGGCCTCGCCAGCGACACCCTCACGCTCCAGGGCCTCCAGGCCGGCGTCGCGGCCTGGTACCGCCGGGGCAAGACCTGGGGCTGGGCGGCGCAGCTCGGCGCGGGCGTGCTCCTCGGGACCATGCAGGCAGCCCGCAGCGGAGACTTCACCACCGCCACCAGCAAGGTCGCTGGCGGCGCGGGCCTCCCCTACTCGGTGGGCCCTGTCCTCGAAGACGCGCCGGCTCGTTACCTCTACGTCGCCCCCGAGGTCCGGCTCACGTACCGCTTCGCCTCCCGGGTCGAGCTCGGCTTCGGGGCCCAGGTCCTGGTCCTGTCCGCGCTGCAGCAGCCCCGCTGGAAGGACGAACGCCCCCTGCTCACCGGCTCCTGCGGGGCCCAGGCCACCGGCTGCATCACCGACGGCCAGGCGCGCTTCGGCGAGCGCACCACCGCGGGTCAGCTCATGTTCCTCGTCAACCCCGGGGCCTCGCTCCGCTACGAGTTCTGAGCCAGCGCCCCCACCCCGGGGGCCACCGGGCGGAAGGTCGCGATCGGCTCCCGCTTGCCCTTCACCGAGGCCGGCGGCGCGTTCTCGAACTGCAACCGATCCCCTACCTGCCCTCGCGTGCTCTCCGAGAGCAGGATCACCGCGTCGTGCTGCTTGGTCAGCCCCTCGATCCGGGACGCCAGGTTGACCGCATCCCCGATCGCCGTGAACTCCAGCCGGTGCTCCGGGGAGCCGATGTCCCCCAGCACCACCGGCCCGGTGTTGATCCCGATCCCGATCCGCAGCGCCAGCTCCCCGCGGGACGCCCTCGCCTCGTTCAGCCGCTCCAGCGCTCGCTCCATCCCCAGCGCGCACTGCACCGCATGCAGCGCATGCTCCTCGTCCGCCAGCGGCGCGCCGAAATACGCCATCAACCCGTCGCCGATGAACTTGTCCAGCGTCCCCCCGTGGCGAAACACCTCCTCCACCATCACCCCGTGGTACTCGTTCAGCAGCGCGATCACCTGCGCCGGGCTCAGCTGCTCGCTCATCGACGTGAAATCACGGATGTCCGAGAACAGCACCGTCACCTCCCGCAGATCGGCCCCCCCCTGCCCCTCTCGCGCGAGAAGCTGCGCGGCAACCTGGGGTGAAAAGTACCTCCCCAGCCTCGCTCGCTTCCGCTCCTCGGTGAGGGCCTGGGCCACCAGAGCGCGGATGCGGCCGATGAGGAAGACGCTCACGGCGAGCAAGACGCCCAGGCACACCAGGGAGATGATCCGGGTGCCGGGCTGGATCTGCGCATCGGTCTGGAGCAACCAGAGAAACACGGCGCAGGCCGAGGCGACGACGGCGACCTGGACCCGGCTGATGGTCATGCCCGCCAGGACAACGATCAGGGAGAAGAAGCCGAGGGAGAAGCCGCCGACGCCGCCCAGCCCGGAGGGGGCCGAGCCGAGCTGGTCACGCTGGAGCAGGAAGAGCACAGGGGCATCGACGAGGCCCAGGGCCAGGCCCGACCAGCGGGCCAGCGTGGGGGAGCGCGAGGAGGCCAGCAGCAGGGCCAGGGAGGCCAGAAAGTAAGGGACAAGAAAGCGCAGCGTGGGCACCCACTCGCGCTGGTCCATCGCGACCCCGAGCACCAGGTGCACCCCCAGGATCACCCCCACCGCGGTGACCCGGATCCAGGCCAGCGGCATCGCGTTGCGCGCTCGCTCCGCCGCCAGGGCGTCGTCCAGGCTGGGAGCCATCGGTTGCTGCGACACGCGTCGGACCTTACCACACCCGGGCTCACCCCCCTGCCCTCGACGCCCCCGCGGGGCCGCGCAGCAGGTCGCTCGCGGCCTTCCAGCGCCGCCGGTCGTCGCCGTGCAGCGCCTCGCGCCGGCCCCCCCCGTGGTGGCCGAAGCGCAGCGCCCCCTCGGGCGTCAGGTACGAGACACAGCTCGAGGAGCGGTTGCCCTGAAGCATCACCAGCGCACGGCGCAGCACCGGGGCGCAGCCGGCTTCCGCGACCGTGTCGGTCGTATGGAAAATATCTACATTCTCCACCCTGGCGGCGTCGGAGATGAGGCCCGGGGCGAGGGCCGCCGCCCTGCCCACGGCGTCCGCGGCGCCGGCGAGGGAGCCCAGGTCGAGGCGAAGGAGGCCGAGGTTGATCCAGGCGCCGACCCGGGCCGGGTGCATGGCGACGGAGCGCTCGAGGTCGACGCGGGCTTCCTCGGTGCGCCCGAGCCTGCGGAGGGCCTCGCCGCGGTGCACGTACACCGCAGGCCCTTCCGTGTTGTTCATGATGCGGACGCCGCGGGCCGAGGTCTCCAGGGCGCGGTCCGGGGCGCCTTCGAGGAGGTCGCACATGGAGAGGCCAATGTGGGCCCAGCGGGTCCCGATCACGATGGAGAGGGCGCGCTCCAGCGCCTGGCGGGCCTCGGGGACGCGGCCCAGCCAGAGGAGCAATTCGCCCCGGTGCGCGTCCGGCAGGCCAGATCTGGGGAACCGCTCCGCCAGGGTCTCCAGGTCGGCCAGCAGCGCCGGTGCCGGGGCGACGCGGAAGCGCTCCAGGGAGCGCCGCGCCTCGGCCCGGGGCTCGGGGCCCACGGGCAGCAGGGTGAGCTCGGCGCCCCGGAGCCAGGTGGGGGTGGTCGAGCGGTTGCCGTGGAGCGCCGCGAGGGCGATCTCCACGGCCTCTCCCCAGGGGACAAGCTCGCCGCGGCGCAGCGCCGGGAGGAGCGCGGGGCAGAGCGCCTCGAAGGTCGGCAGCAGGTGATCGGTGTGCGCCGGGTTGATGGGAGCTTCAGAGGTCCGGGCCAGCAGGTTGGTGCGAAGGCGCAGCAGGTGGGCCACAAAGAGCTGACCCCGGGCGGTCATCGTGGCCCGGGTCGTGTGCTCATGGGCCTCCTCGAAGCGCCCATCGTCGGCCCGGAGCTGGGCCAGCCAGGCATGGGCTTCCGAGTCCGACGGGTCGCCCTGGAGGACCTGCTCAAGACAGGAACATGCGTCGCGCGGGCGCCCTTGCAGCACCGCGATGGCCCCCAGGATACGGAGCCCGGGGGCCTGGGGTGCCAGCGAGCGCGCCAGCTCCCCGGCCTCCTCGAGGTGCCCCGACCAGAGCGCCAGCTCGGCCAGCAGGACCCGCGCTTCTGCCCCCCGTTCCCCTTGCGTCATCGAGGCAAGAAGCCGCCGCGCCTCCGGGAAGGCGCCGACGGCCCGGAGCAGGCGAGCGATCTCCAGGCGCTCCTCCTCCCGCGGCGTCGTCGTCAGCACGGCCTCCAGCTCCGAGCGAGCGCCAGGCAGGTCCCCGCAGGCCGCCCGCAGCGACGCGATCTCGATGAGCGCGCGGCTGGCGTGAGGGACGAGGCCACGCAACACCTCCCCGTGCGCGAGCGCCGCGCCGTGGTCCCGTCGCCTCGCGTGGAGCGTCAGCAACGCCGCGGGCCAGCGAGGCTCGCCGGGCTCCTCCGCGGCGCCACGCTCCAGGGCGGCCCGGGCCTCTTGCTCCCACCCAAGACGCACCGCTTCCTGGTGCTTGCTCCACAGCACAGCGACCCCTGCGCCGAGCCGGTGGGCCTCGTCGAAGGCCTCCATGCTCTCGTGGTAGCCGCGCGCCGAGAACCAGAGGTGGGCCGCCGCGAGCGCGTGGGCAGGGGCCCGGAACCCCTCCTCGCGGGCCAGCTTGAGCATCCGTCGCCCCTGGGCGATCTCGCCCCTGGAGAGCAAGGCGAGGGCGCGCTGCAGGCAGGTCGCGGCAGAAGAAACCATGGCGTCGAGCATACGCCGGGCGCCACGCCACCGGCAGCGCCCCGGAGAGGTTTGACGCGCGTGGGTCACCATGAAAGAGATGGCTGCGACAGGGGCGCTCGGGCGACCGGGCTGAGAAGTACCCTTGGAACCTGAACCGGATAATGCCGGCGGAGGGAGTCGCGGGCGGCTCCCTGTCGATGCACCGGGCCCT
This sequence comes from Polyangiaceae bacterium, assembly GCA_025453595.1. Classification (GTDB taxonomy): domain Bacteria; phylum Myxococcota_A; class Polyangia; order Polyangiales; family Polyangiaceae; genus JANWXX01. The sequence continues at coordinate 22,958 of JALOQB010000010.1, forward strand.
CCGTGCCTCTCCCCTGGAGAACGAGAGCACCGATGAGCCAACCCATCCACGAACAGACCGTCCTCATCACCGGCGCGGGCCGCGGCCTCGGCGCCGCCATCGCCGCCGCCTTTGCCCGCGAAGGCGCGCGGGTGGCGATCAACTACCGACGCAGCCAGGCCGCCGCCGAGGCCCTCGCCGCTCGCCTCGGCCCCCGCGCCGTCGCCGTCGCCGCGGACGTGACCGATCCGGCCGCCGCCGAGGCCCTCGTCCAGGAGGTGACCCGGCGCCTTGGCCCTCCCACCACGCTGGTCCACAACGCCATCGCCGACTACAGCTTCAACGGCGACGCCCGCGCCCGCATCGAGACCCTGCGCTGGAGCGAGATCCTGGCCCAGATGCAGGTCGCCCTCGGTGGCGCCCTCCACCTGCTCCAGGCGATGCGCCCCCACCTCGCCGCGGCGCGCTTCGGTCGCGTCATCACCATCGGCTCCAACCTCGTCCAGAACCCCGTCGTCCCTTACCACGACTACACCGCCGCCAAGGCCGCGCTCCAGGCCTTCACCCGCACCGCCTCCCGCGAGCTGGGCCCTCTGGGCGTCACCGTCAACATGGTGGCCGGGGGCCTCCTCCGGGTGACCGACGCCAGCGCCGCCACCCCCGACGCGGTCTTCGAGATGATCGCTGGCCTGACCCCCCTCGGCCACGTCACCACCCCCGAAGAGCTTGCCGACGCCGTCCTCTTCTTCGCCAGCCCCTGGGCTCGCGCCGTCACCGGCCAGACCCTCGTCGTCGACGGCGGCCTCGTCTGCGATTGACCGGAGGCTGCGGGCGGGAGACCGCAAGCCGTCCTGCCCTCCCGTCACCGGCCCCCCTGGACCCGGGGTCAACAAAGCACCGTCGTCGGGTAAAAAAGACAAGTTGCATTTATTTCGAGGTCAAACGAATCGAGCCGCGCGCCGGTGGGGGAGGGGCCTGGACCCCTTCGAGATGAAGAAATTTTCAGGTACACCTCGACGCGATGCGACAGAGGGGGGTCCAGAGCCAATCTGGGTCATTTTTGAAGGTTTGGCCCTTGCTGGAGAGCGTGGGGAGCGCCTGTCTGTTTGTGTTTCTGGACAGGTCGCATTGACCCCCCATGCCTACCCCCTCCCTCTCGTTGTTCCGAGCTCTCATCCTGACCCTCGCGCTGGTGTTGTTTGGCTCCTCCCGCGCCGAGGCCCAATCCCTCATCGTCAGCGTACCGAACACCGACGTCACCCCCGCTGGCAAGACCATGCTGGCCCACGAATCCCAGGTCAATACCTGGTCCCAGTCCCAGACTTACTGGAACTCCTTCACCTTCGCGACCCGGGGGATCGGGAGCAACATCGAGCTGGCCGCGACCCTGTTTGGTGTGAGCCGCCCCGGCTCCGGCAACGTGGCCCTGGCGGTGGGGTACAAGCACCGGATCCCGCTGTCGAAGAACTCCCCCTGGGAGCCGGTGGTGGCGGTGGGCCAGATGCTCCCGGTGTCCATCTCGGATGGCAGCATTGGCACCTGGACCTACGGCGTCGCCAGCATCCGCCTCCCCGGGCTCAAGACCCGGTTCACCTTCGGCCCCAGCTACGGGACGCGGCAGATCTTCGGCTCGGTCACCACCAGCGTCATCGCCGGCGTCGAGCAGCCCCTGAACCGCAGGGTATCGCTCATCGCCGACTGGTTCTCCGGCAAGCACGATCTCGGGGCGCTGGTCCCGGGCGTGCAGTTCAACATCACCCACGCGTTCATCGTCATCGCGGGGGTCAAGATTCCCAATTCACCGCGGGCGGGTGTCACCTCCGCGCTGGCCGAGGTGACCTACGAGTTCTGAGGGGACGCGAGGCCCCGCGGTCGGGGCCTGGCAGGTGACCCGAGGGCATGGTACCCGGCTACCGGGTGACGATGCACCTCGAAGCGCGGATCCTTCTTTGCGAGCGGTGCGGGGCGCCCCTGCCGGTGACGAACCAGGGGGGCGCGACGCCCTGCGGGTACTGCGGCGCGGTCTCGGTGATCGGCCCCAGCCCCTTCGGTCCGCGGCTCTTGCCGCCGCTCCAGGCCTTTGCCCTCACGGACGCCCAGCGGGCTGCGTTGCAGGCCCAGCTGGCCTCCACCGACACGAACCTCACCAGCCTGAACTGTGTCCCCGACGGGCTTGGCGACCTGGACGGGCTCGACATGTCGGAGGCGGCCCGCGAGCGGCTCCACCGCGCTTTCCTGAAGGCGCTCCGGGCCTGCCGACGGGGAGATCGCGCTGCGGACCAGCACCGGTTGTACTGGGTCGCCCTGCGCCTCGCGAACCTCCACTTTTTTCAGAACCAGCACGAGCGCGCGGCCCCGTACCTGCAGCAGGCCAGCGAGACCCTGCTCGACCCGCGGTTCCGCCGCATGCTGCTGCTGGAGCTGGTCGGCGTGGCCCGGAGGCAAGGGCAACCTGCCCAGGCAGAGGGTTGGCTGGCTCAGATCGATGAGTTCCCCGGGGATATCCTGCTGTACAGCAACCACCGCGACACCCGGGCTTCCTTCGAGCTTGACCGGGGCAACCCCCAGGGTGCCCTGGCCCTCGTGGGCATGACCATCGGGGCCTTGCCCACCGCGGACGAATACGTCCCCTCCTCCTGCCTCAAGCGCGCCCGGGCCCTGCACCGGCTGGGTTCTCCTCAGCTGGCCGAGGCAGCCTTGCTGGCCGGCGTCCGGTGGCTCCAGCGCTTCAACGAGACCACCAACGGCGGGGCCAGCCAGCTCTCACCGGAACAGCTGCGGACCTGCGAGCGCAACGCAATTTTCTGGTTTACCAACCAGTGCGCCCCCGAGGCCGGGGAGCAAGGGAGCGAGCTGGCTTCGCTCTGGGGCCGCATCGAGCCGGGGCTGGTCGGCAGCGCGGCTCATCGGTAGGCGAAGGCGACCAGGGCGAGGCCTGCCGGGGCTCAACCGGGCCTCTTTGCCCGGGCCTGCGCCAGCGCCCGACCAAGGGCTCTCCGCCGCTCTGCGTGGGGGTTCCCGCCTTCCATCTCCTGCTCGATCCAGTCGTCCAGCTCGGGCACCAGCAGCGGAGGCAGCAGCGACTCGAACTCCTGGTCGATCGTGAAGGGCGCCTCCGCAAGCCTCGCCAGCAGCGGCCTGACGATCGAGCTCTCCCCCAGCGCCGACGCCAGGCGCACGATCTCTCGCAGCTCGATCGCGGTGCGGGCGGTGCGCACCGAAGTATGGAGAATATCTACAACCTGGCCAGCCGGGGCCTTGAGGGGAGCCTTGGCGAGCGCCATCGCCAGGAACCTCACCGGGAGGAGCGCCTCGATCTCCGCGCTCCGGCTGGCCTGGGCGACGTGGGCGTGCGCCGCCGCCAGCCAGCGGCGGCCCTCGGGCTCGGGGCCACCGCGGCTGAACCCTGCCGCCAGCTCCCTGGCCCGACCGGGTTCAAGGCGAACCCACGCTGCCGCTGCGGCGGGCAGCCGCTCGGGTGGGGGCAGGGTCATCTGCCGGGCGAGGGGCTCCAGCGCATCGACCGGGAGCGCGTCGATCGAGCGCTCGACGAGCTCGACAAACGGGGTGAAGAGGCTCATCTCATACTCGACCGGCCCCGGGAGCAGATCGAGCACCTCGGCGGTCTGCCGGGCCATCTCCGGATCGCACTTCACGAGCGAAGCCAGCGACGCCGCGACAGGCACAGCGACGCGGCTGGGGAGCCCTGTCTTCCTCGCCTGGGCGATGGTCGCGATGAGCTCGGCGAAGTGGCGCCGCACGACTTCCAGGACCTCCCCCGGCAGTCCCCCTCGCGTGCCTGCGACCGAGAGGCAACGGGCTGCATGGAGTCTGGTATCTTCGACCTCGAGGGCGTCGAGGAGCACCTTGGTCCGTAGAGGAGAATCAACCCGCCAGATCAAGGACAAGACGAGGCTGCTGCTCATCATGGTGTCGCCCGTCTTGCGCATGATTTTCCCCAGCTCCCTGGGTCTTATGAGCTTTCGGAGCGGCTCCAGCAGGCTCGCCGGGAGCACCTCGGATCGGTGATCGGCGAGGGCGTAGAGCGTCCCGATGAGCGCCGCCCCGCGGTCGGTCACGGGCGTCGCCAGCCCCTCCAGCACGACGTCGGCCTCGGGCCCCAGGAGGCGGATGAGCGCGTAACGAGCCCGCTGCTGCTTCCCGCGGTGCGGCAGGGTGAGCCACCTCCGCAGCTCGGGTATGACCTCATGCACGATCCGCTCATGCGCAGGGGACGCAGGCACCACGAACTGCTCGAAAAATTCACGGTCGATGAGGATCTCGTCGTACGCGCTGCTCTCCAGCATCGCCGGGTGGGCGAGCGACGCCAGCAGACCCCGGACGGAGACCTTGCGCGCTTCGATCGCCATCTCATGGCGCGCATGGGCAATGGAGTCCATGTCATCGAACTCATCGAAATCAGAGAGCTTGGTCGGTTTCATCGGCATTCTCCTCAGGAGAACGAAAAGTGCGGGCAGAGCCGAGGATAGCAGCAAGGTCTCCGGGCAGGAGCGACCGCGAGCGCCATCTCACGGTGCTCGCGGGCGACGAGGCTGCTCCTTGGTGGCAACCTGCCTGAGCAGACTGCCCTCTCGCTCATCGCGAACGGATATGGCGAGCCAGCCAGCTTTTGAGAAAGCTCACGTAAGGTGGAAGTTCACCGTGGCTTTCGAGAGCCACTCTCATCCGTTCGAGCACGGATCGATCAACAGACCCGCGACCGCTGAACCACACCTTCAGGTAGGCATCCAGGGCTTCGTTTCGTCGTTTCTGGAGCAGATTCGTATTGAGGGCCAGAACGCGTTCGATTTCGTCCATGAACGAGGCTCGCGCAGAAACGAGCCGCGCCTGCTCGAAGCGAAGCGTGGCGCAGTGATCGAGCCGCGTGGGGTCGAGTTCGAGAGGGGTGTCGTGCTGCGCGACGTCGCAGTGGGTAGGCGTATTCCCTTCGTTACCGGTGCAAGCGCCGAGCAGGTTGTTCCAGTCGAGATCGCGTTGAGGAGCCGCGCTCTGGGGGATCCGGTGGGCGATTCGCATCCCCGAGGCAGAAGGCCGGATACGTTTTTAACAGAAACAACAGAGGCCACGCTGCTCGGCGACGAGGGCCTGCCGAATCGCCTCTTTGACAGGAGGAAAACCGCTGTCTCCGTCGTATGTTGCTCCCGGCGAGGCGCGGTAGTTGGTAAGCGATTCGGGCTCACGTCGCTTCTGGATATACCTCAAGAGAGCCCCTCGCTGACCTCCGAGGGTGACGACTCCTGGCCTGCATCGGCCACGAACAGGCGCATTCGCAGGGCGAGAACGTCATCATCTTGCTCGCTCACGAGGGTAGCGAGCGCGTCGAGTTGATGACAGGCTTCTTGAAGCCTACCATCGTCGATCAGCCCCCGGATGTTATCGATCTGCGCCTGCTGAGCTTGAGGCCGCTTCAACACGTGAAACACCTCGTCCAGGATCGCGTTGCTATCTCGCCCCTCGGCTCCCTGCTCGAGCCGATGCGCGGTGAACTGGTCTACCGCAACGATCGCGTCTCGCGGCGCCGTGGAAAGTACCTGCGGAGAGTGCGTGGTGACGATGAACTGCGCCCCTGGAAACGCTCGGCGTAGCCGGGGCAATACTTCTCGCTGGAGCCCCGGGTGCAGGTGCTGCTCGATCTCATCGATCATCACCACGCCTTCCAGCTCGCGAGGGCTCGGGTTCTGGGGGTCAGCGAGCGCCATGCGTCGAGCAAGCTCTCCGGTCAACGCGATGAGGTTACGCTCTCCATCCGAGAGTTGATCAAGTCGCAGCTGAATGCCAGCCTTGGTCACCACCATCACAGGACCCGGAGAGCGCTGGATACGTAGCCTGGTGAACCCTGGCATCAGCTCTCCAATGGCCTCTCGAACGGCTTTTAGCTGAGGATCTTGGAGCGTCAGATCCCCGCTGGCAACGCGTTGCTCATTCTCAACATCTTCACGCTCCTTGAACCAGCTCACGAAGCGATCAAAGCCAGGCCAGAGGAGCACCATGCCATGGTCATCAACCTGCCAGTTATGGGGGCCTTCATCATCCCCCTGTCTGAACGCCTTGGGAGGCGGAGCCGCACGTACCTCGGCGGATTGAAGCCCCCGGTTGGTCTCCAGCAAGATGACAAATAGCCCCTGCATGGAGGGAGGGTGAGGCGTGACGCCAGGGCTAAAAAACGGCGTTCTCCCGGAGGCCATCTCCACGTGGCCATAGAAGAGCTGCTCCTGGTGGGAGAACGCGGCCAGAACAGTTGCTATCTGCTGTCCAACGCGGATGTTCTGCTCGTCAGGAGTACGAACCAGGAGGGGTGAGCGAGACTGCCATGCAAGCGTGCTGAACGCCACCGCGAGTGCTTGCAAGATACTGCTCTTGCCGGAGCCATTCCGGCCCACCAGCACCGTCAAGGGGTGGTCGAGGTCAAGGTCGAGCGAGGCAAAACCGCAAAAATTCGTGAGCTGTAGGCGCTTGACTCGCATGCTTCGCCAGCATGTCGCAGCCTACCTATCTCGGACAAGCTGTTTCAGCGGGGCCATGCAGGGGGTCTTGTTGCGGCTCATCGGTAGGCGAAGGCGACCAGGGCGAGGCCCGCGAGCCACAGCAGGAGCAACAGCCCTTGCCGGAGCTGGACCGCCCGCAGCAGCCAGCGCGGATCGTGGGCCTTGCCGCAGGCAAAGATCACGATGGCGCCCCCGCGGGGGTTCAGCACCAGGTCCCCCTCGACGCGACCGGCGACGAGCAACCTGGCAGGCGATGGGAGCTGCTGGCTCAGCAGCGACCCCTCGGAGACCTGCCGCGACGTGGACGCGAAGAGCGCGCCGTCGGTGTGCAGCAGCAACGTCGATGACCCGGTAGAGATCTCGATCCGGTGCCCCGAGTACGACGCCTCTTGCCCCCTGGAGAACCGGTGAACGAGGGAGTTTGACCCCGCCGTCGTCGTCGCCTCCAGGACCTGCACCTGGTCATCGCCCCTGGAGAGCAGCCGCCGGCGATGGCGCGCCTGCTGCTGCCACACCGCCCAGATCGCCAGCGGTAGCAGCGCGACGACCACGGAGAACCAGCGAGAGCGCACGGTCACCTGCTCGATGGCGCTCCCCAGGACCTTCCCCTTGCCGTTGAGCATCACCGCCTGGGGCCCCTGGCGGTCGACCGTCTGCAGCGCCCCCACCATCGACAGCAGCAACCCCAGCCCCAGGCACAGGCCCAGGGTGTAGACCAGGATCGCTGGCGTTTGCCTGTGCACCGAGGAGCCCCGCGAGGTGAACAGCGGGACCACCCCGGAGGAGCCGGAGGCGTCCCGCGGGAGCTGCCAGAGGTGCAGCGCCACCAGCAGGATCAGCAGCCCGAGCCCGAGCTGCATCACCCGCACGCCGTGCTCCATCGCGGGCAGGGCGGTCGCGAGAGAAAACGTCCACCCCAGCACCCCCAGCAGGCACAGCACCGCGACGCCCAGCCAGAGCTTCGTACGATCTGGCGTCTTCTCCTGGCTCATGAGCCGGGAGCATACACCGGGCGTCGTCATGATCGCCCGCTGCCCCCTGGTGCAGCCTGCTCTCGGGGCTTCCTCCGCACCGAGCGGCTGGTAAATCTTGGCAGATGACACGCAGGCCCACCGAACAAGCAGGCCTCCTCGGCGCCCTCTTCGCGGGTACCTTCTTGCTGTTCACCGGGGCGACGGTCTTCGCGCTGATGAACCAGCTCTCCGGGGTGCTGCCGAGATTCCTTGATGGCCTGGTGCTCATCTTTGTGATCCCGGTGGGTGTCCCGGTGCTCCTTGGCAAGGCCGTGGCGCCCCTCGAACGTCGCGTCCTGGGTGCCCCGGTGGACGGGGAAAGCCCCATGTTCTTGATGGCAACGATCTGGGGGGCGACCTTCTGGATCCCTGCGCTGCTCTACTCCGTGTTGCTCCTGCAAGACGTCGATCTCCTGCGCAACGGCGTCCTCCCGCTGGACTCCTGGAAACCCGGTGTCGCAGGCTGGATCCAGGTCACCAGCCCCCCCGCCTGGGAACAGCGCGGAGAAATCACCTGGTCCTCGACCAGCTCGCATACCCGGACCACGTGCCCCGCGGTCGCGGTCGCGGTCCCGGCGGGCCCGGGGGCAGGGCCGGAGCGGGTGTGGTATTGCAGCGTCCAGCACTGCATCAACGGCCCCGTGGCGGAGCACCTGCGGCAGGTGGCCTCCACCATACAGAAGCTCCCTGCAGGGGGGCTGGTGCTGCGAGATGCGGCCACGAGGAGCCACTGCGAAAGGGCAGCAGAGCGCTCCGTTCGGGGGGTGGACCGGGCGCGCGAGCGGCTGTTCCTGACCCCTGGTCCGGCGCCGGAAGAGTTGATCCGCCAGACCTGGAGGCGCCTGGGCCTCTTCTTCGGGGTGGTGGCGCTGCTCTGGGTGATCTTCCCTGCGGTGCTGGCGAGCGCAGGCCCGCGGCGACCGGGGACCTCCGGTGCGTGACGCCAGGGGGGCGCCTCAGGGGGCGAGGGTCCCCATCTCGCCGCGCTGGAAGCGCTGCTGGGCCTCGATCAGCTCTTCCCGCGAGGTCATGGCGAAGGGGCCGCCGAAGACCACCGGCTCGCGGAGCGGTTCGCCTGCGCCGAACAGAAAATGAGCCCCCGAGGCCCCGGCCGTGGCCTGGACGACGGTGCCGCCCCCTTCCCCGAAGGAGAGGGCCGTCCTGGCGTCGAAGCCCGCGCCCCCGGCCTCGCCGCCGCCGTCGAGGGCGAGCAGGAAGGCGCTGTGGCCGGCGGGCGCGGGGAGCTCCACGGAGGCCCCGGGCTCCAGGAAGACATCGAGGAACGTGACCGGGGTCAGCAGGCCTTCCAGGGCCGCGCCTCGCCCGGAGATGGAGCCCGCCAGGACCCGCACCCGGGCCCCGGGCCCGGGCCTGACCTCGACGACCTCGGAGGCAGGTGTATGGAAAGCCCGGGGAGGCGCCTTCTTGTGATCGGAGCGCAGGTTGACGAACATCTGGACGCCGCGCCCCTCGACGCCGGGGACCTCGGGGATCTCCTCGTGCATCATGCCGCGGGCGGCCTGGGTCCAGTGGATGGCGCCGGGCTCGATGCGGCTGCGGTCGCCCAGGCTATCGCGGTTGAGGAAGGCGCCGGGGGAGTCCTCCAGCATGTAGGTGACCGCCGAGAAGCCCGCGTGGGGGTGCGGGGGGAAGGTCGGCTCGCTCATCCGGAAGACGTCGAGGTTGAGGAACGGATCGATCGAGAAACCAGGCGCCGGGCGCAGGCTGTAGGCCCCGAACCCCGGGGTCATCTGCCGGAACGCGAGGGTCTGGCGGGCGATGCTCTTGCGTGCTTCGTGGCTCATGGGGCTCACGGTAAAGCCCGCACCCGGCGTGGACAATGAGGGGTTTTCAGGACAGATTGTCCTGATCCAGATGACAATCGAGGTCGAGCCGGCAGACATGCTGCTCTTCGCCGAGGTGCTGCGGAGCGGCAGCTTCACCGGGGCCGCGGCGCGGCTGGGGCTCACCAAGCAGACGGTGAGCGCGCGGATCGCGCGGCTGGAGGGGGCGCTGGGGGTGCGGTTGATCGAGCGGACGACGCGGCGGCTGCGGGCGACGGAGGCGGGGGGGCTGTACCAGGAGCGGTGCGCGGCCATCGCGCGGCAGATCCGGGAGGCGAACGAGGAGGTGAGCAGCCGCCAGGCGGAGCCGACGGGGCTGCTGCGGGTGTCGGCCCCCTACCTGTACGGGCGGCGTTTCCTGTCGCCGGTGATCGCGCGCTACGCGCGGCTCTACCCGGGGGCGCAGCTCGAGGTGGCGCTGGGCGATCGGCGGGTCGATCTGCTGGAAGAAGGCTTTGATCTGGCGATCCGGATCAACCCGGAGGAGGACAGCTCTCTGTCGGCGAGGCGGGTGGGGGAGTCGCGGGTGTGCTACGTGGCGAGCCCCGCCCTGCTGCGGCGCGCGGGGTCGCGGCGGCCGGAGCGGGTGCTCCAGCTGCCGTGCGTGGGGACGCGGGCGAGCGAGTTTTGGGAGCTGGGGGGCCAGCGCCACCGGATCGCCCCGCGGGTGGTGGTGAACGACCTCGAGCTGGCCTGCGACGCGGTGGTCGCCGGGGCCGGGGTGGCCCGGCTGCCGGGGCTGGTGTGCGGCGGCTTGCTGGCGGAGGGGCGCCTGCAGGAGGTGTGGCCCGAGGAGGGCCGACCGGTGGCGGTGTACGCGGTCTTCCCGAGCCGCAAGCACCTCTCGGCCAAGGTCCGGGCCTTCATCGATCTGCTGGCCACGGAGGTGGAAGGCCCCCTGCCGGGAGCCCGCCCACGCGCGCAGCGATGAGCGAGCGCGCAACGAGCCGTCTGGCTATAACCGTGGCGCCAATGCGCTCCCTGCTCTGGCTTTCGATCCTGGCGTCCACCGCGCTGAGGCTGCTGCTGCTCTCGGCGGGTCCAGATCTGGACACGGACGCCTACGGGCATGCGATGGCAGGGCGCTTCCTGCTGGATACGCCGCTGGACCTGCGGATCCACTGGGTCTGGCTGCCGCTGTGGCATGCGGTGCATGGCGGGATCGCGGCGCTCGGCGGGGGCCTCCAGGAGGCGCGGCTGCTCAACATCGCGCTGGGGGCGCTGGCGCCGTGGCTGCTCGACCGCCTTCTGCGGGAGGCCACCGGGGATGGCTGGCTGGGGGCCGTCGGGGGCGCCTTGCTGGCGCTGTGGCCCCTGGGGCTGGGGCTGGGCCAGAGCGCGCAGCCAGAGCCGCTGTTCCAGGTGTTGCTGCTCGGGGCTTGCCTGTGCTGGGAGCGAGGGCGCCCCGGGTGGACCGGGGCGCTGCTCTCCTGCGCGGCGCTCTGCCGCTACGAGGCCTGGGTGCTGCCGCCGGTGTTCCTGGCGCTCGGGTGGCGTGGCGCCAGGGCACGAGCGTTGGCGTGGTTGCTGCCGGGGGCGACGCTGTGCGCCTGGTGCGTCGCGCACAGGGCGGCGACCGGGGAGTGGCTCCAGTTTCTTCGCTTGAACCAGGAATTTGCCCGGGAAGCCAGCCAGCGGCTGGGGTTCCCCTGGGGGCCCGAGCCGAGCCTGTGGAGGATGGCGCTCTGGTACCCGGTGCTGCAGCCTGCGTACGATCTCCAGGTCTTTGCCCCCTTGCCCTTCCTCGGGGCAGCGGTCGCCTGGCGCCGCCGGGGCGAGGGGCCCTTGCCAGGGGCCCTGGTGGCCACGAGCGCCGCGGTGCTGCTGTTCCTGTCGTACGGCTGGATGCGGCGCCTGAACCTGGGCCTCCCCCGGCACTTCTTCGCGCTTGTACCGCTGTACGCGTCCCTGGCGGCGGCGGGGGCCCTGGCGCTGGCGCGTCGCCTGCAGGGTGCCTGGGCCACGAGGGCGCTCGGCGGGGTGCTGCTGCTGTTCCTGGTGGTGCGGACGGCGCCGGTGGCGAGGTGGACCTTCCACAGGAGCCGGGCCCACCTGCTACCGGAGCGAGCGGCCACCGCCGCGCTGCGTGGCGCCAGGTTGCAGGGGGCGGATCGTGTGGTGTGCGATCTGCCTGAGGTGGAGCTGCTGGCGAGGCTACCGAGAGGGCAGATGGTGCGGCGCCGCGCGTCGTCGCTGGGGCCCGGGGAGGCGGGCGGTCTGGCGCCGGGAGGGCGACTGTTCGTGGTGGCGAGGCCAGCCGAGGTGAGGGCGCTGCGCGGAGAGCTGGAGGTGCTGCAGGAGAGCGCCGAGGTGGTGGTGCTGGGGACCCGGGAGGCAGGGACGTAGCGCTCAGGGGGTGCGCCGAGGGGCCTCGCGGCGCGGCTTCTTCAGGGCCCCGTGGAGCACGAGGTCGGCCATCTTCTCTGCATCGGCGCGCTCGAAGGTGCTGTTGTCCAGGAAGACGCTGTGCACGAGGGGGCCAAAGATGGCGAGCAGGAGGAGCCGCAGGTCGCAATCGGGCTCGAGCTCGCCGCGGGCGATGGCGCGCTGGAGCAGGATGCGGGGGCCGTGCTCTCCGTCCCGCCGCATGCGGTCCGCGATGGCGTTCATCTCCGGGGAGTGGCGCTCGCTCATCATCATGCGAAAGATGCCCTTGCCCCGGGGTTCGCTCATGAAGCGAGCCGCGTTGAAGAGCAGCTCGACCAGGTCATCGCGCAGGTTGCCCAGGTCCGGCGGGGCGCCGAAGCCCGCGGTCTGGAGCCGCATCGCCGCCACGATGAGGTCTTCCTTGGTGGGGTAGCGGCGGTAGATGGTGGTCTTGTTGACGCCGGCGCGCTCGGCGATGCGCTCGATGTTGAGCGCGGCGATCCCCACGGAGGCGAGCTCGTCGATGGTGGCCTCGAGCACGGCCTGCACCACGGCCTCCCCCCGGGCGCGCCCCTCGCTGGCCTCGGGGGCGGGGCGCTTCTTCGGGGCGGGGCGGCGACGGGGCCCGCGGGTTGGTTCGTTCACCATGGCTGGGCCCCTGACCTTAAGCAGCTTTGCCGCGGGGATCCAGCGGGACCGCGGGGCGGGCCAATGGCAACATGAAGTTGCAATTTACGCTCATCGACGGATCCGTGCTGCGCACGTTCCTGAATTGTGAAGAAACATCAGGTCTCCCAGGAAGGCCGACGTAATAGCAACAATTTGTTGCGATAAAGGGAAGGGCACCCTACACCAGGGTCACCATGGGAAGAGAAGCGAAGAACCGGGGAGGCGGGCGTGATCCGGACCGGCCTCTCCGCCGTCACCGAGCACCTGGTGCTGGGGGCGATCTTCGCGGCGCTCATCGTGCTGCTCTTTCTTGGCGACCTGCGGAGCACGGTGATCTCGGCGCTGGCGATCCCCATCTCGGTCGCTCCTCCTCTTCGGGCAGAGCCTCAACCTGTTCTCCGCCCTCGGGTTGCTCGTCCTCTTCGGCGTCGTCAAGAAGAACGCCATCCTCCAGATCGATCACACCAACCACCTGCGCTCCGTGGGCATGGGGCGCTTCGAGGCGATCGTCGAGGCCAACCGGGACCGGCTTCGCCCCATCCTCATGACCACCCTGGCCTTCGTCGCCGGCATGATCCCCCTGGTCACTTCCCGCGGGGTCGGCGCCGGGTTCAACCAGAGCACCGCCGCCATCGTCCTCGGGGGTCAGTCCCTGTCGCTGCTGCTCACCCTGCTCGCCGTCCCCGTGATCTACTCCCTGCTCGACGATGTCTCGCTCTGGCTCCGTCGCTCGCGCCAGGGCGCCACCGATCGCGGCGAGCAAGAGCTGGAGCACATGCTCCGCGAGGGCCCGCCGGTCGAGGGCTGAGGCGGACCGCGGGAGGCCCCCTCGGCCTCCCCCGCGGCCGGCCCGGCGCTCACCCGGTGCGGGGAGCCCCTTCACCCCTCAGCTTGCGGTCAAACCAGAACGCGCCGAGGGGGGCGAGGGACGCGAGGAACGCGGTCAAGCTCTTGCGCCAGGGCCACCCGTCCTCGACCGCCACCCGGAGCAGCGTCACCGCGAACAGCACGAACAGGCCGCCGTGCACGCGCCCCAGCACCCGCACCAGCGTCGGATCCCCCATCCAGTACTTCATGGGCATCGCGACCCCCAGGAGCAGCAGGTACGAGACCCCCTCCAGCAGGCTGACGATGCGGAACTGCCCAAGCTCGGAGGTCCAGGAAGATTTCGTTGTCATGTCGTGGCTCATCGACGCCGGTGCCAGCGCCCGGCGGTTGCAGTGGATGGATGTAGCGCGGGCGCCCCCGTGGCGCTCGCCCCCCTGGTTCGCTCAGATCCCCCGGAAGAACGCCCGGCCGTAGGGCATCCAGGGCCAGGGTATCGCCAGCGCCACCAGCAGCAGCCAGAGCAAGACCCCGCGGCTCATGATCCGGAACCGCGCCTCGTCCGAGCTCGCCTTCTTGCTCCGGCCCCTCGCCGCGTGGGCCACCAGGAAGCTCAGGATCATCAGGCACGGGTGCAGAAGGCCAAAAAAGAGCACCGTGGGGGTGGCCCCCGCGGCCCGCAGACCCCCCGCGAAGACCGCCTCGCCGAAGGGGCTCAGCACCAGGTAAAGCAGAAGACCCACCACCAGCTGCAGATCGACGCACAGCACCAGCGTCACCGCCAGCCGCTCGTCCAGGAAGGACCACCGGCGCCCCGCTCGCCACCCGTGCAGCGACGCTGCCCCCGACAGCAGCCCCGCCGCAAGCAACCCCCACCGCAGGTACGAGTGGATCGTGATCACGAACTCATACGCCAGCTGTCGTTGCATCAGGTCAACCCCGAGTTGCGGAATGCAGCCCATCAACCCAGGACTTTTTGCACACTCAGCGGGATATAGCAACAAAAAGTTGCGAAGACGGCGGCCCCCTCAGGGGCGCGCCGCGCGGCGCAGGATGAACTCACGGTCGTTCCAGGAGCCGACCGGGTAGTCGTACTCGCCGACCTTGACGAACCCCTGGTTGGTGTAGAGCCTCTGGGCCCGCAGGTTGCCGCTCCAGACGCCGATCCAGAGGGGGCCGTGGGCGCGGCGCTCCAGCCATGCGAGGGCCTGCTTGAGCATGGCGAGGCCCAGCCCCTGGCCCTGCGCCGTGCGGTCCAGGTAGAGGCGCTTCAGCTCTCCGTGGTCGGGAGAAACCTCCGGGTGCGGGAGCCCGCAGGGCCCTGCCTCGGCGAAGGCCACCAGCGCGCCGTCGCGCTCGGCCACGAGCCACCAGCGGGACGGGTCCGAGAGGCTGCGCCGGAGGACCTCCGGGTCGTACGATTTCTCGAGGAACACGGCGAGATCCGCCTCGGGGTAGGGGATCTGGAAGCCGTGGACGAAGGTGTCGAGGAAGGTCTGCCGGGCCAGGGCCGCGAGCGGCACGGCGTCCGCAGGGACAGCAGGGCGGAGGGTGATCACGGCGCTGGCGTAGCACAGCTCCCCTGCCCCCGAGGAGGTCCCAGGCCGGTCAGCCCCGGAGCCTGAGGAGCGCCGCTTCCAGCCGGCGCGCTTCATCGGGGCGGGCCCGCGCCCGGGCCCGCTCGACCCACGGGATCGCGTCCTCGCGCAGCAGCAGGAGCCCGCGCAGGGCCTCCTCGCGCACCCACGCGGTCGGATCGAGGAGCAAGGCGACCACCCGGGGGAGCGACGGGAGATCCTTGCCGTGGCAGAGCGAACGGATCGCCATCCGGCGGGAAGCAGGCGCCGGATCGTCGAGGAAGCTGCGGGCAGCGAGCAGCGCGTCCTCCGGGGGCAGGGTCTTGCGGATCAGCCGCAGCGCGTGGTGGCGGACCCGCGGGGGACCGTGCTCGGCGCGCTCCAGGACCAGCGCGCGCCAGCCCTCCTCGGGCCGCTCGGCGAGGCGCGACAGGGCCTCGCGCGCTGCGTTCACGTCCTTCCCTCGCGCGGCGGCAAGCCAGGCGGCGCGTTGTCCATCCTCCGCGGCATGGAAGGACCGCGCCGGCACCGCTCGCGGGGCGGTCCACAGGCGCGCCCGGGCCTCCTGCAGGGCCCTGCGATCAGCAGGCTCCAGGGGCCCTGTCCCCGGCGCTTCGAGGCGCTGCCTGCGGTCGCGCAGCGCCTGCTGCGTGGCCCTGGAGAGCTGCTCCCAGCGCTCCTGGAGCGCCAGGAGGAGCGCGGCCAGGGGGCCTCGATCCTGGTCCCGGAGAACGCCCAGCAGGTTCTCCAGGCGCCCCGTCTCCGCCCGGGCCAGCGCGCCCTCCAGCTCCTCCGGGGTCAAGGCCAGAGCGACACCCCGGAGGTCCAGGTCCGAGGGCCCCTGCTCCCCGCGCAGCCACGAGGAGAACAGGTCAAGGCGCGCCTCGTGAGGGCGCAGCCCCGGGGGACGGTGCGCCCGCGGCGCCGGGCGACCGGGGGGCTCCGGGAACCACCCGGTGACGCCGATGGGCTGCAGCTGCTCCATCCAGTCCAGCCCCGCCTTGCGCACCGCAGGCGTGGGCCAGGCCGCCGGGAGCTCCTGGATCAACCAGCGCAGCGCGGCCCTGCGCTGCTCCGGCGAGATCGTCCCCTGCAGCGCCTGCAGCGGGCCCGGACCGTGGGCTCGCAGGGCGTCCGTCAGCGCCGCCACCTGCTCCTTGCTCAGCGCCGCCGGGGGCGAGGGGCGCGCCGGGGACCCGAAGGCATCCGCGAGGATCTGGCGCCGCACCTCCGCCGGGTTCCGGACCGCCCCCACGCCGTCCAGCGCACGCTCCACGTCGACCCTGGACAGCACCAGACCGCAGCCTTGCAGCATCCCCAGCGGCGAGCGGGCCAGCCCGGGGAGCCCGTCCAGGTGGCGCCGCACCAGCTCCCCGAGCTCCAGCCGCGCCGCTGAATCCATGCCCAGCAACAGCGCTTCCAACAGCGGAAACAGCTCGGCGCGGCGCCCTCGCGGGCTCTCCTCGAAGGCCGCCAGCAGCCCCGCCCGCGCTCGCCCGATCAGCTCCAGCTCCGCGGCGCCCGGGGCCCGCAGGATCGCCTGGAGCAGCGGCACCGCCCTCGGATCCCGGTGCACCTGGATCCAGGAGAGCCAGGCCCCCAGGAAAGTCCGGAGCTTCTCCACATGCGCCGCCTCCAGCGCGCGGGGCCAACGGGCCAGGGCGGCCTGGACGCGCTCCGGGCTCCACCCCTCGAAGTACAGGGCGTCCACCGCAAGCTGGAACGGGTCCGGCCCCTCCGCCGGCTCCGTGGCGTCAGGCTCCGCCGGGAGCGCGGGGGCGAGGGACGCGGCCCGCAGCTCCGGATCAAGGTCTGAAATGACACCACCCAACAGGGAAATTTCCCCGCGAACCAGGGCCTCCAGGAGCCACCGAGACCAGGGGTGCTGGTGCCTGACCAGGCGACGCACGAGCCCCACCGGGACCGCCCCCAGCGCCCCGATCAGCAGGCGACAGCGCCGCTCGTCGCCGCCTGCCTCGCGCAGGGCCCCGAGCAGCGCCGCGCGTGCCCCCTCGCCCAGCGCTTGTTCGAGGGCCTTCCCCAGCGAGGCCCGCAGCCCGGGGTTGTCGTGGCGCCCGAGCCAGCCAACGATCGCCGCGCTCGCCTGCGGCGCTGGTACGCGCTCGAGGGCCGCGGCGCCGGCCTTCTTGAGGTTCATGGTGCGGTGCTCCAGGCAGGCCAGGGCCACGGGCACGGCGGCCGGGAGCTTCGAGGCAGCGAGGGCCTCCAGGCAGGCCCGGAGGGTCCGCTCTTCCCCCCCCTCGGCGCCGCGACGGAGCTCCGTCGCCAGCCAGGGGGCGCCCCCGCGTGCCAGGAGCCTCGCCCCGAGCTTCGCGGTGTCCGGATCCTTGCTGCCCAGGGCCTCGGCGCCGCACGCAGGCAGCAGCGGGTGCGGCTCCAGGGCGAGCAGGGTCCGCAGGATGCCGGCGCGGAGCGCGTCCGGAGGGTCCTCGCGCAGCAGCTCAAGGAGCAGCTCCGGCAGGAGCCGACGCCCCGGGGCGAGCAGGCAGCGGGGGCGCTCGTGGCGCAGGCGCCAGCGCGCTTCCATGGCCTCGAAGGCCTGCACGCAGGGCGCCGGGAGCTGCCATCGCTCCTCACCGCCGACCCGGTCCCCATCGGGCTCCGGGGCAGCCGGGGCCCGGGGCTGGGCGACCGCCTCCACCAGCGCGGACCGCAGGCCCTGGCGCAGGGTCGGCAGCGAGGCCGGGGTGGCGACCCGGGTGAGCGCGATCAGGCTGCTGCTCAGCTCCTCTGTCCCTCCCCCCAGCCAGAGCCGATCCCGGGCCTCCTCGGGCATCTCCGGCGCCAGCGATCCGCGCACCTTGCCCGTGAGCCACGCTGGCCTGGCCCTGGCGAGCAAGGGGCCCCGCTCGCCCCCCGGCGTGAGCTGCCAGAGCAGCCGGAACCTGCCCTCCTCCAGCGGGTCCGGCGAGGACTCGAGCCAGCGGCGGGTCTCCTCGCCCCCGACAGCATGAAGAAGTTCCATACATTCCACGGAAGCGTCCCGGAGGCGGGCGAGGGCCAGGGATTCGATGGCGGCGAGGGGGGCGTCGTGCCGATCGATGGCGAGGGACCGGAGGAGGCGCAGCGCGAGGGAGAGCACGGCCGGGCGGCGGGCACCGCGGGCGACCCGCAGGAGCAGCTCGAACAGGCCCCGAGGCGGCCGGGGGGAGCGAAGCCAGGCGGCGATCAGGGGGGCCAGGTGGAGCCAGTCCGGGTCGTCGGGGGCGAGGGCGGAAAACACCTCGACGAGCCCGCGTCGAGCGACAAACAGCAGACCGGCGGCCGACTCGGGGGCGCAAGGGACACCGAGGGCGAGGAGCTCGAGCACCGAGAGCGCGCGGTCCCCCTTGAGGAAAACCCCCCGGTGGTGGAGCTCGATGAGCGCCTGGAGCACCAGGGGCCCGAGGCCCGCCGGGTCCTGCAGGGCGGCCTCCAGCAAGGGATCGAGGTGCCTCTCGTCGCCGAGCCTGCCGGCCCACCGGACGGCGGAGCGACGCCGCTCCAGCGAGGGAGAGGAGAGCCACGCCAAGGCAGGGGCCAGGCCCCGGATGCCAGCGGCCTCCGCGGCCGCGAGGGCCACCGCGTCGACCCCCGACTGGAGGCCCGCGTCGAGCAGGCGCTCGGGGATCGAGAAGACCGAGGCCCAGGGGGAGGCGAGGGCGCGAAACGAGGCCTCCTGGAGCCAGCTCGCGGGCGAGGCCAGCAGCTCCAGCAGCAGCCGGTGGGCCTCGTCGGCGGAGGCATGCCCCTGGGTCACGACGCTGCGCAGCGCCTCCAGCGCATGCTCGCCGGGGGTCGGCTCGCCGGTGGCCAGCAGGGCCCGCAGCGTGGCCATGGGCCCCGGTGCGCGAAGGACGTCCAGGCCCTCCAGGAGCAGGTGCCAGGGGAGTGAATTGTCCAGAACTTCTCCATATCGCCCCGGCTCGACCAGCAGGGACAGGCGGGCCCAGGAGAGGCGGCAGAGGGCGGGGAGCGCGGCGAGGTGCCAGGGCGGGAGCCGGGGCGAGGGCAGCCAGGGCCAGGCCCGGAGCAGCAGGTCGCACTGGACGGCATGGAGCTCGGGGGAGGCCAGCGCGAGCGGGATCCGGGCGGCGACGGAGCGCAGCTCCTCGATGGATCGAGCCGCATCGAGGTCTTGTTCCAGGGAGAACCAGCGGGAACGCTCCTCGACGAGCGAGGGGGAGAGCAGGGCAGACGACGGCGATGACAAGGGGAACCTCGGGCAACAGGGGCGACGCCTCGCCGCAAGGGGGGGAGGCATCCGGGAAGGGGACCTGTTCAGCCGAGGACGTTCATGAGGCCAGAGGGTGCCACGGCCCGGTCACCCGTCAAGGGGCCCCGTCGCGGCGCCGCCCCAGCGCGAGCACCAGGGCCGCGTTGATCGGGAAGATCAGCCACCAGAGCCGGATGACCCCGTGGAGGGAGGCCAGCTCCGGGCGAGGGAGCGCGACGCCGTACATCTGGGCCCAGTTGATGCCGGCGACGCTGCCGAGCACCGTCACGTGCTGC
>JALOQB010000496.1 GCA_025453595.1 Polyangiaceae bacterium
GCGTTCATCGCGGCGATGTTCGCGGCCGAGGAAAAGGCGAGGAGTGCGGGCCTGGTCGGAGCCGACTTGAAGGCGCACCGGCAGCAGCACATCGGCCCGATCGCCAGGGATTTCTCGAAGTGGTTGGCCGCGGTGGAGCCGACGCTGCTGCCGTCGGAACCGCTGAACGCAGCGGTGGGTTACTACCGGCGACACTGGGGCGCGCTGACGCGGTTCCTCGACGATCCGCAGGCACCGATCGACAACTCGGCCACCGAGCGCGAGTTCCAGAACGTGGCGAAACTGCGGTTGAACATGCTGTTCGCCGGGAGCACGGAGGGAGCGCATCGAGCGTGCGTGCTGCTGGGGATCGTGTCGACGTGCCGGGCCATCGGAGTGCCGGTGCAGGCGTACCTGACGTGGGCGTTTGAGCGGCTGGGAACGCACCGAGAGAAGGTTGGGCTTCGGATGGAGGAGATGACGCCTGCGGCGTTCAAGGCAGCGGGCGGCTGGCGGCCGCGACCCACCCGATAACGCTGCGAGAGGGTCTACCCGCCGTCGTTGATGGCTCACTTTGCTAAGGGCACCTTCCTTCTGGACCCAAGGCTGTCGAGGTTGGACGGGAGGCCCGGCCAAAGCTGCCCCAGCCGCAGTTGGAGGGTCGGCTACGGTGGTCGAAACGAGGGCTGGTCTTGCCGGGTTGAGGTGGTTGGGTGTTCAGCGAGTTTCAGGTGGGGAGAGCTGACCGGCGCTGCTGTCCTGGCGACCTCGGCTCGCTTACTCTTCCGGGGTCGTATGACCGAGCAGCCAGCTCCAGAGGTTCTGCTAGCAAGAGACCCGGCGACCACGCCGGAGACCCTGAAAGCGCTGCTGTCCTCGACCGACCCCGAGGTGCGGCGGGCGCTGGCGGGGAACCCGGGGGCCCCGTGGGGCGTGCTGCTGCCGTTGATCCCGGAATTTCCGGACACCGTCTGGAGCAACCTGGCCCTCGACCTACTGCTCCTGGAGCAGCCGGGGCTCCTGGCGCGGCTGCCGGGGGCGGCGGCGCTGGCGCTGGCGTCTTCCCGGGGGATGCCCGGTCGCCTTGCGCCCTTTCTCGCGGAGCACCGGGGCAGCAAGGTCCTGGCAGCGCTGGGGAAGAACCCGGTGACCCCGCGGGAGCTCCTGGAAGGGAAGCTGCGCCGGGAGGTCCCCCTCATGGTGGCCCAGAATCCCTCGATTTCACCTGGGCTTTTGAGGGAATTCCTGGGCGAGATGAGCGACGAGCTCCGCAGGGCAGCGGCCTCGAACCCCTCGGTTCCGGCGGAGTGGCGCCGACGGTGGTCGCGCCTCGGGCTCTCCGGAGATCTGGGCGCGCTACCGGACCGATGGCCCCCCGTCCCTGACGAAGACCTGGAGTGGCTTGCGGGCGAGGGGCCCTGGTTTCGCGCCTGCGCGAGCCTGTACCCGGTGCTCCCGGCGGGGTGGTTGCCCCCGGAGACGCTGCCCCCGCCCTTCCGGGAGCTGACCAGCCTCCGCCTCCGCTACGGGGGCTGGCTCGCGGAGGGGTTGCTGGCCCGGGCACGGCAGCAAAATCACCCGGACGCAGGGAATTTCCTGGAAGATCACGGAGAGTTCACCTGGTGGCTGCTGGCCCCTTCGCTGCGCGCTCCGGTGACGATCGTGCGATGGCTGTCCTCGACCCACGCGGACCAGGGCGTCACGCTGCTGGAGCTCCGGGCCCAGGAGACGCTGGTACAGGTGAAGGCGCCGATCTCGGGCAGGGTTCTCCCGGTGGTTTCCGGGGGCCAGGTGCGCCCAGGGCAACCCATGGCGCGGCTCCTGCCGGACACCCCGCCAGCCTTCCAGGGTCGACCGATCCCCTTGCCGGAGCTCTCCCTCGCCGGCTTCCCTGCCCCCGTTGTTGTCCCGATGCCGCCCCTGAACGAGTCCGCGGACGAGGCCTCGCTCCAGGACTGGAAGGTCGCCCCCGGGGACTGGATCCAGGTCGATCAGCCCCTCGTCACCGCGGGCCTGGACAAGTGCGACATCGAACTCCAGTCTCCCTGCGCCGGGATCGTGCTGACCAGGGCACAAGAGCACGATGTCGTGGCCGTGGGCGGCCCCCTCCTGACGATCCTCCCCTTGCCGCGCGATCGCACCCAGACCGGGGGGCGATAAGAACTATGGAAGATATATACACACAGGGCGTGGACGCGCTTCGCTCGGGGGATCCACGCGAGGCGATCCGGCGGCTCGAGCCGCTCACACGGCACCCCCATGCGCCAGGAGAAGCCCACTATCACCTGGCCCTCGCGCTCCGGCTCCACGGGGATCTGCGCGGAGCCATCGCCACGATGCGCAGGGCGGTGGCGCGGCTGCCGGGCAGCGCAGCCCCGCAGACGCAGCTGGGCGCCTTGCTGCAGCTGGCGGGGGACGGGGACGGGGCCGTCGCCTGCTACCGGACCGCGGTGGCGGTGGATCCAGGGCACGGCGTCTCCTGGTACCACCTGGCGATCGCGCTGGTGCAGACCGGCGAGCGAGCGGAGGGAGAGGCGAGCCTGCATCGGGCGCTGGCGCTGGGGCTCCCGCTGCTGCTGGACGAGCGAGCGAAGGCGCAGCTCGCCGAGCTTCGCTGGCCCGGGGAGAACAAGCCACCCACGCTCTGCTCGGCCCCGATGTACACCGAGCTGCTGGACCCGCCCGGAGCCACGAGCCCCGCCCGGCGCCGCGAGGAGGCGGTCGGAGAGCCCCGGATCGTGGCCCTCACCGGGGCCGGGATCTCGGCCGGGAGCGGCCTGGCGACGAGGAAGGAGCTGTGGCAGCGCTACCCGCGGGACGAGGCGGTATCCATATGGAAGTTCCATGAAAATCCGGCGATGCTCTGGGGCGTGGTATCGGATTTTCTTGGCAGCGGAGGGCAGGAGGCGAACGAGGCGCACCGGGCCCTGGCGCGGCTCCCGGGGCTGAGGGGGATCATCACGCAGAACGTGGACGGGTTGCACCAGCGAGCGCACCGGGAGGTGCACGGGGAGGAGGCCCCGTACCCGATCGTGGAGTTCCATGGGACGCTGGGGCGAACGATGTGCCACGGCTGCGGGCAGGGGACGGGGAAGTCCTCGCAGCAGCAGCTCGGGGGAGCGCTGCCCCCGCGGTGCGAGGCCTGCGGCGGGGTGGTGCGCCCGGACGTGGTGCTCTTTGGCGAGCCGGTCGGGCCTCCGGTGCAGCGAGCGGCGCTGGAGCTGGTGCGCTCGTGCGAGGTGCTCCTGGTGGTGGGGTGCGCGATGGACGTGGCGCCTGCCTCGGAGCTCCCCCGGGTTGCCCGCGGGCACGGGGCGCGGGTCATCGAGTTCAAGAGGACGCCGTCGAGGCTGGGGCGCACGCTGGATACGCTGCTGTGGCCCGGCTCCGCGGTCTCCTCGCTCCCGGAGCTTGAGCGCGCCCTGACACGCGGATGATCGCAGGAGCAAGGCGGCTCTTGCCCTCAATACCCCTCCCTCTCCGCCGCGACTGTCCCCATGCACCCACCGCCCCTCTCCCGCAGCCGCAGCCGCCCCTCTCCTGCAGCCGCAGCCGCCCCTCTCCTGCAGCCGCAGCCGCCCCTCTCCTGCAGCCGCAGCCGCAGCCGCAGCCGCAGCCGCAGCCGCAGCCGCAGCCGCAGCCGCA
>JALOQB010000497.1 GCA_025453595.1 Polyangiaceae bacterium
CGCAACCGCTGAGCGAGGAGAGCAGAGTCCATGGCCATCCCGAAGAGCTACCGTTCTTATGCAGATTTCGAGCGTGAAGAGATCCGTCCAAGCTTCAAGGTGGGCTTCTCGATGGAAGACCTGGTGGAGGAGGCGACCTTCGAGGTGGAGACCTTCGATTTTGACCGGGATCCGTACGAGCTTGACGAGGACGATTTAGCCTCACTTTTGCCCGGGATCTTCTGCCCCGCGCCGCGCCCCTGCGGCGGCGGGGCTTTGCGCTGGCGGGGGCTCGGCCTTGACGGTCGCGGGGGGTTATGTAAAGGGGCACGTCCTCCAAAACCTCCCCGGTCTTCGCTCGCCTCCGGGGTACGAGAAGGTCATGCAGGTCAACGTCCAGCAAATCAGCCCTGTGCTCGTCGAGTTTGCCGTCGAGATCCCCACCAACGATGTCCGCCGCGCGGTGGACAACGCCTACCGAGATCTGGGTCGTACGGCCCGGGTCAAGGGCTACCGCCAGGGCAAGGTCCCCCTGGAGGTGCTCAAGCACGTGTACGGTAACCAGGTCACCCTGAACGTGCAGCAAAAGCTCATCGACGACTCGCTGCCGAAGGCGCTGTCGCAGAAGGGCGTGCAGCCGCTGGCGACGCTGGCGATCTCGCCCAGCAAGTTCCAGCCCACGGCGGCCTTCTCGTACAAGGCGCGCTTCGAGATCAGCCCGGCCATCGACCAGGTGATCTACGAGGGGTTCCAGGTGCGCAAGCCCGACCTCAAGCCCGCCGACGAGGACGTGGCCAAGCAGCTCGAAGAGCTGCGGGTGAAGCACTCGACGCTCCGGGCGCCGGAGCCGGCGCGCCCCGCGCAGCTCGGCGATCAGGTCATCCTTGACTTTGAGCTCGAGGTCGACGGCAAGGTCCTGCCCGAGGGCAAGGGGTCGGACATCGAGGGCGAGCTGGGCAAGGGGACGCTCCTCAAGGAGCTGGAGGCGGCGCTGGTGGGCGCCTCCGTGGCCGAGAAGAAGGATGTGAGCATCACCTTCTCCGAGCAGCACCCGATGGAGTCGCTCCGGGGCAAGGAGGGGGTCTTCCACGTCACGGTCAAGGAAGTGAAGGAGCGGGTGCTGCCCGCCCTCGACGACGACTTCGCCAAGGACGTGGGCGAGTTCGAGACCCTCGACGCGCTCAGGGCTGACATCCAGGGCAAGATCGCCAAGCAGCTCGAGCAGCAGGCCGAGGATGCGGTGGCCGAGCAGCTGGTCCTCGAGCTGTGCCGCGCCAACCCGATCCCGGTGCCGCCGAGCCTGGTGCAGCGCCAGGCCGAGATCACCGCCCAGGAGCTCCAGCAGCAGGCCCGGACGACGGGCCAGCGCTTCCGCCTGGACAACGACACCCGGCAGGCGCTCCAGGTCGACGCCGAGATGAAGGTGCGCGCGGGGCTGCTGATGGCCGCCATCGCCCGGGCCCAGGGGGTCACGGTGAACGACGCGGACATCGAGAAGGCCTACGTCGAGCTCTCCGAGCAGACCGGCAAGAACGTCGCCCGGCTCAAGGCCGAGTACCGGGATCAGAAGAAGCGCGAGATCCTCATCGGGATGATCCTCGAGGACAAGATCCTCGACATCCTGGAGAGCAAGGCCGTGGTCACCGTGGGCGACGCGGCCCCGGCGGCCGAGGCCCCGGCGGCCGAGGCTGCGAGCGAGGGTTGATGCTCCCGCTTGCGCGGGGCGATGGTTTGGGTCACGACGAGGGCGCAGCGCCCAGGAGAACGAAATGACGATCAAGCGTCCAGAGACCCGTTCGCAGGCGATGGCCGTGCTCGAGAGCGAGCCGGCTCGCAATTTCATCATCTATCCACAGGTCTACGAGACCACCCACCGCGGCGAGCGCACGTGGGACATCTTCAGCCGGCTGCTCAAGGACCGCATCGTGTTCCTTGGCTCGGACGTGAACGATGATGTGGCGAACATCATCATCGCGCAGTTCCTGTTCCTCGAGAGCGAGGACCCGGACAAGGACATCCAGCTCTACGTCAACAGCCCTGGCGGCATCGTCCATGCGGGCCTGGCGATCTACGACACCATGCAGTACGTCCGCTGCCCGGTGTCCACGATCTGCCTCGGCCATGCGATGAGCATGGGCGCCGTGCTCCTCGCGGCCGGCACCAAGGGCCGCCGCTACGCGCTGCCCAACGCCCGGATCATGATCCACCAGCCGCTCGGCGGCGCCCGCGGCCAGGCGACCGACATCGAGATCCAGGCCCGCGAGATCCGTCACACCAAGGAAGTGCTCCTCCAGATGCTGGTCGACTTCACCGGGCAGCCCCGCGAGAAGGTCTCCCAGGACATGGAGCGCGACTTCTACATGAGCCCCCAGCAGGCCGTTGAATACGGGCTCATCGATGAGGTCTTCATCTCGAAGAAGGCCGCGGCAGCGAAGGGGTGAGGGGTCTCCCTCGCCTTGCTTGAGGGGCAGGGGAGCCGTAGAGTAACGGCCCCCGCCCCTCCAGGAGTTTTGACCGAACCATGCCCATGGATCGAAGGCGCGACGACAATTCCGGGAACCTGCACTGCTCCTTCTGCGGCAAATCGCAGAAGGAAGTACGCAAGCTCATCGCAGGCCCCTCGGTGTACATCTGCGACGAGTGCATCGGCCTCTGCAACGAGATCATCGCCGAGGAGGGTGAAAAGTCCGACGAGGAGCTCCGCGGCGGGGCCCCCATCCCCAAGCCCGCCGACATCAAGGCTGTCCTCGACGAGTACGTCGTCGGCCAGGATAGGGCCAAGAAGATCCTCTCGGTGGCGGTGCACAACCACTACAAGCGGATCGAATCCCGCACCGCGGGCGACGATGTCGAGCTGGCCAAGTCCAACATCCTGCTGATCGGCCCCACCGGCAGCGGGAAGACCTTGCTGGCCCAGACCCTCGCCAAGCTCCTCAATGTCCCCTTCGCCATCGCGGACGCCACCACCCTCACCGAGGCGGGCTACGTGGGCGAGGACGTCGAGAACATCATCGTCCAGCTCTTGCAGAACGCCGACCACGACATCGAGCGCGCCCAGCGCGGCATCGTCTACGTCGACGAGATCGACAAGATCAGCCGCAAGAGCGACAACCCCAGCATCACCCGCGATGTCTCCGGCGAGGGCGTGCAGCAGGCCCTCCTCAAGATCATCGAGGGCACGGTGGCCAACGTGCCCCCCAAGGGCGGGCGCAAGCACCCCCAGCAAGACTTCCTCCAGGTCGACACGACCAACATCCTGTTCATCGCCGGCGGCGCCTTTGTCGGCCTCGATCAGATCATCCAGCGCCGCGTCGGCCAGGCGGCCCTCGGCTTCGGCGCCGACATCAAGGGGAAGAAAGACTTCAAGCTGGGCGAGCTCCTCGAGGCCATCCAGCCCGAAGATCTGCTGAAATTCGGCCTTATCCCCGAGTTCATCGGCCGCTTCCCCATCATCGCCACCCTCCACGAGCTCAACGAGGATGCCCTCATCGACATCCTCACCAAGCCGAAGAACAGCCTGGTCCGCCAGTTCCAGCGTCTCTTCGAGCTCGACGGCGTGAAGCTCAAGTTCTCGCGCCCGGCGCTCATCGCCATCGCCCGCGAGTCCCTCTCGCGCAACAGCGGCGCCCGTGGCCTCCGCGCC
>JALOQB010000498.1 GCA_025453595.1 Polyangiaceae bacterium
CCGGCGATGGCCCACAACGACGACGGCGCGCTCGAGGCGGCCAGCGAGCTCCTCGACCCGCTGTGGACCGCCCTGCACAGCCTGCCCGTGGAGACCGAGTGTCACCGTGCGCTGCATGTCGAGGCCCTCACCCGCTTCAACGACCTCGCTGACGCGCGGACCTCGCGCCTGTCCAGCGCACGCGCGCGCATCCCCCTGGCCCTGTCGATGCTCATGTACTTCGGCGGGATCTCGCTGGTAGCGTCGATGGGGCTGGTCGCCATCGAGACCTTCTGGATCCACGCCGTCACCACCGCCTCGTTGGCGGCCGCGGTCAGCCACATCCTCTACATCGTCGCAGACCTCGATGATGCCTTCGCGGGCGACTGGCAGGTCTCGCGCGCGTCCTTCGAACGCGCCCAGCGCTTCATCAGCAAGCGCTGCGGCACCGGCGGGTGAGCCAGCCGGACGTCGAGTGCGAGCGCAACGCCGCCGGGGCGCAGCCGACGTCCGCCTCGCCCCCGCAGCCGCAGCCGCCTTTTCGGCAGCGCCCCGGCGCCCCGAGTGCTGGTCCCAGGGGCAACGTGAGTGCCAACCGGGGTGAGCCAGCCGAACGTCGAGTGCGAGCGCAACGCCGCCGGGGCGCAGCCGACGTCCGCCACCGGGGCGCAGCCACCGCCTTTTCGGCAGCGCCCCGGCTCCCAAGCGCTGACGTCCGCCCCCCCCGCCGGCGCCCCAAGTGCTGCCAGGTGGGTGCCAGCCGAGGAGCTAGCCAGCCCGCAGCAGCTCGGCGAGCGTGTCGGCCCCGACCCGCGGACAGATCTGCTCGACCATCCGCAACCGTTCAGCGCTGTCGCTTGCGATCCCGCCCTCGAGCAGCCGGGCTCGATAGCCACGCTCCACCGCGCCCCGATAGGTCGACAGCACGCAGAACTCGGCGCACCAGCCCGACACCACCACGGTATCCACTTCCGCGCCCTTGAGGAGCGCATCGAGCTCCGTCTGCCAGAAGGAGTTGTTGTACTGCTTGTGTACCCGTCGATCGGCGCCCTCGAGGCGCAAGCCCTCGTACGGCTCGAAGGACGGATCCCCCGGCACCCGGGTCGGCGCCTCTTCGTCCAGCACCACCAGCACCGGTGCCCCATGCCGCCGAAAGAGCTCGAGCGCCTCATTGATCCGAGCCGACGCGGCGAGCAACGACTCCCGCCCTGCCGGTTCGCCGAAGAACTCGTTCTGCATGTCCACGACGAGAAGTGCGACAGCCACATGGCCAACCTACCACACGCCGACGCCTCTCCGATCCCACCAGCCCGCGCCGCGCCTTCCCGGCGTGCGCGCAGACGCAGGCGCCGAAATCGGCATAGGGGCCCGAGGTTATCCCTCGGGACCCCTGCCACACCACCGGACAAGCGGGTCCGCATCCGGCGGTTCGGAGAGTTGAGGTCACGCGGCCAGCCGCGGGATGCCGAGCTGGTCGAAGTACTGGATGGGGAAGGCGACGTTGATCAACATGGCGGAGTTCTTCCACCACCGGCGATCGTTGGCAGCGACCCGCGCGGCCCCGCGTTCGGAGAGTCCCCGGGCGCGAAGCTCCCGATAGATCGTCGTCCCGCGACGCCAGTGCTTGAGGTGCAGCGCGCGCACGCGGTGTCGGATCCATGCGTCGAGGTCCGCGAAGATCCGCGGCGTCATCGCGAGATGGAAGTAGTTCTTCCACCCGACGAGGTACGACCGCAGGTCGGCAGCGACTCTCGCGATGCTCTGACTCCGTGTTCGACGCGTGATCTCTCGCACGCGATCCTTCATCGCATCGAGGGCTTTGGGGGCGACCTTGGGCTTCACGCCCTCTCCTCGGCGACCCCAGTAGAAGGAGTAGCCGAGGAGCTTGCGGTTCTGCGGTCGGTCCACCGCGCTCTTGGCTTCGTTGACTCGGAGGCGAAGGCCCGCGTAGAGCCGCCGCAGCAGCCCCATCACGCGCTCGCCTGCTCGTCGTGACCGCACGTAGACGTTGCAGTCGTCGGCGTAGCGCACGAAGGCGTGTCCGCGTGTCTCCAGCTCCTTGTCCACCTCGTCCAAGAGCACGTTCGCGAGCAGCGGCGAGAGCGGTCCGCCTTGCGGCGTGCCCTCGTGACGCTCCCTCGTGACCCCGTTCGTCATGATCCCGGCTTCGAGATAACGCCGAATCACCCCGAGCAGTCGCTTGTCCTCGATCCGCTTCGCCAGTCGTCCCATCAGCACGTCGTGGTTCACGCGGTCGAAGAACTTCTCCAAGTCCACATCCACCACGAAGCGACGACCGTCGTTCACGTACCGCTGCGCTTGCACGACCGCGTCGTGGGCGCTGCGTCCGGGCCGAAAGCCGTAGCTGTACTGCGAGAAGGCTGGATCGAATCGAGGCCCGAGCACCTGCAGGATGGCTTGCTGGATGAACCGATCCACGACGGTCGGGATACCGAGCTCTCGTACCCCACCGCCGCTCTTTGGAATCACCTGCCTTCGCACCTGCGATGGCTGGTACGTGCCCGCGAGCAGTTGCTCGCGCAGCGCGGGCCAGTGCGCCTTCAGGTGCTCCGGCAGTTCCCCCACCGTCATCCCGTCGATGCCGGCACTGCCCTTGTTCTTCCTCACCCGTTTCAGCGCGGCCTGAAGGTTCGCACGCTGGCACACGTGCTCCATCAGATCGCTCGCTCCCGAGCGCTCGTTTCCGTGCGTCGCCGTCAGCGCTTCCACGCTTCGCTCAGCTCTCGGGATTTCGTCCCTGCTTCTAAGCGGTAGCTCGAGTTGCCTCGACATCTGTGGCCCTTTGCCTCCGAGACGCATGATCGTTTCGCTCTCCTCTCCGTTCGGCCCTTCGCCCAGATGACTCGTGGCTACTACGGCCTCTGCTGACTCCTCGCTCCGCTTACGCGTGGCCCTTTCAGGCCCAAGGCGAGGTCTCCCCAGGTAAGAACGCGACCCTTCCCCGCACGACCGCCCGATTTACGTCGCCTGAGCCTCGACCATCGGAGCTTCGCGGTCCATTGCCCGCTCGTCCCGCCCGGCGTCGCCTCGTATCGGGTTCTTGTCCATCGGCCCGCGGTTTCGCTCCCCGCTTCCTCCCCACGGTCGGTCACCCTCCCGCAGTTGCGGCTCGCTTCGATCAGGATGGTCTCCTCTCGGCGGGACTCGCACCCGCAAGGTCGCGCCCATGCTGGGCGCACAACGACGAAGGCCGCCTTGCGGCGGCCTCGTTGGTCTCTGTCGGGTGGAGATAAGGGGGATCGAACCCCTGACCTCGTGAATGCCATTCACGCGCTCTCCCAGCTGAGCTATATCCCCGTCGAGGGCACCGGTTCTACCTACTGCGCCGGTGGCTGTCAAGCGCCCAAGGCGCGGGTTACGCGTCTCTTGGCGCATCCATCTACCCTCTTGGAATCGCGGGCTTTGCAGACCCGCTTCCGCCCGTTGGGCTGGCCAAGCTTGCGAAATGGCTGACAGCGCAGCTACGACGTGGAACGACGAGGCCTATTCCCTCACCCGAGGCAGCCGCGGCAGCTCGCCTACCAGATGCGGCCGACCGAGGTGAACTTCGTGGTGCGTACGGAGGTGACCACCACGCCCGTCAGCGAGCTGCCGGCCTCGATCATGAGATTATCGCCAAGG
>JALOQB010000210.1 GCA_025453595.1 Polyangiaceae bacterium
CGTCGAACTTGAAGGTCGGGATCTCGATGGTCGAGGCGCCGGTGGCGATGACGATGTTCCGGGTCTGGTAGGTCTCTTTCTTCCCATCCGGGGTGACCACCTCGACGCTGTTGGGCCCGGTGATGGTCGCCTGGCCCAGCATCGCCTCGGCTCCGTTGGCCCGCAGCAGCCCCCGGACCCCGCCGGTCAGCTTCTTGACGATGCCACCCTTCCAGTCCTGCAGCTGGTTGACGTCCAGCTCGACCCCGCTGACCTTCACGCCGATCGACGAGCCGTTCTTGGCGTGCTCGTACTGGTGGGAGGCCGAGATCAGCGCCTTGGAGGGGATGCAGCCCCAGTTCAGGCAGACGCCGCCCCACTCCTCCTTCTCGACGCAGAGGACCTTCTGCTTGAGCTGCGCCAGGCGGATGGCAGCGGGGTAGCCGCCGGGGCCTCCGCCGATCACGATCGCATCGTAGGTATTGGCCATGGTGAGAACCTTCTCGGGGGCCACCGCAGGCCCCTCGGTGCTGGCCCGGCGTAGCAGCGTTCTCCCCCGAGAGCTACCCCCCCTCGCTCGCCCTGCTGGCCCCGTACCCCCGTGGTCCCTCGCTCAGTGACCCCCCCCGTGGCCCGCCGCCGGGGGCAGCCGCAGCAGCTCCTCGCGCTGCTCCCGCAGGTGCCACGGGAGCTCGGCGTACACGTCGTCGAACACCGTCGCCCGCGCCGGCGGAGGCCCCTGCTCTGCCTCCAGGATCGCCGCCTCGATCTCCGCGGTCAGCTCTTCTTGCAGCGCGGCCAGCCCCCGCTCCTCCAGCAGCCCGGCGCCCCGCAGGTGCCCCTGGAGCCGGACCAGCGGGTCCTTCCGCTGCCAGGACTCCACCTCCTCCTGCGACCGGTACCTCGTCGGATCATCGCTGGTCGAGTGGGCCCCGATCCGGTACGTCACGCACTCGACAAACGAGGCCCCCTCGCCTCGCCTCGCTCGCTCGAACGCATGCTGCAGCGCCCCGTGCACCGCGAGCACGTCGTTCCCGTCCACCCGGTATCCGGGGATTCCATAGGCCCGGGCCTTGATGGCGATGGTCTCGCTCGCCGTCTGCTTCGAGGTCGGCACGCTGATCGACCAGTGGTTGTTCTGGCAGACCACCACGCAGGGGGGCCGGAAGCGCCCCGCAAAGAGCAGCGCGTTGTGCACGTCCGGCTGGCTGGTCGCCCCGTCGCCGCAGAAGCCCACGGCCACGGCCCTGTCCCCCCGCTGCTTCATCGCCATCGCCGCCCCCACCGCCTGCGGGACCTGGGGGCCAATGCAGCTGGACCAGCTCACCTGGTGCACCTGCTTGCCGCTCATGTGCGACGGCATCTGGCGCCCCTTGAGCACGTCGAGCGAATTCCCGAACACCTGGGCCAGGTAACCCACCAGCGGGAACCCACGCACCAGCATGATCGCGCTCTCCCGCAGCGCAGGGAACACCCAGTCCCCGCCCTGGAGCGCGAACCCCGCGCCGATCGCCACGGCCTCCTGGCCCGTGCAGGAGCCGTAAAAACCGACGCGCCCTTGCCGCTGGAGCACCACCATCCGCGTCTCCAGCAGCCGGAGCCTCAGCATCTCCCGGTGCATGCGCAGGAGCAGGCCAGCATCGGGCGCCGGCAACGCAGGGTCCACGCTCAGGTCGTCGCGTAGCACCCGGAAAAGGCCGGTATCGGAGAGCGGCAGCGGTGGGGTGGTCATGGCGCCGGGAGCCTACCCGCCCCGGTCTCCCCTTGCCAAGGCCACAAACCCCTAGCGCGAGGTCGCCGGGGCCCCCGAGCCCGAGGTCGCCGGAGCCGCCGCGCCGGAGGACGAACCCGAGGCGATCGGTGCCCGGGGCAAGTGCCGCAGACCGGAGGAGTTGAGCTGCAAGCGACCCGGCACCCGGAAGTTCGGGCGCACCAGGGACGACGCCGTCCGGGCGTTGACGGTCGTGGGGGCCGGAGGCGGCTCCGGCTTGGAACCGCAGGTGCAGGCCGGCACGATGGCCGCAAACAGCAGCGCAAGAAAAGGAAACAGAGGCCTCATCGGGCCCCCGTTCTAGCAGACAAAAGGACAGGCGGCGCCAGGCTCTTGGCCCGCGCCGCCCAGGTCACTCACTCACGCAAGCAGCCGGGGAGCTCAGTTGCCGCCCGCTGCGCCAGCGGCCGCGCCGCCCGCGCCAGCGGCCGCGCCGCCCGCGCCAGCGGCCGCGCCGCCCGCGCCGGCGGCCGCGCCGCCCGCGCCGGCAGCCGCGCCGCCCGCGCCAGCGGCCGCACCGCCCGCGCCACCCGCGCCGGCGCCCGCTGCGCCGGAGTCGCAGACCACGAGGGGGTCATTGGCCGGGAGGCCCTTGGGCTCGTGGTCGAGGCAGAAGGACTTGCCGCACACCTCGGGCACCTTGATGCACTTCTGGTTACCTGGGTTGACCTGACCGTTGGTCTTGCAGGTACCCTGCTCGCACTTCGCCCCCTGAGGGCACTGGTTGTCGCTCTCGCAGGATGCGCAATCCACGAGGGTCTCGCACTCCTGGGCCGGGATGCAGGGGTTCCCGACGGTGGGGGCGTCGATGTAGAACCAGCCCTCCTGCCAGGCGCAGTCGGTGTCCTTCTTGAGGGGCGAGTTCTTGGCGCAGGCGCCGAGGTCACCGTAGCTGGGCGAGATGGGCTCGCCCACGGGCTCGCCCTGCTCGTTGACGGGCTGGGGCTGGATCAGGCCGAAGGCGCAGAGGCCCTTGGAGATGCCGCCACAGGACTCGAGGGTGCCGTAGGAGCAGAGGTCGAAGCAGATGCCGCGGTTCTTCTTGGCCTCGGGGACCGTCGGATCATCGGCGTCGTAGAGGCGGAGGCAAAGGCCGTCGCACTCGCCCTCGGCCTCGGGATCGGCCGTGACCGTGCAGAGCTCGCCGTTCTTCTTCTTGGTGTTCTTGGTGGCGGTGCAGAGGCCCGTCTGGCGATCGCAGGAGCGGCCGTCGTTGCACTGGTCATCGGACGAGCACATCGGGCTGCAGAGCGAGAAGCCGAGGAAGTCGCCGGTCTCCTGGTTGCTGCGGGGGTTGCAGGCCATGTCCGCGCGGTTCTGGCACTTGCCGCCGGCCGCCTGGCCCAGGTTCGAGACGAGACCCTGGAACTCGGGGGAGCCGAACTCGCAGAGCTGGGTGCAGTAGCCCTTGAGAGGCTGGCCATCCTCGGAGTAACGGAGGCAGAGCGCCTTGGGGAGCTCGGTCGCGTTGGCGATGTCGTAGCCGGGGTCGCAGGGGTAAACCGCCTTCTCTTGCTCCTCCTCGGAGAGCGCAAGCCAGGCGCTGCAGTCCGGGGCGCAGATGCCGTTGGCGGGGCCGAGGCCGTTGCCGTACTCTGGGCCGTCCTCGCGGATGCAGTAGCCGCCGCCGCAGTCGGAGTCGTCGACGCACTCGATGCCCATGTCATCGAGGCCCGCCGCGCCGCCACCGGAGCCACCGGAGCCGCCGGAGCCGCCGGTGCCGCCGGTGCCCGCCGCCGAGCCACCCGCACC
Source organism: Polyangiaceae bacterium (assembly GCA_025453595.1). Classification (GTDB taxonomy): domain Bacteria; phylum Myxococcota_A; class Polyangia; order Polyangiales; family Polyangiaceae; genus JANWXX01. The sequence goes on from JALOQB010000210.1 coordinate 3,503, forward strand.
GGCGGTGCCCGCCGCTGCGCCCGCCGAGCCGCCGGTGCCCGCCGCCGCGCCCGCCGAGCCGCCGGTGCCCGCCGCTGCGCCCGCCGAGCCGCCGGTGCCCGCCGCTGCGCCCGCCGAGCCGCCGGTGCCCGCGATGCCCGCGATGCCGCCAGTGCCCGCCAGACCCGAGGTGCCGCCGGCGCCTGCCGGTGCCGGATCATCCTCGCCACCACAACCCACCATCAAGCCGATGCTGAGCGCAGAAGCGCCCAAAAGCGTCAAAAAGCCATGACCGTACTTCATTCTCTCATCTCCTCAGGGATGCTGCTCGTCGGGGAACTCAGGGGTAGGCCCTCGGGGCTCGACCGCTTGCGAAGTGGCCCCCCGATACGTGTTGCCTGCCTCGCAGATTGACTTGTTCGTGCCGTCTTTGCAACCCTCTCGCGCCCCCTTCCTGACCTTGCTGAAAGATTCTACGCCAGGCTGAACTCACGAGCCTGCGCCCCGGATTGCCTCCAGCGCGTCGCGCACCAGCGTCGTGTCGATGCGCTCCGGTTCTCGCATCAGGGCCTCCAGCCGCGGCAAGGCCTCCCGCAGGCGGGCCTGCCCCGCGGCGATCACCGCGTCCTCGCGCTGGCTCCTCAGCCACCCATGGAGCCCCCGCAAGATCCCCTCCCGCGCTCTCTGATGCCCCAGCCGTGCCAGGCTGATCCGCGCCAGCCCCGCGTACTGCTCCCGCAGCAGCCGGCTCAGCCCGTACGCCCTCCGCTCCAGCGCCGGGATCGCCTCCTTCAACCCCAGCTCCCCCGCCACCTCCATCGCCTCCACCTCGTCCTGGAACGCTCTGGGTTCTATTTTACCCTCAAGCAGCTGCACCAGCACGTCCCCCCCCTCGTCGTCCCCCCAGGCGGCGAGCAGGAGCGCCGCCGCCACCCGCACGCCCGGGTCTCGATCCTGGAGGGCCGCGCGGGCTGCCCGGTGCACCCGGGGGGCCTGGCCACGACCTTGCCAGCGTTCCTGGGCGGTGCGCAGCGCGGCGTCACGGACCAGCGGGTCCGGGTCGTGGGTCGCGGCGCTGAGCAGGCGCTCGGCTTCCTCGTCCCCCGCGTGGCGAGGCAGCGCCATCACCGCCTGGAAGCGCAGTTCGGGCCTGGAATCCGTCAGCGCAGCGCGGAGACGCTCGATGCCGGCGGGGGTCCCCAGGTCGCCCAGCGCATCCAGCGCCACCTGGGCCGGGAGCACGTCCGGATCGTCCACCAGGGCAAGCAGCTCCCCCTCGCACTCCTCGACCCGCTGATCCCCCAGCACCCGGGCAGCGGCAGCCCTCGGGGTGGGGTGTTCATCCCGGAGCGCCTGCCGCAGCGCCGCCAGCACCCGGAATCGATCGCCTTCCAGGTAAGGCACCAGGTCGTGAACCGCGGAGACCCGGACCGGAGGGGACCGATCGCTCAGGTCCCGCAGCGCGGCCTCCAGCGTCCGGGGCAGGGGAGGAGGTTGCCACATCGCCCCGCCACCATAGCGCCCTCTCGCCACCGCGCGAACCCTCGCCTGCCGACCTCCGCCCCCTCGTAGTAGCCTGCCCCCCCATGACCCTCCGCGCTGTCTATGTCGTCGACGCCCTCCGGACCCCCATCGGTCGCTACCGGGGCGCCCTCGCCTCCATCCGACCTGACGACCTCGCCGCCCACACCCTCTCGGCCCTCCTCGGGCGGAACCCGGGCGCCGCCCCCCTCCTGGACCAGGTCGTCTTCGGCGCCACCAACCAGGCCGGCGAGGACAACCGCAACGTCGCTCGCATGGCCGCCCTCCTGGCGGGCCTCCCTTACGAGGTCCCCGCCGTCACCGTCAACCGCCTCTGCGGCTCTGGCCTCGAGGCCATCCAGGACGCCGCCCGCATGATCGCCACCGGCGACGCCTCCGTCGTCGTCGCCGGCGGCGTCGAAAGCATGACCCGCGCCCCCTTCTCCATGCCCAAGGCCGCCGAGGCCTTCGACCGCACACCCCCCCCCGTCTACGACACCACCCTCGGCTGGCGCTACCCCAACCCCCGCATGGCCGCCCGCTTCGAGCTGATCAGCATGGGGGAGACCGCCGAGAACGTTGCAGAGAAGTTCCATATAAGCCGCGAGGATCAGGACGCCTTCGCCCTGGAGTCCCACCGCCGCGCCTGCGCCGCCTGGGCCTCCGGGGCTTTTCTGCGGGAGGTGGCCCCGGTGACGCTGCCGCCGCGGAAGAAGGGCGAGGCCGGCGAGCTGTTCTCCCAGGACGAGGGGCCCCGCGCCGACTCTTCCCTGGAGAAGCTGGGGCGCCTGCCCGCGACCTTCCGGAAGAATGGCTCGGTCACCGCGGGCAACAGCTCGCCCCTCAACGACGGGGCCGCGGCGGTGCTGCTCGCCTCCGAGGAGGTGGTGCGGGCCCAGGGGCTGGCCCCGCTCGCTCGCCTGGTGGCCAGCGCCACCGCCGGCGTCGACCCCTCGTTCATGGGGGAAGGGCCCATCCCGGCGACCCGCAAGGCCCTCGCTCGCGCCGGCCTGTCCGCCCCGGACCTGGGGCTGATCGAGCTCAACGAGGCCTTCGCCGCCCAGAGCCTGGCCTGCGTCCGGGCCCTGGAACTCGACCCCGCCCGGGTCAACGTCCACGGCGGCGCCATCGCCCTCGGCCACCCCATCGGCGCCTCCGGCGCTCGCATCGTGGCGACGCTGGTCCACGCGATGCAGGCGCGCCAGGTGCGCTACGGCCTCGCCTCCCTCTGCGTCGGCGTGGGCCAGGGGATCTCCTCGATCTTCGAGCGCGCTTGACCCTCCCCTGGTCCCTCGCCCCCTCCCGCGGTAACGCTGGAGCCTGATGCCCTCTCTCTCTCCGAGCCGTCCTGCGCGCTCGACGCCGCGGTGGCGCCGCTGGGGCTGGGCCCGGCTCTCTCGCGAGGGCAAGATGCTCTTCAGCGCCGCCTGCGGGGTCGCGGTCCTCGGCGTCGACGTCGGTCGCTCCGACACCCACCTGCTCCTGCTCGGCGCCCTCGCCCTCTGCTTCGCCTCCGTGCTGCTCTCCTGGGCCTACCCGCCGCGGGGCCTCCGGGCCCAGGCCTCCGCCCCTCGCCGGGTGCCGGTGGGCGAGGCCCTCCGTGTCCTGGTCCAGGTCCACAACGAGGGCCCCCGCCCCCACCGCGACCTCCGCGTCGAGGGACCCCGGCTCCCCTGGGACGCCCACTGGATCGGCTCCCCTCCCGCCCTCCCTTCCCTTGACCCTGGCGCCTCCGCCAGCGTCGAGCTCGCGGTCCGCTTCCAGCGCCGCGGCCATCGACGCCTCGGCCCCCTCTCCGTCGCCGCCCTCGTCCCCCTCGGCCTCGCCCAGGGCGCCCCCGTCGAGACCGAGGGCCTCCGCGTCGTCGTCGTCCCTCGTCCCGCCTCCCTCCTCCGCCTCTCCGCCCTCACGCGCCGCAAGCTCCAGCCCGGCGGCGTCGCCCTGACCTCCCGCGGGGGGGAGGCCGCCGAGCTCCTCGGCCTCCGACCCTACCGCCCCGGCGACCCCATCCGGACGGCCCCGGGATCTCGCCCGCTTCGAGGCGGCCCTCTCCCTGGTGGCGGGGGTGATCGGCCAGCTCGGCGAGGGGGAGACGCTGGCGGACGTGCTGCTCCTCGGCGCCGAGGCCCACCGGCTCTCGCTGGGCCGCTCCCTGGGCTCCCTGGAGCTGGCCCTCGACGCCCTGGCCAGCGCCCAGCCAGGCCCCGCCTTCTCCTGCGCCCGGACCCTCGCGGCCCTCGGCCCTCACCTGGGGCGGCTCTCCTCGGTGGTCCTGATCTGCCTCTCCTGGAGCGACGAGCACGCCGCGCTTCGCCGGGCGCTGCTCCAGCGAGGGGCGGGCTGCCTGGTGCTGGCCCTGGTCGACCCTGCCCCTGCGGAGCCAGAGCTGATCCACGTCCCCCTCGACGTCCTCCAGCGCGGGGAGCCCCTCGCGCTATGAACGAGATCGCCCCGGCGAGCCGCTGGCTCACCCTGCCCGCGCTCCTGGCCCTGGTCTGGCTCGCCCACAGCTCTGGCGCCGCGACCTTCGCCCTGGCGCTCGGGGCGCTGGTGCTGGCCCTGGCGGCCCTCGGGCCCCGCTGGTCCCTCGATCGGGGTCGCCAGATCGTGGTCAGCATCATCGGCGCAGGCGTCGCCTACACCCTGGCGTCCCTGCTGCTGGAGCCGCTCCCCTCGCACCTGACCGAGGGCTGGGTCCGCCTCTCGGCCTGCGCGCTGCTCGCCGCCGCCGCTCGCTTCCCGCTGCTACGCCCCGCGGGCGGCCCCTTCGTCACCTTCCTGCTGCTCTTCCTCTCCGCGCTCTTCGCCGCCGAGACCCGGCTGCGCCCTGGCCTTGGCCTCTTCCCTGCGCTCGGAGCCGCCGCTTCCCCGCTGTTTGCGAGCCTCTTCCTCCTCTCCTCCCTGCTGGCCCTGCGCAAGGCGGACCCCCCGCTCGCCCACCGCACGCCCCCCCCGCTCCCGTCCCTCGCCCTCCTCCTCCTCGCCGCCTCCCTCGCCTCGCTCCTCGTCCTCGGCGCTCGTCTTTCCCACGCCAGGATGATGCAGCGCGCTCGCTCCTCCAGCTTCGCCCAGCGCGCCGTCGTCGGCTTCTCCGACCAGATGGAGCTCGGCTCCGTCGGCGGCATGCTCGACTCCTCCACCGCCGTCCTCCGCCTCCGCGGTCCCCGCACCGACTACCTCCGCGGCGCCGTCTTTGATATCTACGAGGTCGGCCGCTGGCGCCGCTCCGACGCTCGCACCGCCGAGCGCGAGGAGGACTGGAGCGCCCCCGCCCCCTCCGACCCCTCCCTCCTCGAGATCCAGGCCCTCTCCGGCCGCACCGATCGCCTCTTCCTCCCCCTCCTTGCCCACAAGATCCTCCCTTCTCCGGGTATGGTCAAGATTGACCCCATGGGGGTCGTGAAGCGCTCCGGAGGCTCCAGCCCCCTCCGCGTTCACCTGCAGCTGGCCCCCCGCGAGCGCGCCCTCCCCGAGCCCCCCTCACCCCTCGACACTTACCTGGCTCGCCGCGTCCGCCTTCGCCTCGACGAGCTCGCGTCCAGCTGGACCGCCGGCGCCTCCTCCGACCTGGAGAAGATCGAGGCCATCGAGGGCCACCTGCAGCGTGAATTCCGCTACGCCCGCGTCGTTCGCCGCGACATCGACCTCGACCCGGTCCTCGACTTCCTCCTCCGCGACCGCAGCGGCCACTGCGAGTACTTCGCCTCGGGCCTCGTGCTGCTGGCTCGCTCCGTCGGCGTCCCCGCCCGCGTCGTCACCGGCTACCGCGTCGCCGAGTACAACGCCCTCGGCGGGTACCACGTGGTGCGCGAACGCAACGCCCACGCCTGGGTCGAGGCCTGGATCGAGGGCAAGTGGGTCACGAGAGACCCTACCCCGGAGGATCCGCTGCCACAGAATCGCCCCCACGAGACCGGCCAGGCGGCGGCGCTGCTGGACCTGGCGCGGGTGCGCTACGACGAGGCGGTGAGCTGGCTGGGGCAGCGGACGGTGGGGCAGATCGCGGTGGCCTCGGCGCTGGGGCTCGGGGTGCTGGGCTGGCTGGTGGCGAGGGGGGCCCAGCGGCGCGGCGGCGCGGGGCCGGTGCCGGAGGACGAGCGAGGCCCGGCGGCGCTGCAGCGGCTGCTGGCGGCGCTGGCCCAGGCGGGCCACGAGCGCCTGCCCCACGAGCCGCTGGATCAGCTGGCGCGGCGGCTGCCGGATCCGGAGGCGGCGGCGCTGCTGCGTCGCTACGAGGCGCTGCGCTACGGGGGGCAGGGGGACCCGGTCGCGATCGAGGGGGCGGTCGACGCCTGGCTCGGGCGCCAGGGGCCCAGGGCGAGCCGGTGAGCGCGGCGTTCAGAGCGGGACCCGGAGCCCCCGCACCAGCTCGAGGATCACCGCGTCCGCCCCGCGCCCTCCGTAGCGCGCCTCGGCGGTGAGCTGGAGGCGGTGAGCCAGCACCGGGATCGCCAGCGCCTGCACGTCGCCGGGCGTCGCGAACCCGCGCCCCTGCAGGAGCGCCCGGGCCTGCGCCGCCCGGAAGAGCGCCAGCGCCCCGCGGGGGCTCACGCCGAGCTGCACCTCCCGGTGACCGCGCGTCGAGGCCACCAGGGCCTGCAGGTAGCGCCCCACCGGCTCCTTGACCTCCACCTCGCGCACCGCCGCCTGCAGGGCCAGCAGCTGGTCCTCCGTGGCCACCGCCCCCAGGCCCTCCAGCGGGTCCCGCTGCTGCCTCGCGTACAGCATCGCCAGCTCCGCCTCCGGCGCCGGGTACCCGAGCCCCAGGCGCAGCAGGAACCGGTCGAGCTGCGCCTCCGGCAGCGGGTACGTCCCGGCGAACTCGTGGGGGTTCTGCGTGGCGATCACGAAGAACGGGCGAGGGAGCCGGTGGGTCTCCCCGTCGATGGTCACCTGCGCCTCGCTCATCGCCTCCAGCAGCGCGCTCTGGGTCCGGGGGCTCGCCCGGTTGATCTCGTCCGCCAGCAGCACGTGCGTGAAGATCGGCCCCTCGTGGAACGTGAACGTCCCTTGCCGCGGGTCCAGCACCCGCGACCCCACGATGTCCGCCGGCAGCAGGTCCGGCGTGAACTGCACCCGGGAGAACCGCACCGCGAACGCCCTGGCCAGCGCCTTCGATAGCGTCGTCTTCCCCACGCCAGGCACGTCCTCCACCAGCACATGCCCCCCCGCCAGCAGCCCCACCAGCACCAGCTCGATCGCCTCCGCCTTCCCCTGGATCACCCCCCCCAGCTGCGCCCTCACCCCGTCGAGGGTCTTTTCGTTGGTGGTCAAACGGATTTCCCCGCGGGGCGCACCAACTCGGCGATCATGAGGCTGGCGGCGATGGACACGTTGAGGGAGCCTACGGCGCCGGTGCCGTCGATGCGGACCAGGGCGTCGCACTGGGCCCGGATCCGGTCCCCGAGGCCCTCGCGCTCGTTGCCCATGACCACCACGGTCGGCCTGCGGAAGGGGTACCCGGCGAGGCCCACGCCCCCGTCGCTCTCGGCGCCGAGGACCTGGACCCCCCGGGACCGCAGTCGCCCCAGGGTGTCCGCCAGGTCGGTGGTGCGCGACAGGAGCAGGTGCTCGGCGCCGCCCTCCGCCACGCGCACCGCGTCCTGGGCCAGGGCCGGGTGCGGGGCCGGGGCGCCCAGCAAGGCGCCGTCGAGGCCGAAGAAGGCGGCGCTGCGGAGGATGGCCCCGATGTTGTAGGGGTTGCGCACCCGGTCGAGGGCGATGGCGGCGCCCCTGGTACAGACGAGCTGCTCGGCGAGCTCCCCGGGGGAGAGCCAGCGCCGGGGGCGGGTCAGGGCGCAGAGGCCCTCGTGGTTGCTGGTGCCGGTGAGCCGGAGCAGCTCGCGCTCGCCCAGCTCGCGGAGCGGCACCCCCCGGCCCCGGGCCCAGGACCCCAGCTCGACGAGCCGGGGCATCAGGTCCCCCTGGGCGTGGAGCTCGAGGACCGCCTCCGGACGCCGCGCCACCAGGGCGAGCACCGCCCGGTAGCCGTACACCAGCTCGGTGCCTCCGGCCGGGGAGGGGGCCACCGGGGGGGCGGTCGGCTTGCGAGGTGGCCGCGAAGGGGAGGGGGGTCGGGGAGGGCGCGCCATGGCCGCGAGAAGCTACCTTCAGCGGCGCAGCGCCGTCGAGGTGGTCAGCAGGCTCAGCACCAGGAGCCCCAGGAAGAAGGCCGCCCCCCCGCCCAGGTACCGCGCCAGCAGGTGCTCCCCGTGGAAGCGGCACTGCAGCGCCCCGAAGCCCAGCGCCACCCCGAGCCCCGCGTAGATCGCCTGCCGCAGCCCCCGGTACAGCAGCCGCGTCCCGTCCGCGAGCCCCCGCAGGTTCACCTCCAGCTCGCCCCGCACCGCCCGGTTGAGGTAGCGCCGCAGATCGCTCGGCAGCGCGATGGCCTGCAGCGCCATGTCCTTGCCGGCCTCCACGGCGATCTGGGCCCAGTCCCGGTTCGCCAGCACAAACTCTTGCAGGTAAGGCCGGATGACCTCGATCGGGTTGAGACGCCGGTCCAGCTCGGTGCACACCCCCGTCAGCAGCAGGAAGGTGCGCTGCAGCAGCACCCAGTCCCGGGGGATATGAAACGCTCCGGAGAGCTCCTTGAGGGTGACGTTCATCTTCCGCAGATCCAGCAGGTTCTCCAGGCCCCGCTGCGGGTCGATCTTGATGGCCTCCAGGTTGAAGCTCTCCAGCTTGACCTCCTCCTGGAAGCGCTGATGAAAATACTCGATCACCTTCTCGCTGACCTCCGCATCCTGACCCCGCGCCAGAAACCCCATCTGCCGCAGCGCCCGGGTCAGCCGCTCCGTGTCCCGCCGGATGACCCCCTCCAAAAACTCCGGCATCCCCTCCCGCATCTCGCGCGACACCTCCGCCACGGCGCCGAAATCGATGAAGATCAGCTCGCCCCGCTCCCCCACCAGCAGGTTCCCCGGGTGCGGATCCGCGTGGTAAAACCCGTCCACAAAGACCATCTGGCAGAACGCCCGCACCACGCGCCGCGCCAGGTCCGTCCGGTCGATGCCCGCCGCGTCCAGCGCCCCCACGTCCCCGATCTTGATGCCCTGCACGAAGGTCTCGGTCATCACCCGGCTGGTCGATAGCTCGTCGATGACCCGGGGGAACTTCACCCGCTCGTCGTGGGCGAAATTCTCCGTGAACCGCCGGATGTTCCTCGCCTCCAGGGTGAAATCCAGCTCCCGCGCCAGCAGCTCGCGGAGCTGGTGGTAGTAGGCGTCCATCCCCTGGATCGGGAAGAACAGCGTCACCAGCGACAGGATGCGCCGGATGATCCGCAGGTCGAGGCTCGCGATCTCCTCGATGTCGTGGTGCTGCACCTTGATGACCACACGCGTGCCATCCTTCAGCCACGCCTCGTGCACCTGCCCCAGGCTCGCCGCCGCGATCGGCGCCTCCTGCACCCGCTCGTACAGCTCCCCCAGCCGCCCCTTCAGCTCCTGCTCGATCCGCGACCGGATCTCTTCAAACGGCCTCGGCGCCACCTGATCCTGCAGCCCCGCCAGCTCCCCCCGGAACTCCTCCGGAAGGAAGTTCGCCATGATGCTCAGCAGCTGCCCCACCTTGATGAACAACCCCTGGAGCGCCATGATCGTCCGCTCCACCCGACGCGCGTTCCGCCGGTGCGCCTCCTGGATCCGACGCTGGTACCACCCTTCCCCCCAGAAACGGCGCCCCAGCGACAGCCACAGGTAGCTGCCCAGGACCAAAAAAGTGGTCCAGTATGCCCGCAGAAATCGGAACCGCCCGGCCGCCCGGGACCGGAACAGGGCAGGGGGCCTGGAAGAAACCGGAACGATCGCTCGCGTTGGGGGAGCCTGCATGCTAGACGGCGCCGCGATTCATGGGACGACAAGACCTTCGTAACATTGCGATTGTTGCACACGTTGACCACGGGAAAACCACCCTGGTGGATCACATGCTGCGCCAGGCTGGCACCTTCCGCGACAACGAGCAGGTCGCAGACAGGGTCATGGACTCCAACGATCTGGAGCGCGAGCGGGGTATCACCATCCTCGCCAAGAACACCAGCGTCCGCTGGCGCTCCCGACCCAACGATCCGGGGATCAAGATCAACATCATCGATACCCCGGGCCACGCTGACTTCGGCGGCGAGGTCGAGCGTACGCTCATGATGGCGGACGCCGCCATCCTCCTCGTCGACGCCGCCGAGGGGCCCCTGCCCCAGACCCGCTTCGTCCTCCGGAAGTGCCTCGAACGTAACTTCCCCATCATCGTCGTCATCAACAAGATCGACCGCCAGGACGCCCGCGCCGACGACGTCCTCTCCGAGGTCTTTGACCTCTTCTGCGACCTCGAAGCCGCCGATCACCAGGCCGACTTCCCCACCATCTACGCCATCGGTCGCCAGGGCATCGCGCGCCGCGCCATCGACGACGGCAACAACAACCTCACCCCCCTCTTCGAGACCATCGTCAAGAGCGTCCCCGGCGCCCCTGGCGACCCCGACGGGCCCCTGCAGATCATCCTCTGCAACGTCACCCACGACGACTACCTCGGCAAGCTCTGCATCGGCCGCGTCGTCCGCGGTCGCGTCCGCGCCAACCAGCCCGTGGCGGTCCTGGGCGAGCACGGCACCTCCCGCGGCGCCATCAAGGTGCTCTCCGTCTTCGAGGGCCTCCGCCGCTCCAACGTCGAGGAGGCCGCCGCCGGCGAGATCGTCGCCCTCGCGGGCCTCGAGGATGCCCACATCGGTGACACCATCACCGCCATCGAGGCCCCCGAGGCCCTCCCACGGATCCGCGTCGAAGAACCCACCATCAAGATCCGCTTCGGCGTCAACACCTCCCCCTTCGCTGGCAAGTGCAAGGCCTCCAAGTTCCTCACCAGCCGCCAGCTCAAGGAGCGCCTCGAGCGCGAGGCCCGCAAGAACCTCGCCATCCGCATCGAACCCACCGAGAACCCGGACACCTTCCTGGTCCTCGGCCGCGGTGAGCTCCAGCTCTCCATCCTCGCCGAGACCATGCGCCGCGAGGGCTACGAGCTCCAGCTCTCCAACCCCGAGGTCGTCACCCGCGAGGTCGACGGTCAGCTCTGCGAGCCCGTCGAGCTCGTCGTCGTCGACGTCCCCGAGCAGTACATCGGCGTCGTCACCGAGCGCCTCGGCCAGCGCCGCGGCAAGATGATCAAGATGGCCAACCCAGGCTACGGGCGCGCTCGCATCGAGTACCGCGTCCCCAGCCGCGGCCTCATCGGCTTCCGCGGCGAGTTCCTCACCGCCACCCGCGGCATGGGCCTCCTCAACACCCTCTTCGACGGCTGGGAGCCCTGGGGCGGCACCCTCATCAAGCGCCCCTGCGGCGCCATCGTCGCCGACCGCACCGGCGAGTGCACCCCCTACGCCCTCTTCCACCTCCAGCCCCGCGGCGTCTTCTTCCTCAACCCCGGCGTCGATGTCTACGAGGGCATGATCATCGGCGAGCACAACCGCCCCAACGACACCGACGTCAACGCCATCCGCGAGAAGAAGCTCTCGAACGTGCGCAACCACGGCAAGGATGACAACGTCCTCCTCGCCAGCCCGCGCACCCTCACCATCGAGACCGCCCTCGAATGGATCGACGCCGACGAGCTCGTCGAGATCACCCCCGACGCCATCCGCGTCCGCAAGCGCATCCTCTCGTGCAACCTCCGGCCACGCCGCGAGGAAGCCATCGCGGACGCCCAGTCCACCGAGTGAGCCTCCCCGCTCACGCTGCCTGAGCCGAGGGCCCCGCGCGGGGCCCTTCGTGTTTCTGGCACGGCACCCCGGGAACCCCCTCGCACACGCCTCGCCGCCCCCCGCGGCGGGGCGCTCACTGGAGCTTCTTCAGCGCTTCCTGGACCCGCGCCTTGCAGGCCGCGTCGCCCTGGTGCTTGCAGATCTCCTTGAGGAGCCGCAGGTCATCCTTGGTCGCCTTGCCCGAGTTCATCCGGCCTTCGAGGGCGCGGCGCTGCTTCATCTCGGTGTCGTTGGCGTCCGGGGGGGCAGAGGGAGGCGCGGTGGTGGGGGTGGACGCAGGCGTCGCACCCGGGTCTTTCTTGTCGTCGGTCTTCTTGGGAACCAGCTTGGCGGTGGGGTCACCGGGCGCCTTGGGGTCGCTGGATCTGGGCAGCGGCAGCTGGTTGGGGTCGGTGCCTGGCGCGTCGAGCGAGGCCATCGCGTCGGCGGCCTTCCGGCGCAGGTCGGCGTTCACGTTGGTGTTCTGCGCGACCTTGTTCAGCAGCGTCTTCTTCTCGGATTTATCGACCAGCTCGGCGGCCTTGGCGATGGACTTCTCGGCCCACCGATCGTGCATCGAGATGAACTCGGGGGCCTGCCGCAGCGGCGAGTTGACCGGGATCTCGGCCAGCTTGTTCACCGCCCCCTCGTGGTCGCCCACGCTGTCGGCCTTCTTGGCGGCCTCGAGCAGGGCCCGGTGGCCGTCGTCCGCGGTGAGGGCCGTGTCGGGTGTGGCCGCCGCCGGGTCCTTGGCGTTGCTGGACATGCTGACCACCACCAGGCCCACCAGCACCAGGATGCCGGCCGCCACGGCCCCGATGACCACGCCGGTGCGGGTCTTGGGGGGCGGCGCATCGCTGGGCAGCAGCTCCTTGCCGGTGATGGCCGAGAGCTGCATCGTCATGTTGGCCTGCGGCCGGTAGAACTGCCCTCGCTCCACGAAGCGCAGCCGCACGTCGCCCAGCTCGATCAGGTCGCCGTGCTCGAGGAGGGTGCGCCGGAAGTCGATGGTGTTGACCCGGATGCCGTTCGAGCTCCCCTTGTCGGTGATCTCGAAGCGACCCTTGCCGATGGGCCGGATCTCGGCGTGAAAGCGGCTGACCGAGGGGTGGTTGATGGAGATGCCGCACTCCTCGGCGCGGCCGAGCGACATGGGCGTGTCCCCGAGGGGGAACTCGGCCCCCACCGCCGGACCCGCCACCACCACCAGCCGATCTGGCTTCTCCTGCGGCGTCATCGCCGCCTGCGCCTGGACCGGGTTCGGGCCCGTTGACTCCGCATCGGCGGCGTCGGACGTCACAAAGATGCGGTAATCCCCGAGCTGGATGATGTCCGAGTGGCGCAGCGGCTGCTGCTCGGCCACCCGCTGGCCGTTGACGTAGCAGCCGTTGTAGCTGCCATGATCCACGATGTGCCACGCGCTGTTCTCTTTCTTCAGCGAGGCGTGGCGCCGGGACACGTTCCGCTCGGTGAGCCGTATCGTGTTCTGTTCGTCGCGGCCGATGTGGTACTCGTCACGCACGAGCGGCAATAGGGTTTTCGTGCCCTCGTCGTCCTCGATGGTGAGTTTCCACATGGTATTTTTTGCTGGGAGGTTGCCGTCGCCGGAAGAGCGAGCGTCTAGCAAAGTGTAGCTACACTCGCCCCTCCCGCGCAACGCTCCTGCTCACCCTGGCCTCTTCTTCCCCCCGACCTCCCCATGATCCGTGCACGAGACGCGCTCCAGCGCGATGTTTTTCTCCCCTCCGCCCCCCGTCGCATCCTCTCCCTGGTCCCCAGCGACACCCTCTCCCTCCTCCTCCTCGGCGCTCGAGACCGCCTCGTCGGGCGCACCGACTACTGCTTCGAGCCTGCCCACCTGGTCTCCTCCATCCCCACCGTCGGCGGACCCAAGAACCCCGACCTCGACACCATCCTCCGCCTCGCCCCCGACCTCGTCCTCGCCAACCAGGAGGAAAACTCACGCCCCGAGGTCCTCCGCATGATCGAGGCGGGCCTCACCGTCTACGTCTCCTTCCCGCGGCGCGTCGCCGATGGCCTCGCCCACCTCGCCGTCCTGGCCAGGTTGATGGGTGTAGAAAAAGACCCTGTTGCGCGGGACCTGGTACGCCGGGGGTACCACGCGCTGCGCGAGGCCGAGGAGGCCCGGGGCAAGGTGGCGCCGTTCCGGGTGTTTTACCCCATCTGGATGGACCCGCTGATGACCATCCACGGGGACACCTTCCTGTCGGACATGCTCGACCTGCTGGGGGCCACCAACGTCTTTGCGGATCGGCCCCGGCGGTACCCGCTCGCCGCGGACCTGGGCAAGGCGCCGCCAGCCTCGCCCGAGAAGGTGGCGGGCCGGGACACGCGCTACCCGCGCATCACGCTGGACGAGCTGATCGCCCGGGATCCGGACGTGATCCTGCTGCCGGACGAGCCCCACCCCTTCTCCGAGGAGGACGCCGCCGCGTTCCGTGCGCTGCCGATCCGCGCGGCGCGGCAGGGGCTGATCGTGCCCTGTTCGGGCCAGGATCTGAGCTGGTACGGGGCCCAGAGCGTCGAGGGCTTGCCCCGGATGAAGAAGTTTATGGACGCGTTGCGTGCAAGGGTTGCGGCATCCAACCCTCCACCTTCATGACCCAGTGGCTCCGCTTTGCGGTCTTTCTCACCGTGGGTTCCGCGATCATCGGGGGGTGGCATTACTACCTCTGGGTGAGGCTGGTGCGGGACACGCAGCTGCCCGAGCCCTGGCGCACCGCGGCCACCGCGGCGCTGGCGCTGCTTGCGATCTCGATGCCGCTGGCGATGGGGCTGGCCCGGTCGCTGCCGCCGGGGGCCGCGCGCCCGGTGTTCTTGCTGATCTTCTCCTGGATGGGGCTGGCGTTCCTGCTGCTCTCGCTGGTCTTCGCGGGCGACCTGGTGCGCATCGGGGTCACGATCGCGGACCGGGCCCGGGGCCTGGACCCGACGGACCCGGAGCGACGCACGGCGCTGGCGCGGCTCCTGGGTGGAGCGGCGGCCCTGCTCGGGGTCGGGGCCGCGGGGACCGGCGTGGCCTCGGCCTTCTCGCCGGTGATCGAGCGGGTGAAGGTGCCGCTGGCGCGGCTCTCGCCGGCGCTGAGCGGCCTGCGCATCGTGCAGCTCAGCGACGTGCACGTGGGGTCGACGATCCAGAAGGAGTTCATCGCCCGCATCGTCGAGCAGGTGAACGCGCTGCAGCCGGACGTCATCGCCATCACCGGCGACCTGGTGGACGGCAGCGTCGAGGCGCTGCGGGAGCACGTCGCCCCGCTGGCGAACCTGAAGGCGCGCCACGGGGTCTTCTTCGTGACGGGCAACCACGAGTACTACTCGGGGGCCGAGCCGTGGGTGCAGCACCTGACGTCGCTGGGCATCCGGGTGCTGCGCAACGAGCGGGTGAGCATCGGGGACGAGGCCCGCGGCTGGATCGACCTGCTGGGGGTCGACGACTACAGCGCCCGGGGCATGGCTCCGGGGCATCGCCACGACGTCGGCAAGGCGGCCGAGGGGAGGGACACGGGGCGCCCCTGCGTGCTCCTGGCCCACCAGCCGCGCAGCATCTTTGACGCCGCCCGCCACGGGGTCAGCCTGCAGCTCTCGGGGCACACCCACGGGGGCCAGATCTTCCCCTGGAACTTTCTGGTGCGCCTCCAGCAGCCCTTCGTGGCAGGCCTCGACCGCCACCTCGACACCTGGATCTACACCCACCGCGGCACCGGCTTCTGGGGCCCCCCCATGCGCGTCGGGGCCTCCAGCGAGATCGCCGAGATCACCCTGGTCTCCGCCTTACGCTCGCCAGCGCTCCTGACCCGCACCGGAAGGGGAGGGGAGCGCGCACTTTTTCCTTGACCAACCAGGACCCGCGAGTACAGTGCGCCTCACCTTCCAGCTTAGCTCAGTCGGTAGAGCAGGCGGCTGTTAACCGCCGGGTCCCTGGTTCGAGTCCAGGAGCTGGAGCCACTTTATCCGTCTCGCTAACAGAAGCGCCCCGTGAGTTGACCGGGGCGCTGCGCGAGACCCGAAGAAATCCCCGCGAGATCGCACGGGGCGTCTCTCTTTGTCTCCACCGCAGGGGCTGCTGAGAGCGACCGAGCGAAGGTCTCGGAGGGCTCTCTGGAGAATTCTTTGTCCTGAGAAACCCGGCTGAGAGAACCCGGTGGTGAAGAGCCAGGGGCGCCGGAGACCTGGAGGGCACCCCGAAAGGTGAACAGCACTTACCCAGCTGTTTTTCGAGAACGCGGGACTGCTGACGAACAGCTGGCCATGGAGCAACTCCGCCACTCCGCGAGGGTCGCGTTTGCATCTTCGACATTCATCGTCTCGCGAGCGGTAAGGCCACATTCGATCTCAGGTGGGAGGCATGGCTGAAACTTCGAGACGCGTGAGCGCTTGCTGGGATCGACGAGGTGCACGGCGTCCTCCCAGGTGAGGTTGCGGGCCGCGAGCGCAGCAATGGCCTGACGGATGGCAACGGTACTCTCGGCCGCTCCGTTCGAGAAGGTGATGAACGTGTTTCCGGGCGACACCCGCTCACCCAACTCAAGCTCAAGGAGCCCAGCTAGCACGCGGTTGCCGGTCCCGCCGCCAAAGGTCCACCAACGATAGCGGCCGTCGGGGTCTTCTTCGAGTGGCAGTACGTCCTCGTCGAGGAATGCGTGAGACTCGCGCTGCAGTTTGATCTGCGTGATGGCGCGCTTGGACCACGAAGGGTCGAGATCCGTGCTCGTAAGCACGCGGCGCATGGCCTGGCAGAGCGAGCGTTCGAGGCTCACGGGCAGGCCGAACCAGCGCGGGTAGCTGCCCACCTCCGCGGGCTCGACCGCGCATGTGCCCCCTTTCCAGTCGACGCCGACAATGCGCCACGGGCGTCCGGCGAGCACAAAATTGGGAACCTTCTGCTCCTTGTCCTGAAAGAACGATGCGTCGACGACACCAACCTCCGACTGCCCGTGCAGCACGCGGAGCACGCGCGGAGTCGAGAATACCGCGTAGAGCTCTAGGAAATTCTTCGCTCCGTAGAGCTTCTCACCTTGCGCGCCGAGTGCGAGGCGCGCGTCCGTCTCGATGAGGATGTCGTTATCGACCATGTGGCGGACGATGCTCTCCCGCTCGGTCGCCGAGACTTGGCGGAATGCCGCGCACCCTTCGAGCCAAGTCCACCACGAGTGCGTTGCCGAGCCCTGCTCCTGCATCGCCAGCGCGATGGCTTGGTGCGCGAGCACATGCGGCGACCAGGCCGATGGCGCGGCAGGTTCGATGTAGCCCCTTCTGAACAGGTCGATGATGGCGGCGGCGCGCAGAAGGTCGTCGTCATCGGTCGCGAGGAAA
>JALOQB010000499.1 GCA_025453595.1 Polyangiaceae bacterium
GGGAGGGTCGGCTGCGGCTGCAGGGGAGGGTCGGCTGCGGCTGCAGGGGAGGGTCGGCTGCGGCTGCAGGGGAGGGTCGGCTGCGGCTGCAGGGGAGGGGTAACAAAGCGGGGAAAGCCAGCGAGACCCTGGGAGAAGAATCATTGGCGGTGAGGCGAAGCCGGGTGAGGGAGCAGAAGAGGGTGAGGACCGGCAAGGTGGGGGGGATCAGGAGCGGGACCGAGGCGAGGATCGTATCGGCCTGGGGGGATGGCTGCTCCGAGAAGAGGCAGGAGGTGGGGGCTTCCGGGGGCGCCTGGAGCGACGCCTGGGCGAGGTACCAGGGGTGCTCAGGGCTACCCCGGGTGTACCCCAGCAAGAGCCGGAGCAGCCGCGGAGCCCCCCGGGGGCTGATCTGGATATGAGCCACGCCACGAGGGGGTGCGATGAGGCTGAGCTGCAGAGGCGCGAGGCGGAGGCCCGAGCGACTGCTGGGGGCAAAGGTGGCGTCCAGGAGCTCGGAAAGGTCAAGCTCGACACCAGGCTCGGAGACGAGGGCGAGGAGCTCGGCCAGCTCGCGAGCGGCGTCGAGGCAGGGGACCAGGCGGGCGAAGGTGGCCTGGAGGGCGAGACGGGGGCGCGCGTCGAGGGGCTGGGCTTCGGCGGAGCGAAGGGCCTCGGCCAGCTCGGCGGCGAAGCGTTGCTGGGCGAGGCAGAGCTGCTGCGCGGGGCCCTCATGGAGCAGGTGAGAAGCCTGAAGCAAGGAGACGAGGGCATCGGGGGTGACCTCGACGCTGCGCCGTATCTCGGGGAGCAGGGGGGAGATAAGGCGGGGGCCCGCCTGGAGGGAGCCGAGGAGCACCAGGAGGTTCTGGGCGGCGCTCACCGCGTCCCGGTGAGCCCCCTGGGACTCCTGGACGTTGGGGTTGCGCGGGGCTCCCGTGGGGGGCACGGGGGGGCTTCAGGCCCTGGGGGCGACGACGTGGCCGGGGAAGAAGAAGCCGATCTCGGTGGCGGCGTTCTCCGGGGAATCGGAGCCGTGCATGGCGTTCTCGCCCTTGGACGCGCCGTAGAGCTTGCGGATGGTGCCATCGGCGGCCTGGGCCGGGTCGGTGGCGCCGATCACGTCGCGGTACTTCTGGATGGCATCCTCGGCCTCGAGGACGAGGACGACGACGGGGCTACGGGTCATGAAGGTGACCAGCTCGCGGAAGAAGCCGCGCTGGCTGTGGACCGCGTAGAAGCCCTCGGCCTGGGCGGTGGTGAGGTGGACCTGCTGCATCGCGAGGATGTCGAAGCCCTCGCGGAGGAGGTGGTCGATGATCTTGCCGGCAAAGCGCTTCTCGACGGCGTCCGGCTTGATGATGGAGAGGGTGCGTTGTTTGGCCATGGGGACCCTCCTTACTTCAGCAGGGGTAGCAACGTCGAGGCCATGTCGGCGGGGCTGTAGGCGACCTTGACGCCCACGGCCTCGAGAGCCTCGATCTTTTCCTTGGCGGTGCCCTTGCCGCCGCTGATGATCGCGCCTGCATGCCCCATGCGCTTGCCGGGGGGGGCCGCGGCGCCGGCGATGAAGGCTGCCACCGGCTTCTTCATGTTGGCCTTGATCCACTCGGCGGCCTTGATCTCGGCGGCGCCGCCGATCTCACCGATCATGATCACGCCGTCGGTGTCCGGGTCGTCGTTGAAGAGCCGGAGCACATCGATGAAATCGAGGCCGGCGACGGGGTCGCCGCCGATGCCGACGCAGGTGCTCTGGCCGACGCCCACCGCGGTGAGCTGGCCCACCGCCTCGTAGGTCAGGGTGCCGGACTTGGACACCACGCCGATGCGGCCGGGGCGGTGGATGTGGCCCGGCATGATGCCGATCTTGCAGGCCCCGGGGGTGATGACGCCGGGGCAGTTGGGCCCGATCAGGCGCACCCCGGTGCGGCCTTCCAGCCAGCGCCGGGTCCGCACCATGTCGAGCACCGGGATGCCCTCGGTGATGCACACCACCAGCGAGCAGCCCGCGTCCGCCGCCTCCACGATCGCGTCCGCGGCGCCCGGGGGCGGCACGAAGATCAGCGACGTGTTGGCCTCGGTCTTCGCCACGGCCTCTTCGACCGTGTCAAACACCGGGATCTTCAGGTCTTCCCCGCCCGGCCCCCTGGCCTCGAACACCTCGCCGCCGCGCCCCGGCGTCACGCCGGCCACGATCTGCGTTCCGTAGGCCGCGCACTGCTTCGCGTGGAAGCCGCCCGCGCTGCCCGTGATGCCCTGCACCAGGACCCGTGTCTCTTTTCCTACCAGGATCGCCATCGCATCAACCCTTCGTTGCCTCGACGATCTTGCGAGCGCCGTCCGCCATCGTATCGGCCGGCTGGATCGCCAGCCCGCTCTCCGCCAGGATCTTCTTCCCCAGCTCGACGTTCGTCCCTTCCAGCCGCACCACGAGGGGTACCTTGAGACCCAGCTCCTTGGTGGCGGCGACCACGCCGGCGGCGATCACGTCGCACTTCATGATGCCGCCGAAGATGTTGACGAAGATCCCCTTCACCTTGGGGCTCTTGAGGATCATCGTGAAGGCCTTGGTGACCTGCTCCTGGTTGGCGCCGCCGCCCACATCGAGGAAGTTGGCGGGCTCGCCGCCGTGGGACTTGATGATGTCCATGGTGGCCATGGCGAGGCCGGCGCCGTTGACGAGGCAGCCGATGTTGCCGTCCAGGCTCACGTAGGAGAGGCCGGCCTTCTTGGCCTCGAACTCGACCGGATCCTCTTCTTCAACGTCGTGGAGATCGGCCCACGCGTTGGCGTGGCGGAACTCGGCGTTGTCGTCGAAGTTGATCTTGGCGTCGAGGGCCACCACGTCGCCCTTCTTGGTGACGACGAGGGGGTTGATCTCGAGGAGCGAGCAGTCTTCCTTGACGAAGAGCTCGTAGAGCGAGTGGCAGAGGCGGGTGAACTGGGCGAAGGCGGCCTTGCCGTGCTTGTCGACGCCGAGGGCGTAGGCCAGCTTGCGGGCCTGGTAGCCGGCGAGCCCCAGCAGGGGGTCGATGGCCAGGGTGACGATCTTCTCGGGGGAGTGGGCCGCCACCTCCTCGATATCCATGCCTCCCTCGCGGGAGCCCATGATGGCCACGCGGCGGGCCTCGCGGTCGACCACCAGCGCCAGGTACAGCTCCTTGTCGATGTCGAGCCCCTGCTCGATGTACAGTCGGCGCACCTTCTGACCCTTGGGGCCCGTCTGGTGCGTCACAAGCTGCATCCCCAGGATCTGCTCGGCGATCTCGGCCGCCTCATCGGGGCCGTTCTTCGCCAGCTTCACGCCGCCGCCCTTGCCGCGGCCGCCGGCGTGGATCTGCGCCTTGACCACCACGACCGGGATCCCGGTCTCCTCGATGAGCTTGGCGGCGCTGGCCCGCGCCTCCTGCTTGCTGAACACCGGATACCCCTTGGGGATGGGCACCCCGTAACGGGCGAAGATTTGCTTGCCCTGGTACTCGTGGATCTTCATCAACCACCTCGACTTGGCGGGGCACCCTAGCCCATGCGCCTCCGCTCGGGAAGCCGCCTCGCCCTCCTTTTGGCCGCGCTCCTCCTCG
>JALOQB010000211.1 GCA_025453595.1 Polyangiaceae bacterium
GCTGCGGCTGCGGCTGCGGCTGCGGCTGCGGCTGCGGCTGCGGCTGCGGCTGCAGGGGAGGGTCGGCTGCGGCTGAGGCTGCAGGGGAGGTTCGGCTGCGGCTGCTGAGCGGCTGTGATTGTTCTGGTCAGGAAGCAGGATCAGAAGGTGGCTCCGACCAGGAGGCGACCGTGAGGGTGGGGGGATCCTTCCCCTTCCGAGATCCCCCCGGCCAGTTCCAGGTGAGCGCGCCCCCCGAGACGCCAGCGGGACGACAGATCCAGGCGCGCCCCCGGAGAACCATCGAAGACGCGATGGACACCGAGGCGCGCGGTCAGCTCCAGGGTGCTGGAGACAGGCAGGGTGCCCCCCACGTAGAGCCCGGGACGGAGCAGCGTGTCGATGCTGTACGAACCCAGACCGAGCTCGCCCCGGAGCTGCTGTTGCTTGCCAACACGAAGAGCTACGTCAGGCAGCAGCTCGAGCGTCGGGGAGCGATCGGTGTGGCGCCGGAAGCGCTGCGTCGCGAGCACGCCTCCCCTGGCGCCGACCCACTCGCCATCGTACCCGACAGAGATCGAGGCGGCCCCGACGGTGCTATCGGGAGGGACCTGCCGGGCGTCCCCTTCGCAGGGGTCCTGACGGCAGGCCGAGAGCTTGTACCGTCGAGCCTCCGCCACGGCCGCGGCGCCCACGCTGAAGCCCCGGGGCAAGGCGCCGGTACGCACGGCCTCATCGACGGCGGCCTGTTCCTGCGGGGAGAGCCAGACCCGCCCCCGGGCGCCCAGGCCACCGAAGTTGAGCCGGGCGCTGGGGCCACAGGCCCAGTTGCCAGCGCCGGTGCCGCCGTGGAGCCCCCCCTCGACCTCACCGGTGGTCCCGGCGATCGCCGGCTCACCGGCGCTGTACACCATGCTCGCGACGCCCAGCAGCAGAAGGAAACGTGTCCGCTTCATGCCCCTCCCCTCTGCAGCGACCGTACCACGGCCCCTGCGGCGCCCCCTTCGCACCGCATTTTCCCCTGAATTTTCCGGCCATCCCCGGCGCTCCCGCTGGCCCTTCGCACCCCTCTGCGAGGGCCCCCTCCCCTCCTCTCCTCACGCCGTGCCTCGTGGTCACACGTGAGCGTGAAAAGAGGCGAGGTCCCACTCCTTGTCGGTCGCCCGGGGGCCTCTCGATCGGAGCACGATGGGAGCACCGAGCTGCCGCGCGACCTCGTCCGTCAGGGCATCCACCCCGGGCAGCACCTCGACCAGCGGCCGGCAGCTGCGCAGCGCATCGGCGAGCCGCTGCTGCCTCTCCCGCGAGGGGGAACGCTCCGCGCGGATCTGCTCCACGCGGGACGAGGAGCCGTCGAAGACAAGCAGGTCCTCGACCTCGCTCCGGTCCCCCTCGTAGCGCCAGGCTCGCACCAGCTCCACCTCCCCCGGGCACCGATCGAGGCACGTCAGCCCGAGGCCATCCACTCCGCCCACCACGGCCAGGGCGTAGCGCGCCATCACCAGGTCAAAGGCCCCCACCCGGAAGGAGCCTTGCCAGTCGTTGAGCGCGTTGTGCTCCCCGCGCAGCAGCCCCGGGCCCGGCCTCTCCGCCACGAAGGGGCCCGCCCCGTGCCGCGTGGAGAACGCCCGGAGCAGGCCAAGATGATAGGGAACTTCTCTACAAACCTCATCAGCGCCGAGGAAGGTGGTGGTGGACGGCGTGACGTGGGGCCAGAAGCCGTGGCGCTCGTCCAGCAGCACGCCCTGGGCACCCTCGAAGATCCGCAGGCCCGGGCTCTCCACAGGCTCTCCACCGCTGTGGATAACCCCTCGATCCGCGAGGGCAGCGTAGCCCTGGAGGGTGACGTCGGTGATGTCCCGGCGACCGAGCTCGCGGAGCAACGGCCCCAGGTCAAGAGAGGGGTCTGCCGGCCGGAGCTGCTCGGCGAGATCAAGCTTCATCCAGCGGATCAGCTCGAGCTTGCGGCGCAGGGAGGGCAGGTCTCCGAGCTCCGCGAGGCGCACGGTGGGGACGGCGGGGTTGAGCGAGTCGGCGTAGGCCTGGCCCACGCCGAGGCCGCAGCTCCCGTGGCGCCGCTGGCCGCGGGCCAGCTCGGCGGCGCGGTTCAGCAGGCGGTGAAACGGGGTGACGACGACGCTGCGGGGGTCGAGGGAGAGGCGAGCCAGGGGGTCCTCGACCCCGAGGCAGGCCAGGGATTCGGCCTCCCGGAGAAGCGAGAGAGGATCAACAAGGACCCTGCTTGTAGAGAAGCTCCGGACATCCGGGGAGGCGAGGAGAGCGGAGCCAAGCTGGGCGAAGCAGTGGAGCCGGCCGTCGGGGGTGAGGACGTGGTGGGCGGCCTGGGGACCGCCGTTGAAGCGGACGACGGCGGAGGGGCGGAGGCGGCGAGCGAGGGCGTCGACGACGGACCCCTTGCCCTCGTCGCCGAAGCCGAGGCCGACGACGGCGACGCCGCGGGGTTCAGAGGCGGCGGGGGCGAGCGCCACGGCGCTGCTCGTCGGCGGGGGGAGGAGTCCCGTCGATCTGGGCGAGGTTGGCCTTCCAGGAGCGGGCGAGGTCGGCGAGGGCAGCGCCCACCTCCTCGCGACGCTGGGGCGACTGGCTGCGGCCCTGGAGATCCGCGAGGTAGGTGTCCAGATCGTGGCCCGCGTTGACGATGGCGATGACGCCCAGCATCACGTCGAGCACCGCCTTGGGGTCGCTGATACGCAGGATGTGAGCGGCAGGCAGCACGGTGCCCCACTGCTTGAGGATGAGGTCGTCGGAGTAGTTATCGTAAGCGGATCCGGCGGAGGGCTGCGGGGCGGCGCGCTCGGCCGGGTTGTAGACAAACTCGAAGACAGGCACATCGCTGCTGGGCCCGGTCTCGCCCTTGCTCGAGATGACGCCATCGAAGTGACGGATGGCGCCGTTGATCTCGATCTCGACGCGGAAGGGGGTGGGGGCGGCGCGGTCGTGGAAGCGGTAATTCTGCACGTACACCCGGTACTTACCCGGGGGCGCGGAGCCCTTCTGCCAGCGGATGTTCTCGACGGGCTTGGTGGTCTCGCCGCGGACGTTCATGTCGACGTCGAGCCAGCCGCCGCAGGTGGCCTTCTTGGAGCCGAAGTAGATGTGCTCCCCGGCCGGCGTGATCATGTGCAGGTCGAGGTCGTTGCGGTTGTTCCAGAGCAGCGAGGCCCGGATATCGACGCCCGCGTAGAGGCCCCCGGCGGCCTCGACCCGCTGCTTGATCTCCGCGTCGATGTCCTGCTTCCGCTCCTCCATCGTCTTCTTGGGGAAGATGAGGAATGTATGGAACTTCCGTTGAAGCTCGGCGAAGATGACCTTCGAGTCGATGGGCTGGTCGACGCGGTGCTCGAGGATCTGGCGGAGCTGCTCCGGGTCGGCCTTGGGGCGGCGCTCGCGGAGGGCGGCGAGGGTGGTGGGCTGGCCGGCCTGATCGAGCACGTGCTCACCGAGCAGGCGCTTGGCGTGGTAGGGGTCGATGGTCGGGTAAAACCCCTCGTCCCCCAGGAAGAAGAAGATGCCCTTCTTGCCCTGGGCGAGGCAGCTCATCGAGACGCGGCGGGCATAGAAGTAAGCCGCCAGCTCGTAGGATTCCTGGCCGGTGCCGCCGCCCCCTTCCTCGATCCAGACGCGGCTCAGGGCCTCATCGAGGCGGTTGTCGGCCTCGAACTGGCTGATCTGGAGGGGCGCCCGGTCCGCGGCGGTTGCGTCGCCCACGGCGGCGAAGCTGAGCCCGACGCCCTCGGCGTAGCCCTTGAGGTCGATCTGCCCCAGGAACATGGGCAAGCGCTCGTAGATGATCTTGGTGTCTTCCCCGCGGGATCGGGTGATGTCGAGGGCGACGACGAGGGGCGTCTCGTTGTTGCACTCGCGCATCTTGCCCAGGGGGTTGAGATCCGGGTGCACCTGGCGCTCCGGGGGGGCCGCCGCCGCGGTGGGCGCGATGTACGCGCTGCGCTGGAAGGCCCCCTCGGTGCCCCCCTCGGCGCGGGTCTGCCTGGCGACATCTTGATCGTAGTATCCACCACCCATGTCGGTTCCTCCGGCGGCGTGGCTCGCCGCGCTCAGATCTTGAATTCCTGGAAGGTATGCTGGCCAAAGATGGCCCGGCGAGCCTTGCCCACCTCGTCGAAGAGCTCCCAGGCGTCCTGGGCGCGCTGCAGGGGGCTCGGCCGGGTGAGGTGCCGCAGGATGCGGGCAAAGCGCGGGTCGAGCCCGGCGGGCGCCTCGCCGGTCACCGGGTCACCGCCCAGCAAGAAGAGGGCGCACTGGCCTGCTGAAAAGAGGTCGCTGGACGGCAAGGGCGGCCTCCGCTGCCCCACCTCCGGCGCGCTGTACCCGGGCGTCTCGCACTTGAACCCGCGCCCTGTCTTCGCCGGTTCGACCAGCGCGTAGCACCAGTCCACCAGGAACACGTTGTGGTCCCGGGGGCGCACCATCACGTGCGAGGGCTCGATGTTCCCGTGGAGCACGCCGAGCTGGTGGGCGTAGCCCAGCGCCGAGAGCAACCTTCGGAGGATCCATACAACGTGATGAAGCGGAACCCCCTGCCGGTAGCGCTCTCGAACCGTGAGCAAATCCACGGCGTCGAGGCGCTCGATGGCGGCCCCCAGGCGCCCGTCAGGCATGCGAAAGGAGCCGAGCACCGAGGGGAAATGCTTGCGCTGGGCACCACCTCCGGAGGCGAGGCGCTCCAGGGCCGCGACCTCATCGAGCATCAGATCGTTGTCGGCGACATCATCGGCGATCTTGAGCACCACCGGGCGACCAGTCCCGGAGCCCCCCGGGGCTCGGCCCTCGTAGAGCGTCGCCACATCGCCGCGCGCCAGCACGCCGTACCCCTCGAAGGCCCCCTGCTCCGTCCGGATCACGAATCGCGGCGCGTCACCAGCGAGGCCTTGCTCGACCACCCCCTCGCCTTCCCCGAGCGCCTCGCGGTGGAGCTGGTCCAGCCGGTCGCGCATGATCGCCGCCCCCTGCCGCGCCCCTGCGTCGGCGAATTGCTCCGGATCCAGCAGCGCCCGCAGGCCCTGGTGCTCATCCTGGAGCGCGTTCTCCCAGCCTACCCGGCCCGCCAGCCGCATCGAGGCAAAGACGTCCTCCGGGGACGAAGCCTCGGCGATCGTCTGGCACAGCTCGTCAAAGGTTCGTCCTGCCATGCACCCCGCCTCTCGTCATGGCGAGTCTGTGGGACAGCCACGGCGCCTGTCAAGGTCGGTAGGGAGCTCTTGTCTATGGAAACCTTGAACAGACAGGGGCAGAGACTCGACGTTAAACGGAGGTCGGGCCCTGGCCTGCGGCGGCCGCCCATCATGCCGTGGCCCTTCTCCAGGCTCGCCGCGAGCGCCTCCCGCTGGGCCGGCTCCAGCAGCGGGACGATCACCGCGAGCTGCTTCGCCATGTGCTCGAGCATCGGCTTGCCCTTGGCCTCCGATCCCTCCGGGGGAGCAAGGAACGCCTTGGCGTCGAAGGTATCGCCCGCGAACGCCTCCAGGCGCGCCTTCGCGGCGCCTTGCATCTCCTCGAATCGCTTCTTCATCTCCTCCGGCTTCGGGGCGTCCGCCGCGGCTTTTTGCCCCTCCAGCGCCTTCTTGATCGCGTCACGCTGGGCGTCTGTCAGCTCGATGTCACGCAGCAGAAAGCCCACAGGACCAAGCTCCTTGTCGCCCCGTGGCCCCTTCCCCTCCGGGCCCTTCCCCTCCGGACCCTTCCCCTCCGGACCCTTCCCCTCCGGACCCTTGCCGTCGTGCTTGCCGTCGTGCTTGCCGTCGTGCTTGCCGTGACCGCCGCGACCGCTGCGCTCTTCTGCCCGCTTCTGGAGGGTATCGACGAGCTTGCGGCGCTGGTCCTTGGTCAGGGTCTTGTGGAGCGTCTGGAGCGCCTCGACGGCGGCGGCGTGGCGAGGGTTGGCAGCCGGATCGTTCGCCTTTGCCTTGGCCGCGATGTCCGCCGGGTCCACCCTGCCAGCGCGCACACCTTCCGCGAGCGCGACCAGCGGACCGTCCGCCGGGGGGGCCTTGGCCTGCTCCTGGTCGTCGGGTTCAGCCTTGGCGAGCGCCTCCTCGATGGTCTTCTTTTGCTCGTCGGTGAGCTGCATCTCCCTGTCGTTCAGGGCGGCGTGGGCCAGCATCAGGGGGCCGCCCATGCGACCCCGGCGGCGGCGCCCTTCCTTCTTGCGGCCTTCGTGCCCGGCGCTGGCGGAGGCCGTCGCGCTGGCGCTGGGGGTCGGCTGGGCGACCGGCTGGGTTGCCTTGGCAGTATCGGGGGCGGGAGGTGTGGTTCCGGAGTCGCTGGAGTTACTGCAACCAGCGGCGAGGCCAAGCGCCGCAGAGAGCAGGAGGGCGCCTGGCCATGTCCGGAGCATCAGGTTCTTTTTCATCTTTCAGTCTCGCCTTGTCGAAATTCCCGCGGTTGTGATTTTCTGGGGAGGTTGTCTCATAAAACAGCAGCCAGGACGAATCTTCCGGGGGGTTCGACGCGATGGGGGCGCCACTCCCTACTGGTCTCCGTGTCGATTTTTTTCACTTACCTGCTGGCAGCCAGGGGGGTCCGGAACCTCTTCCCGCTCTCGGTCTTTGACATGTACAAAACCCACGCGCCGGACGTGGCGACGCGCATCCTGGCTGTCGATGCCCGGGGGCACGGGGGAGAGCTCCATGCCTTCGATGGGTTCCGCTGCGAACCAGCGGCTCCCAGCCTCCAGGAGCTCTCGGGCTGCGAGGGCGCGGTGCGAGGTCGAATCCCGTACGTCATCCGGGACGCTCAGATCTACCTCGATCAGCACCTGGAGAGCACCACGGAAGGGGAAGAGATCACGATCGTCGCTCGTACCTGGCAGCTACGTCGCCAACCGGGGCCGCTCCCCTTCTCTGACTGCGCCCTTGCGCGCTGCGTCGCCCGGAGAAAACCGTGAGCTTCCTGGCAGGTTCTCCCTACGATGGGTACGACCGGGCGCCGCTCCGCATCGGGCTGACGACGGTCGCAGGCGTGGTTTTTCTGGCCGAGACCTTCACCATCGCCGGCATGCTGGGGGACCAGCATTACCAGGCCTCCCATGCCGTCCCGACATCGCCGGCCCTCGCCTGGGGGGTCTTCGCGCTGATCGTGGTGGCCCTTCTGTTTCATGCGCTGGACCGGAGGCCCCTCGCCGCGGGTATCGTGGCGCTCGGGGGCATGCTCGGGCTGAGCCTGTGGCAGACGGCGCTTTTTGGCTCTCCCTCGCGCAACAGCTTCTTCCCGGGGGCGATGCTGTTCGGGTGGGTTCTGGGGCAGCTCTGGGCGCTGGTGCTTGCCGGCGATGACGCGCGCGGGGCCAGAGGGCGTCCGTTCCGGGAGCGCATGGCGGAGGCGGGGGCCATCGGGTGCCTCGCGGCGGCCTACGTGGGTTCGGCCTCGAGCAAGCTGCTCAAGAGCGGGCTCGGCTGGGTGAACCCGGATCAACTCCGGTGGTTGTTGCTGGCGCAGGAGCCCCTGGCCGGATGGTCATGGCTCGCCGCGTACCGCACGGCCATCCTGGAAAACCCGTCTTTTGCCAGCTTCCTTGCCCTGTTGACGCTGGTCGTCGAGGGCGGGGCGCTGGTGCTGCTCCTTGGCCCCCGGCTCCGGTTGTTCTGGGGGGTGTTGATCACCGGCCTGCATCTGAACATCCTGCTGCTGTGTACGATGCCGTACCTGGAGCCGGTGACGCTGGTGCTGCTGTTCGCTGTACCCTGGCCTGCCTTGCTCCGCCGACCTCGTATGGAAGATCCATTGACGACACGCAGGCCCGAGCTGCTCACCGTAGATCTTCCGGATAGCATGTGGATCGTGCTGAGTGCGGTGGTGATCGCAGGCTGGCTCGCGCCGTGGGGGTGGCATGTGGAGTGAGCAAGGCCAGCTCAGCGAGAGGGGGACGGCGTCGGAGCGCGGGGCCCGGGGGCGTCGATCCTCGAGGCGAGCAGATCGAGGAGATGCTCCAGCTCCGGGGGGGGGAGCTGGTGGCCACGGAGGCTGTAGAACAGGTGGTAAGACCTTGTTTTTTTCGGGGGCTCATGGGGGAGCACCCCGGGGGGGACAACGCTGAGGAGCAAGCGAATCGAGCCCCGTGTCACCCCGAGGTCGATGCGTCCGGACGGCTCGCAGGAGATCTGTGAGACGACAAAAGAACCGAGAAGCTCGCCGGGCTTGAGCCCTCCGAGGAGGGCGGTAGAGGCCTCCTGGCAGGGCTTCACGGGGGCAAACGCTCCGGGTCGAACGTCGGCGGTGGCGCTGCGACGATGAAGCTGGATCGAGATCACGATGACCACCGCAGAGACGCAAAGCGCAGGGATGGGCCGCCTCATGGGAGGCAACGTAGCCCAATGGATGGCGGGGTCGAGGGGTTGGCATGGGGGGGAGCCTCCCACAAGGGATGCCCCCGACGGCACCACGCCAAGGAGGGGCGGACCGGGCCCTGCGTCACCGCGAGAGGGCGGCGAGCGTGACCCGACCCGGGGTCAACGCATCCTGGCTCGACGGGTTCCAGCGAGGCGCCGTGGGATTGAGGTGTGCGAGGTCAACGGGCGTGAAGCTATACTGCCTCGGACATGGCGAACGCGGCTCTCCCCGTCGAACTTTTGCGACAGATCAAGACCCTGTCGAGCCAACAAAAACTCAAGCTGGTCGAGCATGTCGCGCGCGATCTTGCCTCGGAACACCTCCCCACCGAGGCCCCTCGCTCGCTCATCGGCGTGCTGGCAGCTCAAGGCGAGCTGCTCGATGAGATCGCCGAGAGCGCGATGCAGACCCGGGAGCGCGATCCGTTGAGGCGACCCGATGCGTGAGAGGCTGCTCGATACGGACATCCTCTCCGAGATACTGCGAGGCCAGAACCCCCATGTCAGCGCGCGAGCCAGGGCCTACGAGGCAGCTCACAGCCATCTAGCGACCTCGGCGATAACGGTCATGGAGATCGTCAAAGGTTACCAGCGTGCGGCTCGCAAGCGAGAGCTGGGCGAGTTCTTGCTGTTGTTGCCTTCGCTGAGGCTTCTACCCTTCGACCACGATGAGGCCGAGGTTGCAGGTCGTATCTACGGCGATCTTGAGCGGACCGGGCGCACCATCGGACGCGCCGATCCGATGATCGCGTCGGTGGCCATCGTCCGCAGTGTCGTCCTCGTGACGGGGAACACCGCGCACTACCAGAACATCATCGACCTCGGCTACGAGCTGGAGCTCGAGAACTGGCGCGTCCCCGCATCTCCTGACGAGTAGGGCCTGGCCCCCTCGCGGCGCCCCGAGGCCAGGGCAACGCCCCCGAAGGCACCACGCCGAGGAGGGGCGGACCGGGCCCTGCGTCACCGCGAGAGGGCGGCGAGCGTGACCCGACCCGGGGTCAGCCCATGTGCTTGATCATCTCGGTGCCGAACTCGGAGCACTTGACCTCGCGGGCGCCCTCCATGAGGCGAGCGAAGTCGTAGGTGACGGTCTTGGCGCCGATGGCACCGTCCACGCCCTTGATGACGAGGTCAGCGGCCTCGCGCCAGCCCATGTGGCGGAGCATCATCTCGCCGGAGAGGATGACAGAGCCGGGGTTGACCTTGTCGAGGTTGGCGTACTTGGGGGCGGTGCCGTGGGTGGCCTCGAAGATGGCGTGGCCGGTGACGTAGTTGATGTTGCCGCCTGGGGCGATGCCGATGCCGCCGACCTGGGCCGCGAGGGCGTCGGAGAGGTAATCGCCGTTGAGGTTCATGGTGGCGATGACGTCGAACTCGGCGGGGCGGGTGAGGACCTGCTGGAGGGTGATATCGGCGATGCTGTCCTTGACGCGGAGCATCTTCTTCCACTTGCCCTCGCCGTGGGTGGGCCAGAGCTTGAGGGCGGCCTCGACCTCGGCGCGGAACTCGGCCTGCATCTCTTCGGGGGCCATGTCGTAGCCGGGCTCGATCTCCTTGGCGTTGGCCTCGACGGAGAGATCGGGGTTCTTCTCCTTGTTGCCGAGGATCCAGCTCTCGCGCTCGGTGACGATCTGGCCGCGGAATTCGCTGGAGGCGAGGGCGTAGCCCCAGTCACGGAAGGCGCCCTCGGTGAACTTCATGATGTTGCCCTTGTGGACGATGTTCACGCTCTTGCGGCCCTCGCGGAGGGCGTAGGCGATGGCGGCGCGGATGAGGCGCTCGGTGCCGTCCTTGGAGATGGGCTTGATGCCGATGCCGCTGGTCTCGGGGAAGCGGATCTTGCCGTATTCCTTGGGGAAATTCTCCTTGAAGAACTGGAGAAATTTCTTGTTCGCCTCGGTGCCCTGCTCGTACTCGATGCCGGCGTAGATGTCCTCGCAGTTCTCGCGGAAGATCACCATGTCGACCTTGGAGGGGTCGCGCACGGGGCCAGGGACGCCCTTGAACCAGCGGACGGGGCGGAGGCAGACGTAGAGGTCGAGGAGCTGGCGGAGGGCCACGTTGAGGGAGCGAATGCCCTTGCCGATGGGGGTGGTCAGCGGGCCCTTGATGCCGACCAGGTACTTGCGGTAGCCCTCGACGGTCTCGTCGGGGAGCCAGGTCTTGAACTGCCGGAAGCTCTTCTCGCCGGCGTACACCTCGTACCAGGCGATCTTGCGCTTGCCGCCGTAGGCCTTCTCGACCGCGGCATCGAGCACGCGCTGGCTGGCGCGCCAGATATCAGGCCCGGTACCGTCGCCCTCGATGAAGGGGACGATGGGCTGATGGGGCACCTGGAGGGTGCCGTCAGAGGCCATCGTGATGGGTTCACCGGAGGACGGGGGGGGGAACAGGGGAGCCATGTACCAACCTCGTGGAGGGGGCTTGTATGACGGAGAAAAGGGGCAAAACCCGGGCAGGGTTGCCCCGGAAAAACCGTGAGGGGGGCTTCTAGCCGGGGCTGCCCTGGGGGGCAAGACCGCTTGGTACTTGACCGGAGACGGCAGTCGGTGTTCTTCCCTCGCGCAATCTTCCCCAGGCTCAGAGCTAGAGAGGCATTTCCGTGGATTCACTCCCGTTGCAAGCGATCGGCACTGGCGCGGCGGCGCTGGTGGTGGCGCTGATTCTGTACTTCCGGGTCAAGTCGGCTCCGGAAGGGAACCCCGCGATGGCCCGCATCGCCCGCTTCATCCGCGAGGGCGCCATGGCGTTCCTGGCCCGCGAGTACAAGGTGCTCGGGGTCTACGCGGTCGTGGTCGGGGGCCTCATGGCCTGGAAGCTCGGCGTGCTGGCCGCCGGCGCCTTCCTCACGGGCGCCTTCCTGTCGCTGCTGGCGGGCTTCTTCGGCATGAAATCCGCGACCTTCGCCAACGTGCGCACCGCCGAGGCGGCCCGGGCCAGCGGCAAGCCAGCGGCGCTGGTCCTCGCCCTCGACGGCGGCGCCGTCATGGGCCTCTGCGTCGCCGGCCTCGGCCTCATCGGCATGGGCGGGCTCTTCGCGGCGTTCCGCGCCGGAGAGGGCTTCCACGCCGAGTTCGGCACCATCATCCACGCCTTCGCCGTCGGCGCCAGCAGCATCGCGCTCTTCGCCCGGATCGGCGGCGGCATCTACACCAAGGCCGCGGACGTCGGCGCCGACATCGTCGGCAAGGTCGAGGCCAACATCCCCGAGGACGACCCGCGGAACCCGGGCGTGATCGCCGACAACGTGGGCGACAACGTGGGCGACATCGCCGGCATGGGCGCCGACATCTACGAGAGCTACGTGGCGGCGGTCGTCTCCGCGATGGCCCTCGGCCTCACCATCCCTGTCGCCAAGCTCAAGCCTCTCGCCCCCACGCTGGGCGACAGCGCGCTGCGCATGGCGGCGATCTCGCTCCCCCTGCTGCTCACCACCATCGGCCTCGCGGTCAGCATCGTGGGCATCTTCATCACCCGCATGCTCAAGAACATGCCCCCGGCCACGGTGCTGCGCATCGCCCTGATCCTGCCCCCGTTCCTGGTGGTGGGCGCGGCGGCGGTGGTGCTGCCGATGTTCGGCATCGCGATGGGCGCCGTGGCGACGCTGGCGGCGGGCGCCGTCGGCGGCGCGGTCATCGGCCTGGTGACCGACTACTACACCTCGATGGGCCCCGTCCGGAAGATCGCCGAGAGCTCCCTCACGGGCCCCGGCACCAACGTGATCCGCGGCCTCGCGGTGGGCCTCGAGAGCTGCGTCATCCCCCTCGCCACCCTCTGCGCGGTGGGCTGGGTCTCCAACTACTTCCTGGGCCTCTACGGCATCGCCCTCGCGGCGGTCGGCATGCTCGCTGGCACCGCCATCGTCATGACCGTCGACGCCTACGGCCCCATCGCCGACAACGGCGGCGGCATCGCCGAGATGAGCGGTCTCGGCAAGGAAGTCCGCGACATCACCGACGAGCTGGACGCCGTGGGCAACACCACCGCCGCCGTCGGCAAGGGCTTCGCCATCGGCTCCGCGGTGCTCACCGTGGTGGCCCTCTTCGCCGCCTTCAACATGGAGGTCAACCACGTGCGCCACCTCAAGGGGCAGCCGGACCTCCAGCTGATCCTCACCGAGTCCAACGTGCTGATGGGCATCCTCTTCGGCGCCACCCTCCCCTGCATCGTCGGCGCCACCACCATGACCGCCGTGGGCCGCGCCGCCGGCGCCATCGTCGAGGAGATCCGCCGTCAGTTCCGCGAGATCCCGGGACTCCTCGAGGGCAAGGAGGGCGTCGAGCCCCAGCCCAAGGTCATCGTCGATATCGCCACCTCCGCCGCCATCAAGGAGATGATCCTCCCCGGCGCCGTCGCCGTCCTCGCCCCCGTCGTCATCGGCTTCGGATTTGGCGCCGATGTCCTCGCCGGCGCCCTCGCTGGCGCCCTCGCCGTCGGCGCCACCCTCTCGCTGCTCATGGCCAACGGCGGCGGCGCCTGGGACAACGCCAAGAAGTTCATCGAGAAGGGCGGCCTCGAAGGCCACAAGAAGGGCTCCGACGCCCACAAGGCCGCGGTCGTCGGCGACACCGTGGGGGACCCGTTCAAGGACACCTCCGGCCCCGGC
>JALOQB010000500.1 GCA_025453595.1 Polyangiaceae bacterium
CGAAGAGCGGGTCGTCCTCGGTGCGCTCGACCTCGTGCGCGCAGAGGGTGATGAGGCGCTCGAGGTGGTCCTCGAAGCGCCGCTGCAGCAGCTCGTCGCGGAGCATGGCGGCGAGGGGCGGCGTGAGGGACATCGTGAGGGCGAACGGGACGCCGTCGCGCTGGAGACACTCGAAGGCGTCCAGCATGGGCAGGTAGCACTCGATCAGCGCCTCGTGGAGCCAGCGCTCCTCGAAGGGGCGGTCGTGCTCCGGATGGCGAACGAAGGGGAGATGGGTGTGGAGAACGAGCGCCAGGTAACCTTCGGCCATGGGCCAGGCGCTCTAGCACGTCGGTCATGTCGTGGGGCAGAGGGTCTTCCATGTGAAAGCGCTGGCCCGTGTGGGGATGGAGGAATCCCAGCTCACGGGCGTGGAGCATCAGACGAGGGGCGCGGAGGGAGGGGGTGTGATCCCGGATGTAAACGCGCTCTCCGACCAGGGGAAAACCAGCCTCGGACAGGTGAATTCGGATCTGATGGGTGCGGCCCGTCTCGAGCCTGCAATCGACGAGGGTCGCGCCATCCAGCTGTCGCAGCGGTGTCACGTGGGTGATGGCCAGCTGGCCCTGGCCCGCCAGCTCGGTGGAGCCCCGGATGCCATCGCCACGATCGGCGACGAGCCGGGAGCGGAAGGTCCGTGGCTCGTCCAGGCGCCCGTGGACGAGGGCGCTGTAGCGGCGGTGGGTGGTGTGATCCCGGAACTGCTGGGCGAGGTGCTTCTTGGCGGCCAGCGTGAGGGCGAAGACAAGCAGCCCCGAGGTCTCCTTGTCGAGGCGGTGCACCACGCCCACCCACCCCTGGGCACCCCCCCCGCGGGAGCGGCGCTCGCGGCTGAGCAGCGCGCGGACCAGCTGGTCCAGCGTGCCGGTCTCGTTCTCATCGAACGGGACGGTGCTGATGCCAGCGGGCTTCTTCACCACCACCACGTGCCCGTCCAGGTGGGCGATCACCTCGCGCCCCAGCCGCTGCTGCGTCGTGGGCCTGGGGGCGTTCTGCCGCAGCTCGATCCGGTCTCCGGCGGAGACCAGGTGCCGGTTGTCCTGCACCCCGCGGTCGTTGCACCGGATCTTCCCGGTGGTCACCAGCCGGCGCGCGTCGCCCCAGCTCAGCCCCGGGAACAGCGCCCGCAGGACGCCATCGATGGGCTGCCGGGAGACCCCCGCCGGGACCTCGTACTCGCCGTCTCGCGGCCCCCCGGTGGCGCTCACTTCATCGCCATCTTCGCTGCGAACCCGCCGATCACCGGGATCTTCCAGGCCTTGCCCTGGAACGCCTTGAACGCTGCGAGCAGCCAGAGCAACCCGAAAGGCAAGAACAGCAGGCTCAACGCTCCGGACACGTACACCAGCTCGGTGAGCTTGCTATCCACCGCGGCGATCGCGGCTGGAATCGAGACGATCGTCGAGAGCACCCCCCCCATGACCGCCATGAACAGCCACTGGAAGGCGTGGAACCGGACGAAGCGGTGCTCCTTGGGCTCCATGAAGATGTAGAGCAGCGACAGCAGGCCGATGAAGTAACCGAGCGCCGCGGCCAGGTTCTGATCCAGCCCCAGCAGGTTGGTCTTCTGCCCGGCAACGTGGTCCGGGACCGCCCCCGGCGCCGCGCCCCCGAGGGCCCCCAGGCCACCTGCCGAGGCCATCGTCGGCTGCCCCATCGGGGAGGGCGCCATACCCGGAGGTGCCATACCCGGAGGTGCCATACCCGGAGGTGCCATACCCGGAGGTGCCATACCCGGTGGACCCGCGGGGGGGCTGTAGCCGCCGGGAGGTGCGCCGTAGCCGCCGGGAGGGGCGCCGTAGCTGCCCGGAGGGGCACCGTAGCCAGCGCCGGGAGGTGCCCCCGGGGGAGGGCCGTAGCCGCCGGGAGGGGCGGGGTTGGGCGGGGCGCCCCAGCCGCCCGCGTCCGCCGGGGGAGGGCCCGCTGGAGGGCCAGCGGGAGGAGGGGTTCCGGGTTGGGCGAAGGGAGAGTTCGACAGCATCACGGTGCCGCCCTTGCCCTTGGGGTTGCCTTGGCTCATGCCCGCATCATCGCCGCAGAGCGGGTCCGGGGTCCAGTCTCCGGGTCAGGGGGCCTCGAGGGCGTCCTCGATGGCCTCGATCACCTCGGGGGCGTCCGGGGGGGTCTGGTACGAGATCCGGCGGAGCAGCTTGCCATCGCGACCGAGGAGGAACTTGGTGAAGTTCCAGGGGATCGCGCCGGCGCCGCCGGGCTGGGACTTGAGCCAGGAGTAGATCGGGTGCTCGTTCGGTCCGTTGACCTCGATCTTGGAGAACATCGGGAAGGTGATGCCGTAGGTCTCGGTGCAGAACTCGCTGATCTCCTTGTCGCTCTCGAATTCCTGGTCGTTGAACTGGCCGCTGGGGAACCCGAGCACGGTGAACCCCTGGGCCTTGTACTTGTCAAAAAGCTGCTGGAGCGGCGCGTACTGGGGGGTGTATCCGCACAGGGAGGCGACGTTGACGATGAGCACGACCTGGCCCTGGTAGGTGCACATCGGGATCGGATCGAGCTGCTCCAGGCTCTGGGCCGATAGCTCGTAGAATTCACCCTGCTGGACCGGCTTCTTGCACACCTCCTCGGGTTCACCCCCGGCGCCAGCATCACCCCCGGCGCCCCCGGGAGAGCCGGCGCCGCCGCCTTCGCCGCCCCCGGCGCCGCCCTCCCCGCCGGGAGAACCACCCGAGCCGCCGCCCCCGGTGCCCGCCTCCCCCGCAGCGCTGGTGCCCGCGGTGCCACCGTTGCCTGCGCCGTTCGTGGCCCCCGCGGAGCCCCCCTGGCCTGCAATCACGCCGCTATTTCCGGCCTGCTGGAAGCCGCTGGGAGGGGTCACCGGGGAGGGGTCGCTGTCCTCCGAGCAAGCTGCGAGCAGGAAGAGCCCCACCAGGATCGTGCCGAACGTTCGCATGGGACCAGATACTAGCCAGAACCCCGCGCGGTTGCCCTGGGTCATGGTGTTGGCCCCTGCTCCGGGGCGCCAGTACCCTGCGGTCCGTGCCTGGAGTTCGTGCCTGGGGCTTGCTGTCGGCGGTTTCCCTGGGGGGGATGGCGCTGGTCGTGCTGGCCCGGCCGCCGCTGACCCCGTGGAGCCGGTGGGCCGCGGAGCGAAGGGGAGTCTCTTCTGACATCGTGGTGACAGCGCTCCACGCGGAGACCCGGGGAGATGCTTCGGTCCGGAAGATCGAGGGGGTGGCGGCGCTGCTGGCGAGCGCGTCGGGAGGGGATCCTTGCGAGCAAGCGCTGGGGTTTGCGCGGCGGAGGTACACGCGGAATTCCCTGGCGGCGCGGCTGCTCGCGGACGACATCGGGGGGGGGCTCCGGGGAGGGGTGCAGGGGGTCGATCGGATGGGGCAGGGGTACCGCACGGAGCCCCTGGTGCCGGGCTGCGAGCTGCGGTTGCCGCCGGACGATCCGGGGAGGCAGCAGGGGGCGGGGTTTGCGAGGTACTGGCGAGCGACGGCGTCGCGGCCCTCGCCCGGGCGCCGGGTGAAGGCGGTGGTGCTGCACGTGAC
>JALOQB010000501.1 GCA_025453595.1 Polyangiaceae bacterium
CAGGCAAGCGAGAGCCAGAGAGAAGGGGTGTCGTTTCTTGTCCGACCCGAAGCGTGGTGGACCCCGGCGTGAACGCCGGGGGATGCTGCTATTCGCTCAGGTCGGCGGGGGGATCGGGGGCTCCGGCGTCTTCGGCGCCGTGGGTTGCGCCCCGCTGGAGGCAGAGCCGGTCGCGCCCGGGTTTGTGCCGGTCGTGGGGGGCTTCGCCATCGCCCCCTGCGTGTTCGCCGTCGAGGTCATCGGCGGCGTGGACGCGGGATCACGGGTCGCCCCGGTCTCCGAGCAGCCAGCCGCCGCGACCGCGGCCAGCAGGGAGAGACACCATGCCCCGGGCAGCCCCTTCACGACCGCACCCCCGACACCAGCACCCCCGACGACGCAAGCCTACCTTCCGGGGCAGGCGCCGCGGTGACAGGCGGCGACGAACGCTTGTCGCACGCATCACACCCGGTCAGCGATACCAGCCCGGAACACACGATGGCCACCCGCAGCAACACGCTCATGCGTCCGGAGGTTACGCCCTGGCGAGACCGTGATCCAGTGGGCTCGAACGCGCTCAGCGGCGCGTGAAGGTGTACTCGTGCTGCAGGAAGGACAGGAACAGGGCAGGCTTGCCGTCCTTCTCGCGAACCTCGAAGGTCAGGCCCGAGATCGGCGGGTCGAGGAGCATCAGATCCTTCTTGCCATCGGAGCGCTTGCTCCAGGCCACCCGGCTCTTCCACTCGCCTGCGTCGAGGGTGAGCTTGCCCTTCTCTTCCCGGAGCTGCACCGCGCCCAGCACCTCGTGCTGGTACGAACCCGCCAGCTTCTTGAGCACCTCCGCGGGCTCGGGATCGGCGATCTTCTCGGCCAGCCGCGCCAGCCCCTTCTTCTTCTCTTCCATCTGGAAGGCGAGGGCCGCCTCGGCCTCCTCGGGCCTGTCGAAGAGCAGCTCGAGGAG
The DNA here is from genome assembly GCA_025453595.1 of Polyangiaceae bacterium. Taxonomy (GTDB): domain Bacteria; phylum Myxococcota_A; class Polyangia; order Polyangiales; family Polyangiaceae; genus JANWXX01. Next base: position 941 of record JALOQB010000501.1, read on the forward strand.
CCGCGCCTTGGCCAGGGAGCCAAGGGGGCCAGGGCCGTTGGCCAGCAGGGTGATCCCGATGCCTGCCTCGGGGAACAGCAGGAAGGTGGAACGATGACCGAAGGTGGCGCCTCCGTGCTCGACCACCTCGATGCCCTTGAATTTTCCGCCGATGAAGCCGAGCCCGTAGCCGATCTCTTCCCGGATCTTCACCTGGGGCTTGCGCCGTAGCAGCACGTTCTCCTCGGAGGCGACCTGCTTGCCGGTGACGCTCTTGCCCCGGGCCAGCTCGGCCTGCAGGTACTTGGCCATGTCGCGCACGTTCGAGATCACGCCGCCCGAGGGGCGCAGCGGCACCACGAACTGCTCGTAGCTCATCGGCATCGGCTGCATCTTGCCCAGCTCGTCCTCGTCATGGCTGCCGGCCATGCCCCTGCGCTGGCCCTCGGCGAAGGAGAGCGTCGTCTCTTTCATGTCGAGGGGGCCGAACACATGCTCCTTCATCGCCCGGTCAAAGGCGTCGCCCAGGGGGAGCTTCGGGTACAGCGCGTGGGCCGCCAGGAAGCCACCGGCCGCCACCATCTGGTTGTTGTACTGGAAGGTCTCACCGAAGGCCGTGGTCGGCTTGAGCGACGACATCGACGCCAGGAGCGACTCGGGCTTCACCTTGTCAAAGGTGAAGAGAAGTTCCATATCGTAGCGGGGGATCCCGGTGCAGGCGCAGACCAGGTTCTTCATCGTGACCTTGCCGGCCAGCTCCCGGTCGCCCAGCGTGAAGCCCGGGTAAACCTCCTGCGCCCGGGTGTCCCACGAGAATTTTTTCTCGTCGACCGCCCGGGCCATCAGCAGCGTCGAGAGGCTCTTGGAGGTCGAGCCGATGAGGAACAGCGTCGAGGGGTCCACGACCCCCTTCTTCCCCAGCTCCCGCACGCCGAACCCCTGCTCCAGCACCACCTTGCCGCCCTGCACCACGGCGACCGCGGCCCCCGGGATGCCGAGGGTTGCCCTTGCTTTCTCGATAAAATCGGTAAATTTCTTGAGCCGTTCGCCCTCCAGCGGGTGGGCCTTCTTGCCGACCAGGGTCTCCTCCGCGACCCCCGGCGCCTTCAGACGCTCGAAGGTATCCTGGAGCTGCGCGCCCCGCCGATCGAAGGCCCCTTTCTCGCCATCCAGGATCGCCACCCACACCACGCCGCCCTTGCGCCGGGCGTTGGCCAGCACAACACGCTTCGACCCGGGCTCGGTCTCGTAGACGATCTGCACCACCTCGTCCCACTTGCCCGGCGGCGGCGTGATCGCATTGAGCTCCTTGCGCACAAAGGCCGCGTCATGGCGCTTCCACGCGACCTCGATGGCCTCCCGGGCCGACGCCACTTCCACCTCGATCATCGCCACCTTCAGCCCTCGCTCCGGGTCTTCCAGCAGCGTCAGCTCGGCGGACTCGCGCACGAACCAGCCCGGAGCCACCGGGAAGCTGGCCCCCTTCGCGGTCTCGAGCAGCGTCTCTTTCTCGGTCTGGTAGCTCCTGGGCGCAGCGGCAGGAGGGGCAGCGCTGGCGCTGGCGCTGCTCACAGGCGGAGGACGCAGCGGCTCGGCCACCGTGGGGGCCGGGGCCGGACCGCAGGCAAGCAACAGCAGCGCGAGGAGGGGGGCTTGGAGTCTCATGGCTGGTGGCTTACTTCGCCGCAGCCGCCCCGTTAATTTCAAAAATCGACCGCCTCTATCTTCCTTCACGGTTTCTCGGGCGGAGGGACAAACCCCCGGACCACGTAGACCCGGTCCGGCGACGAATTCCAGGTCAGGAAGAGGTAATCGCCGCTGATCGGATCGAAGTAAGCACCCCACGGCTTCAGGAACGAGGAGAAGAAGTCCTTGCGGGTCTGGACCACCGGCTCCCCCTCTCCGTCCACCTCGTACACCCCCACCTTGTCGCCGCTCCATTCAGCCACGATCACGCTCTGCACCGGGAACCCCTTGGACCCCTTGGGCACGTAGGCAAACCCCCCGGGCCCTCCGCCCAGCGTGGTCACCTTGCTCGCCGCCGTGATCTCGTACCACCCTCCCTCGTACGACGAGCTGAGCCGGAACCAGTTGCCCCCTGGCCACGAGAGCGCCCGCAAGCTCCCCGCCGTGGGCAACCCCGGGGGCACAAATCCAAGCCCACCGATGCTCGCATCGACCCCCATCCCCCCCAGCGCCGCGGTCTTCCCGGGCTCGCTGGCCCCCGGCAACAGCTGGCTCACCTGGTTCACCGGGTACTGCGAGTACAGCAGCACGTCGTCCTTGCCGTAGACAAGGTTGGCGTCGATGTACGGCGTCGACGCCACCTTCGTCGCTGTCCCCTCGAAGCCGATGATGTGGCCACACCCATCCCGCTTCAGCTTGATCGCGTAGAGCCCCCCCTGCGGCTGCTCCGAATCCCCCGCCAGCAGCAGCGTGCCTGGATCATCGAACTTCACCACGCACCCCCCCAGGTGCCCCGGCGGCATCCCGGGGACCGGGCCCAGCTCGTACGACTGGTAGAACTGGGAAAACTCCGGCGCCAGTGTCGGAACAGGGCCCGGCTCCGCCAGCACCGGTGGCTGCTGCTCCTGGCAGAACCCCGCACCTCCCTGCCCCG
>JALOQB010000212.1 GCA_025453595.1 Polyangiaceae bacterium
CGGCAGGTATCTGGAGTCGATGACGCCGATCTTGATCGAGGCGACGGGTTGCTCGCCGTCGACCTCGGTGGCGAGGGTATCGTCGCTGATCGGATCGAGGAGCTTCTGGAGCTCCTCGCGGGTCAAGGGGCAGTCGGTCGCCTGGAAATGGACCTCGAACTCGTCGCTGATCCCGGCGAGCAGGCTGTTCATGTTCTCGACGGGGAAGGGGAGGGTGGCCATCCAGTCGATGACCCCCTCGCGGGCCTGGCGGAGGGAGAAGCTGATCGCCAGGGAGATGAGGATCGGTAGCAGGCCGATGGCGAGGAGGAGCAGCGTGGTGCTGGAGCGCAGGTCATCGCCGGCGGCCTGGCGCACGATCAGGACGAGGGGGAGCGCGGAGAAAAGCGCCGCGAGGGAGAGGTCACAGAGGTAGCCGCGGGGGGAGGTGCAGGCGTTCATCACGCGGGTGAAGCGCGCGGCGACGTGCTCGCTGGCCTGGGCCCGGCGTGCCGGATCGATGGCGGTCAAATCAGCGTTCCTCGTCGGGGAAGATGAGGCGCTTGAGCATCAGGATGACGCCCGCCGTGATGATGAGCGCGGCGACCCAGGAGAGACGTACAGGGCCGAGGTGAAAGTCGTTGTCGAGGGCGGCGACGATGATCCGATCGATCACCGCGAGCACGATGCCGACCGCGATCACCGAGATGGCCCCCTTCAGCTTCTGGAGCTGGCCAAGCGGCGCAGGCTCGTTGCGCGTCGCGAGGGGCGGCGCCAGGCGGGAGGCGGGGGCGCTGTCGGCGTTGACCTTGGGGTGCGCGCCGGTGCTGAGCACGCCGGAGCGGAGGGAGGCCGGGACCGGCGCCTGGCGGTGCGCCGGGGACGAACCGCCGCGGTGGTTTGCGTCCAGGTCGAGGGCGAGGTCGATCTTGGGGGCGTGGGTGTCGTCGAGGGGCCCCTCCTCGACCGGGCGCCGGTTGGGCTTGCTGGAAGCAGGGGTCGGCTTGTCGCTCGAAGGCCGGGGCATGGGGGCCATGCCGCTGCGGGAAGAGCTGGGCCCCCGTGCGGGAGGATCGAGCTGGAGTTCGATGGAGGGGAGCTGCTCTGGCGCCCGGAACTCGCGCAGCCCGGTGGTCGGGCTGGCACGGAGGGAGCTGTCCTCCATGACGCTGCGGGGGGAGCTCTGGGTCGGGGTGGCCGAGAGCTCGAGGCCGAGGGCGCCTTCGAGGGCGTCCCAGAACTGGCCGGCCTCCGGGTAGCGGTTGCGAGGGTCGACGGCGAGGGCCGCGAGGAACACGGACTCGACCTGGTCGCTCACCTCGATGCCCTCGTTGCGAGGGGTGGGGCGGCGTTGCTCGTCGCAGGCGGTGCCCATCATGGCCGCGGTGTCGCCGTCGATGATGGGCCGACCGATGGCGGTCTCGAGGACCGTGAGGGCCAGGCCAAACACGTCGGTCCAGGGGCCCGTCTGGCCAAAACGCTTGGGGAGCCACTGCTCCGGGGCGCCGTAGCCGGGCGTGAAGGCGGTGACCTGGCTGGCGCTCTGGGAGAGGCGCCCGGCCACCTGGGAGGCCACGCTGCGGGCCTTGGCGATGCCAAAGTCAAAGATCTTGACCACCTCCTCGCCGTGGACCTGGGAGATGAAGATGTTGTCGGGCTTGAGGTCGCGGTGGACGATGCTGATCGGGCCTTCCGGGGTCGGGAAGTGGTGGGCGCGGGCCAGGGCCCGGGCCACCGGCGTCAGCAGCCGCACCGCCTTCTTCAACCCCAGCGGGGGGAGCCCCTGGCCGGCCCGGCGGTTGATGAGCGCGTCGAGCCCCTCGCCCTCGAGCCATTCAAGGGCCATGTAGGGCACAAAGCGGCCGTCATGCATGTCGATCTTGTCGACGTGCAGGGGGCGCACCACCGCGGGGATGGAGGCCGATAGCTTGAACAGCAGGGCGCCCTCTTCCTTGAATTTGGCAAGGAATTCCTGCTGATTTTCGTCATCCATCTGGATGGGGATCTTGAGGCATTTCAGCGCCACATCGGACTGGAATGCCTCGTGGTAGGCGCGGTAAACGACGCCAAAACCGCCTTCGGCCACCACTTCCTTGACATGGAAGGGCCCCTGCGTGGAACCGACGATGCCGAAGTAGTCCTCGGCCATTCGTCAGGACCTTACCAAAAGGCAGGGGGCGCGAGAAGCCGCTCGTGCCCTGCCCTGGGTCGTTGCTGCCAGCCGCGCGGGGAGGGTAGAACACCCTGGCACCCTGGAGCCTTCTTGCATGTCTACCCGTCCGCCTGTTGTCCCCGCCGGAGAGGCCCCCCGGAGCCTGGCGGCAACCTTCCGAGAATTTGCCACGGCAGATCCTCGTTCGCTTGGCCTCTTTCGCATCATCTTCGGGGTCTTCCTGCTGGTGGATCTGTACCGACGCCTGCCGGACTACCTCTTCTTCTACACCAACGAGGGGATGCTCCCCAACCATGGTGCGCTCTTCCGGCCCATGAGCGCCCACCTCTTCAGCATCTACCACGCCTTTTCTACCCGCGGCGAGGTTCTCTTCGCCTTCGCCCTCACCGCCCTCGTCTACCTGCTCTACACGGTCGGCTTCTGGACCCGCCTGATGCAGGTGCTGGTGCTGGTGCTGGTGACCAGCCTCCATAGCCGGAACATCCTCCTCGAGAACGGCGGCGATGTGGTCTCCAACATCCTCGCCCTCTGGACCGCGTTCTTGCCCCTCGGGCGTCGCTTCTCGGTCGACGCCCTGCGGTCGTCGTTTCGCGAGGTCGAGGAGCATGGTCCAGGGGCGCTTGAAGGTCGAGAGGCACCCTTCCGGGATCGACGCCCCGTGGTGTCCGTGGCCTTCGCTGCGGTCGTGCTCAACCTGGCGGTGATCTACTACTTCAACACGATCCACAAGGATGGCCTCCCGTGGCGCGAGGGCTCCTCGGTGCACTACGTGCTGTGGACCGACCGGCTGGTGAACCCCCTCGGGGTCTGGTTGCGCTCGTGGATCCCGCCGGTGCTGATCCAGGGGATGACCCTCGGTACCCTCGTCATCGAGGCCTCGATCACCCTGCTGCTGGTCTCGCCCTTCTTCATCCGCTCGTGCCGGCGCGTGGCCGCGCTGATGGTGCTGGCGCTCCACTGCGGGTTCCAGACCGTGGGGCACTACGGCCTGTTCTCGTTCGTGATGATGCTCCACGCGATCCTGCTGATGGGCCCCGAGGACTGGGACGCGCTGGCACGGCGCATGGACCGGAGGCTCCCCCGGCGCGTGCTCTATTACGATAATTCCTGCGGGGTCTGCCACCTGCTGGCCCGGCTGCTGCGGCGCCTGGACCCGATGGGTCGGGTCACGATCCGGGGGAACGACGATCCCGCCGCGTTGCCCGCGGGGGTCGACCCCGCAGAGGCCCAGCACTCCATCCTTGTCACCGACCCCCAGGGGACCCGGGTGTGGCGCCGCGCCGAGGCCGTCGCCCAGGTGCTCCGGGCGCTGCCCTTCGGGATCTACGCGGCCCGCTGGATCGAGCTGCCCGGGCTCCGCTCCCTCGCTCGCCTCGCCTACGACGCCTTCGCGGCCCGGCGCCACCTGGTCTCCTCGCTGCTGGGGTACGGCGCCTGCGGCCTGCCTCGCCCCCAGGGAGAGCCCTCCGCGCGAGCCCCCGAGGCCCTGCGCCCTCCGCTGCTGGGCCCCTGGCCGACCTACCTGCGCGAGTCCCTGGCCCTGCTCTTCGTCGTGGCGCTGGGCTCCCAGGTGCTCGCCGAGAACCGCAAGGTGCCCCGGTTCCTCAAGTTCCCCCAGCCCTTGCTGCTGGCGTCCCTCGCCCAGTACCCCCGCTTCTTCCAGGGCTGGAGCATGTTCGCCCCCATCCCCCCCAGCGATGACGGCAAGATCGTCGTCGACGCCGAGACGGCCGATGGTCGTCACATCGACCCCCTCGCCGGCGGCGGCCCGGTGCTCCTCGAACTCCCCTCGCTCCAGGATGGAGGCCTCATGACCCAGCTCTGGTACGAGCTCCACGATCGCCTCCGGCGCGACGCCAACGCCCGGTACCGCGAGTACTTCCAGAACTGGCTGATCAACTGGCACGTCATCGAGGGGCGCCCGGCGGCCGACCGGATCGTCTCCTTCAAGGCCTACTGGGTGTGGCGCTCCACCCAGCCCCCCTTCGACCGGCGCCGGGAGCCTACCCGGCAGGCGGTCTTCATGGAATGGTCCGCGTCGCCCAGGGCTGCTGCTCCCCCCGCTCCCCCCGCTCCCTCCGCCGCCTTCCCGCGGATCCTCCCTGCCCCCCGGGCGCCCTCCTCCTCCCCATGAACCCTCCCTCCGCTCCCCCCGCGGGCTCCGATACCGTCTCCCTCTTCCGCCTCGCCTTCGCCATCGTCGGCGCCCTCCTCTTCGGCGCCTCCATGATCGTCGGCCTCGCCACCCTCTTCGCCGGCGGGTATACAACTTCCCTACGGTGCGACCGCCCCTCCGGCGTCTGCACCATCCAGTTTCGCTCCGTCTCCAAGCAGATCCCCCTCGCCGAGCTCCAGGCGGTCGAGCGACGCCTCGACAAGAGCAGCCGCAGCCGCTCCCCTGCCCAGGTGCTCTACGCCGTCTACCCCGCGGGCAAGACCGACTTCCTCTGCGCCGCCCCGGACGCTCCCGCCGAGATCGCTCGCCTCGATACCCTCGCCGCCGAGGCCTCCGCTTTCCTCGCCGGCTCCCGCCCCTCCCTCGACCTCCGCTGCGAGGGCAAGGTCGCCTCCGTGGCCGATGGGGTACTCATGACCTCCCTCAGCGCGATCCTCGCTGCCGCCAGCTTCCTCACCCTCTTCCGGGGGGTGCGCCGGTTGATGCAACACAAGACCCCCGTTTCGGGGGGTGCATCGAAACAACAATTAAGCTAACGTTACGTCAGTTTGCTGGGCCTCAGGCTCACACGATGGAGGAAAGAACATGATCACGATCACGGAGCGCGCTGCGAGCAAGGTCAAGGAGATCGCGGAGACCGAGAACCTGCACGGGCAGGGGCTGCGGCTGCGGGTCATCGGCGGTGGTTGCTCGGGCTTCACCTACGACCTCTACTTCGAGGACACGATCGGCGAGATGGATGAGTCCTTCGAGAGCAACGGGGTGAAGCTCTACGTCGATCCGCTCTCGTTCCAGTACCTGGAAAACACCGAGATCGATTACGTGGAAGAGCTGCATGCGGCCGGCTTCAAGTTCAACAACCCGAACTCGAAGGGCTCGTGCGGCTGCGGTTCCTCGTTCTCGGTGTGAGCGAGGCCGGGAGGGGGGATGGAGGGGCGCTCGTGGGCCGAGCTGGTGTTTCATGTGCTGGCCCACGTCGAGCAGGGGGCGACGCTGGCCCCCTCGCTGTTTGATGAGCGCTACATCGAGCAGGCGGCGCGCTGGCTGGGCCCCTCGCAGGGGCGAGCCCTCGGGGAAGATGCGCAGGCCCTCGGGCTGCTGTTGCGCGACCACGAGGCGATGGCGCAGGCGCAGGGGCTGGCCTGGCTCTTCGATGACGTGGAGGAGGCGCTTGCAGCCGGCCACCTGCCCCTGGCGGGGCTGGGCGAAGAGCAGGTGGCCCGGCCTTCGCTGCTGGCAGGGCTGAGGTCGAGGGCCGCGGAGCTGCTGTTCTGCGCAGCGCTCCTGGAGGAGCCTTGCTGGAGGCAACTCCCGGCGCCGGAGCCCGCCGTGCTGCGCTCGCTGCGGGACGCCATCCGGGCGCTGGAGCGGGTGGCGCCAGGGCTACGGGGGCTTGCCTGCTGCGCGCTCCGTCCTCTGGGGCAGCGAGGGCGAGCGGTGGTCACGGAGGTGTGGGTCGGGGTCCCTGGCTGGGGGCAGGCGTCCATCGAGCGCTGCGCCTGGCAGGCCGCGCACGAGGCGACGGTGCTGGAGGTGGAGGCGCGGTGCACCGAGGTCCGCGGTTGGCATGAGGCGCGGGAAGAGCTGGCAGTGGCCCTGCTTTCGCGGCGAGCGAGGGGGGCCGGGCTCGGCGACGCGCACGGGCGATGGCTGGCGGGTTTTGCCCCGCCGGTGCCGGTGCTGGGGGGGCGCCTGGAGGGGTTGGTGAGGGAAGCGAGCGGCTGGGGTCCCGGGGAAAGCTGTGGTACCGTGAGAAAGTGCTGACCGATGTACTGATCGAGACAGCGCGCTGGGCGGGGGTCCCCGAGGCGCGCCGGCAAGAGTGGCGTCTGGCGATCCGTGAGCTGATCGAGGAGCACCTGTTCCGTGTCGAGGCGCCTTCGTTGATCCTGCGCGTTTCCTGGGGGGACGAGGCGGTCACGCTCCGCTTCGAGACCGGCCCTGGCGAGCTGGTCGCCGCCGTCGACCTCCCGCGGGCAGGGGGCCTGGATCCCTGGATCGAAGGGTACCTCGACACCTGCCGGAGGCTCTCGTCCCTGGAAGGCTCGGGGGCCAGCGTCCTTGAGATCGGGAAGCTCGATCAGGCCAAGCGGGACGCCCACGACCAGGCCGCTCGCGAGCTCCTCGCCGCCCTGACCGCGGTCGGCCCCACCCACGACACCGCCCGCCGGCTCTTCACCTTGCTCGTCGTGCTCCTCGCGGACACCACGGCCATCGCGTCCCTGCACCGGCCCCACGGCCCCGGCGTGGTGGTTCGTCTCTCGTCCTGAGCGCGGCTGGCGCATCGTCCCTTGCCCGTGCCGGCGCCGACCCGGGGTACGATGCCCTGCGATGCCCCTCGCGCCCTCGTTGCTTGCCCAGGCCCTCTCCGTGGCCACCGACGCCGCCCGCGAGGCGGGAGCCTTGCTCCTGGCCGAGCTGGATCGACCGGAAGGCCCCCGTGGTTCTCACGATCATGCGCCCGTCGACACGGAGGTCGAGCGTCTGCTCCGGGATCGACTCCTGACCCCTTTTCCCGGCTTCGGTTTCCGCGGCGAGGAGACCGGGGAGCACCAGCTCGATCGAAAAGGGACCTTCTGGCTGGTGGACCCCAACGATGGCACCCGGGGGTTCCTGGAGGGGCAGCGCGGCAGCGCCGTCTCCATCGCCCTCCTCCACCAGGGGCGCCCCGTGCTGGGCGTGGTCTTCGCGTTCGCCGCGCCGGACGACGACGGGGATCTCTTCTGCTGGCATGCGGGGGGGCCGCTCCTGCGCAATGGCCTCCCGGTCTCGCGGGCCTGCCCCGCTGGCCCCCTCGAGGCCGGCTCCGTCGTGCTGCTGAGCGCCGGCCACGAGCCGTTCCCGGTCTCCAGCGCCCGCTTCGTCGCCCCCGCGCGCTTTCGCTGCGTCCCCAGCGCCGCCTACCGCCTCGCGCTGGTCGCCGCCGGCGAGGCCGACGTGGCGGTCTCCACCGGGGGACCCCACGACTGGGACCTGGCCGCCGGCCACGCGCTGCTCCTCGCCGTCGGCGCCGAGCTCCTCGACGAGCGCGGCGCCCCGGTGCGCTACGACGGTCCCGGGGTCTTCGAGGCATGCTATGGAGGATCCATAGAGAGCGCCCGGGAGCTGGTCGGTCGTGGGCGAGCGAGGTGGCAGGGGGATCCGCTGCCGATGGTGGAGGGGCTGGGGCTGGTGGCGCTGGGCAAGGGGGAGAGGGCGCGCGAGGCCGGGGTGCTGCGCCGGGCCCAGGGGTGCCTGCTCGGTCAGCTCGCGGGGGATGCGCTCGGTGGTCAAGTCGAGTTCGACAGCGCCGAGCGCATCGCGGCGCAGCACCCGAGGGGGGTACGGTGGCTCGAGGACGGGGGCCACTGGGGGACGCTGGCGGGGCAGCCCACGGACGACTCGGAGATGGCGCTGACGCTGGCGCGGAGCCTGGTGCGCGAGCGGGGGTACGATGCCGGGGCGGTGCTGCGGGCCTACCGTGGGTGGGTCGCTTCGGATCCGTTCGACATCGGGACGACGACCCTGCGGGGGATCCAGGGCCAACCGATCGCCAGCAGCGAGGCGAACGGATCGTTGATGCGGATCGCCCCGCTGGCCATCTGGGGCCAGCACCTCGAGGACGACGCGCTCGCCGCCTGCGCGCGCCGCGAGAGCGCCCTGACCCACGTGAACCCGGTCTGCCAGGACGCCTGCGCGGTCTTCACGGTGGCGGTGGCCCACGCGATCCGCACCGGGGCTCCGGCAGGTGATGTTTATGGGAAAGCTCTACATTTCGCGCGATCGTCGGGGGCGCACGATGCGGTGCTCGGGGCGCTGGAGCGGGCCGAGCAGGGGCCGCCGGTGGATTTTCAGCGGAGCATGGGGTGGGTGCTGATCGCGCTCCAGAACGCGTTCTTCAGGCTCCTTCGTTCGAGCACGCTGGAGGACGGGGTGGTGGACACGGTGGGGTGCGGTGGCGACACGGACACCAACGGGGCGATCGCCGGGGCGCTGCTGGGGGCGGTGCACGGCCGCGAGGGGGTCCCGCTGCGGTGGCGCCGCGCGCTGCTGGGCTGCAGGCCGCTGCCGATCGAGGGGGTCCTCCGGCCACGGCCCGTGACCTTCTGGCCCGTCGACGCGCTGACCCTGGCGGAGCGCCTGCTGCTGGGGCATTCCTGAACTTGTAACGCGCCCGCAACCGCTGACATCCTGGGGGGATGAACAAGTCTGTCCATCGTGGTTTCTATGCTCTGGCTGTGTTTGCGGTGCTGGGGGCGCTGGGGGCCTGCGCCTCGCTGGAGCAGCTGCAACAGAAGGCAGCAGCCCTGGGCTCCTCGGTGCCAGGCTTTTCGATGGGCCCTGGCGCCCGGTCCGCTGACCCGGCGGAGGCAAAGCCTGGTGAAGGGGAGAAGCCTGACGGGGAGGCGAAGCCTGACGAGGAGGCGAAGCCCGGTGGTGAGAGCAAGCCCGCGGACGCCAAACCTGCGGACGCCAAACCTGCGAACCAGAGCGGCGGGGGAGGCAACACCTGGTGCTGCGTCAACAAGCAGTTCAACGAGTGCGAGACGGCAGAGCGGGCGGTCAAGTGCATCGGGAACCCGATGCAGCTGATCAGCTGCAACGACAAGTGCGGCATGTCCCAGGATTGCACCCTCAAGTGCATCGCAGATCATGGTCCCTCCGCGGACCGCGGCCCCTGCAAGCGTGACCGCTCGCGGGACAAGGAATGTCGGTGAGGTGATCGCGACCCCGGTCCGCTGGTTGCAAGAACACGTGAGCTCCAGGGGTCAACGGGCCTAGACTCGCGGGCCATGACAGCGAAAGGTTGTGTGGTGATCACGGGGGGGGCGGGGGCGCTGGGGGGCGCGGTGCTGCGGAGGCTGCTCGCGCAGGGGCAGCCCTGCGTGGCCCTCGATACGCCGCGGGCAGAAGAGACGCTGACCGCGCTCGCCGATCAGCATCCGGGCACGCTGCTGGGGATCGCGATGGATGTGGGCTCTGGCGAGGCGTGGAAGGAGGCGCTGCTCCGGGCCGAGGAGCGCTTCGGGGTCATCCGTGGCGCCGTGCTCTGCGCCGGGGGCTGGCAAGGGGGGCGCCCGGTTCATGAGCAGGCGGACGACTCGGCGGCGGCGGCGATGATGCAGCGGAACTTCTTCACCGTGCATGCCTCGCTCCGGGCCATCCTTCCGGGGATGGTGGCCCGCCGCCAGGGGAGCGTGGTGCTCGTCGGTTCCCGCGCCGTCGAGCGCCCCTGGTCCAGCGCTGGCGCCGCCGAGTACGGGGCGTCCAAGGCCGCGGTGGTCACCCTCGCCCAGTCCGTGGCCCAGGAGGTGCTCGAGCACGGGGTCCGCATCAACGCCGTACTCCCCAGCACCATCGACACCCTGGCCAACCGGGCCGCCATGCCCGACGCGGATCCGTCCCGCTGGGTCTCCACCGATTCCCTCGCCGCCGTCGTCTCGTTCCTGCTCTCCGAGGACGCCCGCGATATCTCCGGCGCGGCCCTGCCTGTCTACGGTCGGGCCTAGAGACCAAAAAAGAAGGTTCCTCGGGGCGGGAGGACATTGTTTGACCGCCACTGGTTGAAGCCCCGGGGGGTGCGGGCTAAGGGGTGGCGATGGCCAAGGATACGACGCGCTACGTGTGCCAGAGCTGCGGGGGTGTGCAGCTGAAGTGGACGGGCAAGTGCCCGGCGTGCGGGGAGTGGAACACGCTGGTGGAGGAGCTGGTCAAGGGGAGCGCGGTGGGTGGGGGGACGAAGAAGGCGAACGCGCCGCGGGGGGCGAGCGGGGCGTCGCCGATCACGGCGGTGCAGACGGAGGCGCTGCCCCGGATCCCGACGCGGCTGCAGGAGCTGGATCGGGTGCTGGGGGGCGGGGCGGTGCCGGGGGGGGTGGTGCTGGTGGGGGGAGATCCGGGGGTGGGCAAGTCGACGCTGCTGCTCCAGGCGATGGCGTCGATGGCATCGCGGGGGTCGAGGGCGCTGTACGTGGCAGGGGAGGAGGCCGCGAGCCAGGTGGCGGCGCGGGCGCGGCGCCTGGGGGTGCTGACCGACAACCTGCTTGTTTTGCCCTCAAACGATTGTGAAGAGATCGAGAGCGCGGTCAAGGCGGAGAAGCCCGCGGTCATGGTGATCGACTCGGTGCAGACGGTGCGGGTGGCGGGGCTGACGTCGGCGGCGGGGACGGTCTCGCAGCTGCGGGAGGTGGCAGGCCGCATGGTGGATCTGGCGCAGCGAGGGAACACGGCGACGTTCCTGGTGGGCCACGTGACCAAGGACGGGCAGCTGGCGGGGCCGAAGGTGCTGGAGCACCTGGTGGACGCGGTGCTGTCGTTCGAGGGGGAGCGGGGGGCCGCGTTCCGGGCGCTGCGGGTCACCAAGAACCGTTTTGGCTCCTCCACCGAGGTGGGCCTCTTCGAGATGACCCCGGAGGGGATGAAGGAGGTGACGCAGCCGTCGGCGCTGTTCCTGGCGGAGCGGCCCCAGCGGGCCAGCGGCTCGGTGGTCGGGGCGACCAGCGAGGGGGCGAGGTCGCTGCTGGTGGAGGTGCAGGCGCTGGTGGGGCCGCCGGGGCTGGGGACGCCGCGGCGCACCACGACCGGGGTCGACTCGGGGCGGCTGGCGATGCTGCTGGCGGTGCTGGCCCGGCGCGCGAGCTGCGACATGGGGGCCTGCGATGTCTTCGTCAACGTGGCCGGCGGCATGCGGATCGAGGAGCCGGCCCTGGATCTCCCGGTCGCCCTGGCCATCGCGAGCTCGTACCGGGATCGCCCCTTCCCCATCGACACGGTGGCCTTCGGCGAGGTGGGGCTCGCGGGCGAGGTCCGGAACGTGCCCCGGGCCAACGCTCGCATCGCGGAGGCCCGGGCGATGGGCTTTCGCCGGGTGCTCTTGCCCCACTCCAGCGCCGATCGTTTGACCTCCGACGAGCGAGAGGGGATCGATGTCATCCCCATACGTACCCTGGAGGTCGCCCTGGACGAGCTGCTATGAGCTCAAAAGAAGAGGCGCCGCAAGGGCCCGAAGGCGGGGGGTTGCTGGCGACGATCCGGGCCGCGATCCACGGGACAAGCGAGGATCTCACGGCGATCCCGGTGCGGCGCGCGGTGGTGCTGCTGGCGGTGCCGACCATCCTGGAGATGTCGATGGAGTCCTTGCTGACCATCGTCGATATCTTCTTTGTCTCCCGGCTCGGGTCCGCCGCGGTGGCGACGGTGGGGCTCACCGAGTCGATGCTGTCGATCATCTACGCGATGGCGATGGGCCTGTCGGCCGGGGCCACCGCGATCATCGCGCGGCGCACGGGGGAGAAGGACCCGGAGGGCGCTGCCGTCGCGGCGGTGCAGGTGCTGGCGGTGGCCCTGCTCTTCTCGCTGATCTTCGGGCTGATCGGCGGGCTATTGGCGCCGGAGCTTCTGGCGGCGATGGGGGCGAGCCCGGAGGTGATCCGGGAGGGCACCGGGTACACGCGGATGATGCTGGGCGGCAACGTGAGCATCTTCCTGCTGTTCGTGATCAACGCCATCTTCCGAAGCGTGGGCGATGCGGCGGTGGCGATGCGCTCGCTCTGGCTGGCGAACCTGCTGAACATGGCGCTGGCGCCGCTGTTCATCTTCGGGTGGGGGCCCGTGCCGGGGATGGGGGTCCTGGGGGCCGCGGTGGCCATGACGCTGTGCCGCGCCATCGGCGTCGCGTACCAGGTTGCGGTGCTGGTCCGGGGCCGGGGGCTCCTCGCGGTGGCGGCGCGGCACCTGGTGGTGCAGGCCACCGTGCTCAGGGAGCTGCTGCGGATCTCGTCCACGGCGACGCTCCAGGTCCTGGTCGAGACCGCGAGCTGGCTGGGGCTGGTGCGCATCGTCTCTTCCTTCGGCAGCAGCGCGCTGGCGGGTTACACGATCGCGATGCGCATCGCGCTCTTCGCGATCCTGCCCTCGTGGGGAATGGCGGGCGCGGCCTCCACGCTGGTCGGGCAGAATCTGGGGGCGCAGCGCGTCGACCGGGCGCGCAGCGTGGTGTCCACCATCGCGGGCTACAACGTGATCTTCCTCGGCCTGATCAGCCTGCTGTTCCTCGCCGCACCGGGCTGGCCCGTGGCCTTCTTCACCGAGGATGCAGCGGTGATCCAGAGCGCGTCCAGCTGCCTGCGAATCGTCGCGGTCGGGTTCCTGTTTTTTGGCTACGGGATGGTGGTGATCCAGGCCTTCAACGGGGCCGGCGACACCGCGACACCGCTGGGGCTCAACGCGATCTGCTTCTGGTTGATCAAGATCCCGCTGGCCTACGCGCTGGCCCGCTGGGCGGGGCTCGGCCCCAGCGGCGTCTTCGTTGCCATCACCATCGCTTACGTCCTCCAGGCTCTCGGGGGAGGTTGGCTCTTTCGCCGCGGCAGCTGGCAGAGCATCACCCTCCCGTCCGCCGGGCCCTGAACCTGCACCCAGTAGCCATCCGCAGCCGCCCCTCTCCTGCAGCCGCAGCCGCAGCCGCAGCCGCAGCCGCAGCCGCAGCCGCAGCCGCAGCCGCAGCCGCAGCCGCAGCCGCAGCCGC
>JALOQB010000502.1 GCA_025453595.1 Polyangiaceae bacterium
AGCGCCGCCGACCCCACGGCGTACCCCTTGGTGAGGGCCTTGGTCGTGTTCCCCGTGGCGTCGAGCCGGTCGGTGCGGGCGCGGACCTCGGGCTGCTCCTGGCCGATCGACATCTCGACCACGCCGCCGGCGTTGTCGGTGATGGGGCCGAAGGTATCCATGGCCAGGATGTACCCCGCGGTCCCCAGCATCCCCATGACCGCGACCGCGGTGCCGAAGAGCCCCGCGTTCTCCAGCCCGCTGGCCTCGCCGAGCTTGTACGCGACCAGGATGGCGCCGGACACCACCAGCACCGAGAGCGCCGTCGACTCGAAGCCCACCGCCAGCCCCTGGATCACGTTGGTGGCGGGGCCCGTCGCGCTGGCCTCGGCGATCGAGCGCACCGGGCGGTGCTTCGCCTCCGTGTAGTAGAGCGTGATGTGCACGAACGCGAGGCTCGTGGCCAGGCCCACCAGACCGCACAGGAAGAACATCTTCCAGTAGGGCCCCAGCAGCCACAGCGTGGTGCCCGCCAGACCCGCCGCGGTCAGCACCGCGGTCACGTAAAAACCACGGTTCAGGGCGCTCATCGGGTCCTCGCTGTCGTCGGTCTTCACCGAGAGGATGCCCACGATCGACGCCAGGATCCCGAAGGCGTTCACCACCAGCGGGAACAGCAGCACCCCCAGCACGTTCGCCAGCCGCCCCGGGTTCGCCTCGTAGAGGCTCGCCGCCAGGATCATCGCCCCGATGTTCTCCGCCGAGATGCTCTCGAAGAGATCGGCCCCGCGACCCGCGCAATCCCCCACGTTGTCCCCCACCAGATCGGCGATCACCGCCGGGTTCCGCGGGTCATCCTCCGGGATCCCCGCCTCGACCTTGCCGACCAGATCGGCCCCCACGTCCGCCGCCTTGGTGTAGATCCCGCCCCCCACCTGGGCAAAAAGCGCCACGAAGCTCGCGCCAAACCCGTAGCCCGCGATCATCAGCGGGATCTGCGGCGCCAGCCGCTGCACCGTCGCTGGCCCCCCGGTCAACCCCCCCTTGAGCACGAAGACCAGCGCAAAGAGCCCCGCCACCCCCAGGAGGCTCAGCGCCGCCACGAAGAGCCCCGCGGCGCCGCCCCCGCGCAGCGCCGCCTGCAGCGCGTCGTTGGTCGACCGCTGCGCCCCCGCCGCCGTCCGGATGTTGGCCCGGATCGCCACCCACATCCCCGCGTACCCCGCCGCCCCCGAGCACAGCGCCCCCAGCACGAACGAGAGCGTCATCCACAGCGCCAGCTCACCGGGAGGCCCCGGATCAAAGCTCTGGCGGCGCCGGACAAAGCCGTACACCAGGAAGATCACGCAGGCGAGCGGCGCCGCCAGCTTGAGGATCGTCCGGTTCTGGCGCCGGAGGAACGCCTCCGCCCCCTCTTTGATGGCGTCGGACACGCGGCGCATCTCTGGCGTGCCCGTGTCCATGGAAAGCACATGGCGCGCGAGCATGCTGGCGACGGCCACGCCCAGCATGCTGATGCCCACGATCAGCCCTAGCTCTGTCATCGAAACCTCCCGGAAGCGGTGGCGCTACCAGGGCCACCGAACGGCAGCAACGAGGGAAACCCCGCCGCGCCAAAGGTTCCGGGAGGGGCTAACTGCTGCTTGGCCGCCGAGCCCGACATGACCATCAGCCGGAACTTGCCGAACTCGGACTGACCGAGGGTGTAGAGCACCTCGATCAGCAGGCGGTAAGGCGTGTTCTGGTCGGCGATGATGATCGCCTCGGACTTGCTGTCCGGGGGCTCGCCCTTCGCGGTACGGATCGCCTTGTCCTGCTCGCGGACCACCTGGAGCGCGTTGCCCAGGGGGGTGATGTAGAGGCTGTTGATGCCGTCGCGCTTGTAGCGGGCATCGAGGCCCGTCGAGGCGAGCTGGGCGCGATCGGGCAGCAGCACGACCGGGTCCGGGTTGTCGCCCACGAGGATCTGGGAGCGCGTGACGAAGATCGCGACCCCCTCCTCCTTGGGCTGGGTGGACATGATCGAGGGGGGCAGCTTGAGGTCGTCGCTCTGGGGCGGCGCGGCGTTGGACGAGCTCATGTTCTTCAAGAGGAACACGAGGATGATGGTCATCATGTCCAGCATCGCGGTGATGTTCAGGTAGTCGATCTCGGGCTCCTTGGCGTTCTTGCGGATCGCCTTGCGGAGCGCTGCCTTGAACTTGACCGGAGAGGCCTGGGGCGGGTGGGGCGGCCGAGGGCCGGGCGTCGCTTGCGTCATGGCCTAACCTCACCTGGGGACACCGAAGTTGACGTTGTCGAAGAGCACATCTTCGCCGCTGTAGCGCACCGCATCCATGGCCTTGATGATCGTGGAGTAGGGGGTGCCAGGCTCGGCGATGATGGTGATGTTGTTCTCTTCCTTGTAGTCGGGGCTGGCGTTCTTGAGCTTGGCAGCGCAGGCCTTGACGTCATCCCAGGGCACCACGCCGTCGCCGCTGGCGGCCACGGTGAAGCCCGACCCCCCCGCCTCGCAGCCCGGCCCGATGCTGAAGGTGCCGGTCTTGAGGGAGACACCGCCGTTGGCGATGATCATGGTGAGGTTGAGCGACGGGGTATCCTTGCGGACCGAACCGCCGCGCCCCATGGTC
Organism: Polyangiaceae bacterium; assembly: GCA_025453595.1. GTDB lineage: Bacteria > Myxococcota_A > Polyangia > Polyangiales > Polyangiaceae > JANWXX01. The sequence continues at coordinate 2,610 of JALOQB010000502.1, forward strand.
GGCGGCTCGACGTCGATGGTCGAGGTGAAGACCGCCGGGATCGTCGCCAGAACGAACATCAGCACGTTCATGACGATATCGAGGAAGGGCACGATGTTGAGCTCGCCGCCGGCCTCGGATGGATCATGCTCCTTGGGCTGGGAGAGGCGTCGGATCTTCGAGCGCTGGGAGGCCGAAAGCGGGGCGTCGTTCTCTTCCATCGTTCACCTTGCCTGGGAGGGGGACCCCGGGGGGGCGCTCAGGCGCCGGGCTTGTTGGTGATGGTGAGCAGGTTGAAGGTCCGCTCGGCGATCTGCTCGAGGTCGTGGGCGTAGTTCTTCGCCCGCGAGTGGAGGATCGCGTGGGTGATCATGCAGAACACGGCGATGCCGAGGCCGAGCGCCGTGTTGTACATGGCCTCGGCGATGCCGAGGGACAGCAGCCGCTGCTTGTCCGCCGCGCTCAGGCCGGGCTTGCCCACCGCCGCGAAGGTGCTGATCAGACCCGACACGGTGCCGAGCAGACCGATCAGCGTCGCGATGTTGGCCAGCGACCAGAGGGTGCCGACCCGCTTCTCGAGGTCGGGCTTCAGCTCGGCCAGCCGCTCGGACAGGGCCGCGTCGATCTCGTCGGCGCCCTTGTTCGCGTGGGTCAACCCTGCCTTGACCAGCTGCAGCACCGGGTAGTCGCTCGCCTCGCACAGCTTGATGGCCCGGTCGATGTTGCCGGCCGCCACCAGCTTCTTCACCTGCGCGAAGAATTCTTTCGAGTTGACCCGGTAGCGGGTCAGCTGGAACACGAAACGCTCGACCACGAAGGTCAGCACGATGCCGGACGTGATCATGTTGCCGATGAGGAAGTACGGATTGGCCTTCAGCGCTGCGCCGAAGGAAATCTCGCCGCTTCCTGCATCCGCTGCCGCCGCGGC
>JALOQB010000213.1 GCA_025453595.1 Polyangiaceae bacterium
CCCCCGTTCCACTGGATTTCAGGGCCCCTTAGACCTCTCGGAAACACGGTATTGTTGTAAGGATAAAGCAGCGCCAGCGAGGGGTCTTCACCCACCGGATTCTTGAACGCTTCCTTGATGCCTGACGGCTGCGCTTGCGGATCATCCGTCAGCTTGACCTTGATGGTCACCGAGGTCGTGATCGCGTCCACCCCCGAGGTGAAGGTCACCGTCCCCTTGCCCCCGTGGAGACCCGTCGCTGTCAGCGCCCCCGTGGAGGCCCCTATCGTCCCGATCTCGACCGCATCAAACAGCCATGCACCACCGTTCACCACGCTCTCGGTGCCGCTCTGTTTGACCTCCTTGGCCACGAATTGAAGCGGCGGCGGAACTACCCCGTTCACCACCTCGATGACCGGATTCTCCGGCTCGATCTTCAAACCGATGACCGGGTCCACCAACCCACCACCAGCCCCACCCGCCCCCCCCCCCCCCCCCCCCCCCCCCCCCCCCCGGAGGCCCCTCCCCCGCCGATCCCGGCCTGTCCGGAAGTTCCGGATGACCCCGACTCTCCGCTCGTGCCACCGTCTCCACCTTGCCCCCCGGTCCCTCCTCCCTGCCCTCCTTGAGAACCACCCACACCAGCAGCCCCGGATGCACCTGCTCCCGCGGCGCCGGACTGCCCCGAGCCGGCCTTGCCTCCTGTCCCCGCCGAGGCACCGGCCTTGCCCCCCGCGTCGCCTCCTGGAGAGCTGCTGTCGCTACCTCCACACCCGGCGTGGACGGAAGCCATGCAGAGTACAACACCAAGGAGCCGTGAAGAAATGAGCCTCATTCCTCCCAAGTTACAGCCGATCCTCCCTGGTTCATGTGACTTTTTTCGTCGACGTCGATACCTCGGGAGAACACCTTAAGAAGGTGCCTGGGTCGGTATCATGAAAAGAAGTGAAATTCCCCTGCGTTCGAGGGACGAGCAGGGGGTTCAATTCACTTACCCGGCCCCAGGAAGGTGGCATTGACCTGCTGGGTACGCTCTGGCGAGGCCACCTCGAACTTGAGGGCGACCGGGGTCTGGTAGCTGGACCGGGCCATCGTGGCGATCACCGGGACTTCCATGGCCCCCATGGGCGGCAAGGTCACCTCCCGCTGGGGGACGACAAAGGTGATGCCGTCCACCGCCGGGGGCTTCACGGTGAGGGTCGAGGGCTCGGAGCGCTTGCTCACCAGCTTCAGCCGGAACACGTTGCGGACCTCCTCGTTCTCGACAACGTAAGGGGCGCTGGTGGGGCGCAGCAGGTTCGCGGCGAAGGCCGTCCGGGAGCGCAGCGCGACGGAGAAGACCACGATGCCGAGCAGGCCGCCGACCGCATACGCGATGGTACGGGGGCGTAGCAGCTTCGTGACCCCCCCCTGGAAGCCCTTGAGCGAATCCATGCGGATCAACCCCCGGGGCTTCTGCACCTTGTCCATGATGGCATCGCAGGCGTCGATGCAGGCCGTGCAGCCGATGCAGTCGAGCTGGAGCCCCTGCCGGATGTCGATGCCGGTCGGGCAGACCGCGATGCAGCGCTTGCAATCCACGCAGTCGCCGTTACCGATGACGTTGAGCTTCCCGCGGGGTTCGCCCCGCTTCACGTCGTAGCCGACCACCAGGCTCTCCTGATCGGTGAGCACCGACTGGAGGCGGCCGTAAGGGCACATGATCACGCAGAACTGCTCGCGGAACCAGCCGAAGTCGAAGTAGAAGAGGGCGGTGAGGCCGAGCGTCCAGAAGAAGGCCTCCATGTGGGCGCGAGGCCCCGAGAGCAGCACGCCCCAGAGGCTCCGGATCGGGATGAAATAGCCCAGGATGGTGTGAGCAAAGAGGCTCGCCATGGCGAGGAAGGCGAGGTGCTTGGCGGCCTTGCGCGCGATCTTGTTCGCGGTCCAGGGGGCCTGCTCCAGCTTGATGCGGGCCTCCCGCGGGCCCTCGGTCCACCGCTCGATCACCCGGAAGACCCCCTCGATCATCACCGTCTGAGGGCAGGCAAAGCCGCACCAGAGGCGGCCCGAGATGGACGTGAGAAACAGCAAGGATAGGCCGAGACCTCCCGCCAGGAAGAGCAGCATCCAGCCGTCCTGCGCGTTGAAGATCTCACCGAAGAGGAAGAACTGGCGCCGCGGGATGTCGAGCAAGATCGCCGGGTGCCCGTCGATCTTGATCCACGGCACAGCAAAGAGGATGGCAAAGAGGATGGCGAAGACAGCACGACGGATCCGGTCGTAACGCCCGCTCACCTCCGCGGGGTGAACGTAGCGCCTGGATCCGTCGGCGTTGAGCGAGGCAACAGAATCGAGGGTAGGGGTATTTTTAGGGTTCGCCACGGCTCATGTTCTCCAGAAAATCCCCCACCCTCGCGCTTACTCTTCTTGCCCCTGGGGCGCCTTGCCGGCGACGTTCTTTCCCTTGAGGCTCAGCACATATGCGGTCACGACCTGGGTCTTTCTAGGCCCGAGCGACGATTCCCAGGCAGGCATGCCCTTCTCGGGAGCGCCCTTCGAGACGGTCTTGTAGACCGACTCCGGCTTCCCGCCGTGGATCCAGTGCTTGTCGGTGAGGTTCGGGCCGATCTTGCCCTCGCCCTGATCGCCGTGGCACGAGGCGCACATCTGCTGGAAGGTCGTCTGGCCTTCCTTCACGGTCTTCTCGTCCTGGGCCATCGCCAGCAGCGCGTCGGGCCCGAGCTCGGCCCCCTTGCCCTGCGCCAGCAGCGCCTTGGCGGCCTCGGTGTTCTCCGCTGCCAGCTCGTCCGCGGGCGTCATCGCCGTCTTGAAGACGTGGAAGTGGAAGTAATAGCCCGCCGAGAACAGGATGGCCCCGTACAGCGTGATCAACCACCACAGCGGCAGCGGGTTATCGTGCTCGACGATGTCGTCATAAACGTGGTGCTCACCTTGGTGCTCGCTCGGATCAGCAGACATGATCGTCCTCCTGCAGGGGCAGCGCCGCCACCGCGTCCTGCTCCTCCCGCTTGCCCCGGAGGGCGCGCCCCGCGAAGAACGCGAAGGCCAGGAAGAACAGGGTCAGGGCCAGCAAGGTCATCGGAAGAACGCCCAGGCTCATCAGGAACTTGTTGAACATGGCGCTCACTTCTCCGTCTGGGCCACGGGGCTCGTGGCGGGCTTGGTGTCAGGCTTGCCGAGCCGCTGCAGGTAGGCGATCAGAGCCACCATCTCGCTCTCGGGGTTCGCATCCACACCCTGGGTCTTCAGATCCGCCACGATGCCCTCGGCCTGGGCCTTCGCCGCGGCCTGCGCCCCCTGCACGTCCGCGTCCGAGTAGGGCACGCCGACGGTCTTCATCGCGCCCACCTTCGCCGGGGTCACCGAGAAGTCGACCTTGCGATCATTCAGGAAGGCATAGGGGGGCATGATCGAGGCGTTCGCGATCGAACGGGGGTTGACCATGTGCTTGTAGTGCCAGACGTTCGGGTACTTGGTCCCCACACGAGCCAGATCCGGACCGGTGCGGCGGCTGCCCCACTGGAAGGGGTGATCCCAGACCGACTCCTCCAGCTCGCTCGGGGCCCCGTAGCGGAGCTGCTCGTGGCGGAAGGGACGGATCATCTGGCTGTGGCAGGTGTAACACCCCTCGCGGACGTACACGTCGCGCCCCTCGAGCTCCAGCGGCTTGTAGGGAGGGAACTTCTTTGGATCCGCGGCGCCACCGTGGACCACGATGACCGGCACCAGCTCGACCACGCTGCCCACCACCACGCTCAGCAGCGCCAGCACCGAGAAGATCGCGCCGCGACCCTCCAGCGCCCGGTGCCACGGCCCCTTGTCCGTCGAGGCCTGGCCGTAGGTGATCCAGGCCGCCACCGAGATGCCGCAGAGCAGCGCCAGCGCCAGCACCGACTGCTGGATGTCGCGGCCCAGGCCGATGCCCAGCATCGCAAGGATCCCGAGGGTCACCACGATCATCGGACGTGCCAGCAGCATCTGCTTGGTGCTCGGCTCCTCCTCGGCCTTGATCTCCTCGACCACCACCGCGGTGCCATCGACGGCCTCGCCCGAGAGCGCCGTCTTCACCAGGTTGTACGCCATCAGGATCATCCCGACGAGGTACATCAGACCGCCCAGCAGCCGCGCGTAGTAGGTGCTCCGGATCGCCACCAGCGTCTCGATGAAGTCCGGGTACACCAGGGCGCCGTCGCCGTTGGTCGCACGCAGCATCAGCCCCTGGGTGATGCCCGCCGCCCACATCGAGGTCATGTAGAGAAGGATGCCGACCGTCGCCAGCCAGAAGTGGGCGTTCGCCATCGAGACCGAGTGGAGGCGCGTCTTGAACAGCCTCGGCACCAGCCAGTAAAACATGCCCGCCGCCATCAGGCCGTTCCAGCCCAGGGCGCCCGTGTGCACGTGGCCGATGATCCAGTCCGTGTAGTGCGCCAGCGCGCTCACGCTCTTGATCGAGAGCAGCGGCCCCTCGAAGGTCGCCATGCCGTAGAAGGTGATCCCGGCCGCGAAGAACTTCAGCACCGGGTCCTCGCGGAGCTTGTTCCAGGCGCCGCGGATCGTCAGCAGGCCGTTGATCATGCCGCCCCAGCTCGGGGCCCACAGCATCAGGCTGAAGATCATCCCCAGCGTCTGCGCCCACACCGGCAGCGCCGTGTAGAGCAGGTGGTGGGGGCCCGCCCAGATGTACATGAACACCAGCGCCCAGAAGTGGATGATCGACAGCCGGTACGAGTACACCGGCCGCTCCGCCGCCTTCGGCACGAAGTAGTACATGATGCCGAGGATCGGCGTCGTCAGGAAGAACGCCACCGCGTTGTGCCCGTACCACCACTGCACCAGCGCGTCCTGCACGCCCGCGTACACCGAGTAGCTCTTCAGCCCCGCCAGCGGGATCGACAGCGAGTTGAAGATGTGCAGCATCGCGACCGTCAGGATCGTCGCGATGTAGAACCAGATGGCAACGTACAGGTGCTTCTCTCGACGCTTCGCCAGCGTCCAGAAGAAGTTGATCGCAAACGCCACCCAGATCCCCGCGATCGCGACGTCGATCGGCCACTCCAGCTCCGCGTACTCCTTCCCCTGGGTGAACCCCAGCGGCAAGGTCAGCGCAGCAGAGACGATGATCCCCTGCCAGCCCCAGAAGTGCACCTTGCTCAGCGTGTCGTTCGCCATCCGCGCCTTCAGCAGGCGCTGCGTCGAGTAATAGACGCCGGCGAACATCATGTTCCCCACGAACGCGAAGATCACCGCGTTCGTGTGCAGCGGCCGGAGGCGCCCGAAGGTCAGCTCCGGGAGGAAGTTGAGCTGATGCCACAGCAGCTGCGCGGCGATGATGACGCCCACCAGCATGCCGACAAGGCCCCAGCCCACCGAGGCGAACAAAAACTTCCGGACGATACCGTCGTCGTAGGTGATCGTCCGCTCCTGCAATTTTGCTTCACTCATCACGCCCTCCTCGGCGCATCGACGTCATCGCGCAGCGGCGCTAGCGCCAGGCGATCGCTGTGGTCATGATCGTTGTTGCGGATCGAGTAGACAAACCCACCGACCGAGCACGCAACGAGCACGCCGCTGACAAAGACCAGCAAGAAGATGACTTCCATCAGGCAGCTCCTGGAGAAGGTGCCAGGGCCACCGCCGCGTCCGGTGCCTCCTCGGCCAGGTGCTCGACCTTCCTGAGACGGCCAACCACGTAGCCAACGACGGCCACCGAACTGAGCGGCATGATGACCGCCGCAACAAGCGGCGACATCCAGCCCAAACACGCAGCACCTACCGCAAGCACGTTGTAGGCCAGACCGAATCCGACAGCCCAGCGCACCACCCGCTGCAACCGATCCCCCACGATCAGCAGGCGCCGCACCCCCGTCACCAGCTCCCCTTGCACGTAAGCATCGGTCCGGGACGGCAAAAACGGCAGGTCACCCGCAGGAGTTGCGCTGCACAGCGCCGCCCCCATCGCCGCCGCGTCGTTCACCCCATCCCCCACCATCAACGCATCCCCCGTCGCCACGTAAGCCCGCTTGTCTTCCGGGCTCGCCTCGCCTCTCACCCGTTCGAGGGGGAGCCGCAACCGCTGCGCCAGCGCCTCCACGCGCCCCATGCTGTCCCCGCTCAGCAGGTGCACCTCGTAGCCCGCTCGCTCCAGCTCCCCCACTCGCCCCAGCGCGTCGTGCCTCAGCTTCTCTCGCAGGCGCAGCCCCACCACCCGTGCGCCCAGCGAGAACACCAGGTCCGCGCCCGCAGCCTCTCCGGCCCACCCCGGCGCCCCCAGGCGACCACGCTCCCCTTCCAGCTCCGCCTCCATCCCCTTCCCGGTCACCTCCCGGATCTGCATCCCCACCAGGCGCAACCCCCGCAGCTCCAGCCCCTTCACCACCGCCTGGCTCTTCGGATGCCGCGAGCGCAGCGCCATGTTCCACAGCAGCCCGGCCTCTCGCTCGCTCAACCCCGCCAGCGCCTCCGTGTTCTCCACCTCGAGCTCCCCCAGCGTCAGCGTCCCGGTCTTGTCGAACACCACCCGCCTCACCCCCTCGACCCGGTCCAGCAGGCTCGCCGACCGCACGAAGACCCCCACCCTCCTCAGCGCCCCCTGCGCCAGCTCGTAGGCCACCGGCACCGCGATCCCGAAGGCACACGGACACGAGACCACGAGCACCGAGACCACCACCTCCACGGTCCGCCCTGCATCCCCGGTCACCAGGCCCCACCCCACCCCCGCGCCGGCCGCCGCCAGCAGCGTCAAGGCCACGTACCAGCGCGTCAGCACCGACCAGAAGCCCGTCCGCCTCGCCTGCTGCTCCTTCGCCTCCCCGGGCGTCCTCAGCAGACCCGCCAGCCTCGACGCCCCGTACCCCCCCTGCGCCACCGCCTCCACCGCCTGCTCCCCCACCACAAAGCTCCCCGCCTCCAGCAGCCCCCCTTCGCCCACCTCCACCGGGCTCGATTCCCCCGTGATCCACTCCCGCGAGACCCGCGCCTGCATCGGCGCTCGCGCGTCCACCGGCACCAGATCCCCGGGCCTCAGCAGCAGCTGATCCCCCTCCTTCACCTCCCCCACCCTCACCACCCGGACCTGGCCGTCCTCGATGCGGTGAGTATAGAGGTTCTCTACACCATCGTCCGCGAGCATCTGCCGCCGGTTACGCTCCAGCACCCGCTCCTGCAGCAGGCGCCCCACCAGCATCAGCGTCGTGAAGGTCGTCACCGTGTCCAGGTAGCTCGCGCCGAGGCGCGCGAAGTGCGCGTAGGTCGAGCCCGCGTAGGCCAGCCCGATCCCCAGCGCCACCGGCACGTCCAAGTGCAACGCTCGCTGCTGGAGCGACGCCACCGCGCTCCTGACAAAGGGCCCCCCGCCCACCAGCACCGAGAGCGTCGTCAGCACCCAGCTCGCGTTGGTCATCAGGTCATGCAGCGGCCCCTCCACCAGCCCGCTGTAGACCGCGAAGGTGAAGATCATCACGTTCATCGTCAGCGCCGCGCAGATCCCGATCCGCAGCAGCAGCCTCCGGGAAGCCTCCCCCTCCGCCTCCTTGGTCGAGGGGCCCAGCCGGTACCCCAGCCTCCCCAGCACCCCCGCGAACTTCCCCAGATCAAAGCGCCCGGGCCGGATCGTCATCGTCAGCTTCCCCACCCCGGGGTTCACCACCAGACCGCACGAGCCCTCCTGACGCTCGAACAGCTGCTCCACCGCCCACACGCAGGCCGCGCAGTGCAAACCTTGCACGTCCAGCTCCAGCCTCGTGACCTCGTCCGTCGACCCTTTCAGCCTCGCCTCGCAGGCCTCCAGCCACACCTCGCTGCGCTTCGGTGCCTCTGGCACCACGACCCCTGGCCCCCCACGCAAGTCGTAGTATTTGCCCAGCCCGGCCTCCTCGATCAGCTCGTGGGCGGCCTTGCAGCCGTTGCAGCAAAAACGATCCTCCCCGGGCGGGAGCGGGTTCTGGCAATGTACACAGGGGCGCACCATGAGCCGCCGCCATGAGCAGAAAGTGCGCCAACTGCTCTCCCCCCTCGCTTACCTTGCCGGGAACAACCATTGCAGCCCTTCGCCCCCATGGATTTTGAAAGCTTCCTGGAGATGCAACGCTACGTGGGTTGGTCTGACCGCGACGCCGAGGTGCTCTCGGGCCTCGCCCCCCACGCCGTGGCCCACCTCGAGGCCATGTCCGACGAGTTTTACGAAAGCATCCGCGCCTTCCCGGACGCCGTGCGTGTCTTGCGCGATGAGGCGCAGGTTCGGCGCCTCCAGAAGACCCTCCAGCGCTGGCTCTCCGAGCTGCTCGAAGGCCCCCACGACCGCGCCTACTTCGAGCGCAGGCGTAGCATCGGCGAGGTCCACGCACGCATCGGTGTTCCACAACGTTTCGTCTTCACCGCCATGAGCATCATCCGCCAGCGCCTCGAGCGGATCTTGACCCAGGCGTTCGAGACCCAGCCCGAGCTCCAGGAGCGTACCCGCAAGGCCCTCAACCGCGCCCTCGACGTCGAGCTGGCCCTGATGCTCGAGATCTACCGCGAGTCCTGGATGGAGCGCATCCGGCGGGTCGATCGGTCCGAGCGCGAGGGCATCTCCCAGCGCCTGGCCGCCGCCCAGGAGCGGTACCGCGACGCCATCGAGTCAGCCCAGGCCCTGATCCTGGTCATCGACGAGCGCGAAAACATCCTCCTCTGGAACCGCATGGCCACGCAGATCACCGGCTACGAGCGCGACGAGCTCCTCGATCGGCTCCCCCTCGAGACCCTGCTCCCGGACGAGGACGCTCGCGCTCGTATCCGCAGCGTGACCCCGGATCAGCCTGTCACCTTCGAGGCCCCCCTGCGGATCCGCAGCGGCCGCGAGCACCATGTCCGGTGGCTGGTCTCGGCCAACCGCGATCACGAGCTGGAAGGCCTGCTCCGCTACGTCATCGGGGTCGACCTGACCGACGCCCACGAGGCCGCCCAGCGCGCTCGCAACGCCGAGCGCCTCGCGGCCATCGGCACCATGGCCGCGGGCCTGGCCCACGAGATCCGCAACCCGCTCAACGCCGCCTCCCTCCATGTCACCTTGCTCGAGCGCGCCCTGCGCCAGCTCCCCTCCCCTCCCGCCACCGCGGTCGACGCCTCCAACGTCCTACGCAGCGAGATCCAGCGGCTCTCCGCCCTCGTCAACGAGTTCCTCGACTTCGCGCGCCCCAAGCCCCTCCGCCTCTCGGAGCACGTGCTCTGCGACCTCTGCGCCTCCGTCGTCGAGCTGCTGAAGCCAGATGCGCTTCACACCAACGTCTCGCTTCACTTCTCCCTCCCCCAGCGCCCTATCTGGATCAAGGTCGATGGCGAGCGCCTCCGTCAGGTCCTCATCAACCTGCTCCGCAACGCCATCGAGGCCACCGCCGAGACCACCTCGCCCCGCGTCACCCTCCGCGTCCGTCGCTCGGCCTCCTGGGCCGAGATCGACGTCGAGGACAACGGCAAGGGCATCTCGGAAGGGACCCCCATCTTCGACGCCTTCTACACCTCGAAAGAGAACGGCACCGGCCTCGGCCTCTCCATCGTCCACCGCATCATCGACGACCACGGCGGCAGCATCTCGTTCCGCAGCTCCCCCGGCGAGACCATCTTCACCATCCGCCTCCCCGGCGCCTTCTTCGTCAACGAAGACTGAACTTCACTCCGCTGCCTGCGCCGCCACCCTCGCCGGGGCCGCCTTCTCCACACGCTCCACGCGCTTCATCGAGGTGTTCCCCACCATGATGTCCACCAGGCGCTTCACCCGCTTGAACACCCCTTCCTGCGCGTAGGGCAGCCCGTAGCGCTCGCAGATCTCCTTCACCTGCGGCTGGATCTGCTGGTACTTCCTCATCGGCAGATCCGGGAACAGGTGGTGCTCGATCTGGTAGTTCAACCACCCGTGCAGAAAATCGACGACATCGTTGCCCAGCCGGAAGTTCACCGAGCTCAGCACCTGCCTCGCGTAGAACTCCCCCCGGCCGCTCGCCTTCGTGTCGAACCGGTACAGGTCATCCCCCGCGTGGTTGGTCGCGATCACCACGAAGGTATGCAGGTTCGTCAGCAGCTCGGCCCCCAGCGAGTTCGCCAGCACGCTGAACGTCGCCCAGGGCCCCAGCGGCGCGTACAGCGCCGGCAACGCAACGAACCGCAGCCCACCGTAAGGCAGCACGCAGTCCTTCCAGAACGCACGCCCCTCCGGCGTCAGCGGGTTGTACACCCCCAGGTACGTCCCCTCGTAGCGCCCCTGGAGCCCCTGCGCCCCTGAACGGCGGCGCTTCGCCACCTGGAGCACCTGGTACGTGTTCGGCGCGTAGTACGTCCACTTCCAGGTCAGCGCGTAGAAGCCTACCACCGCATACTTCAGCGCCTTGGGCAGCCCTGACTCGCGCACCGCACGCACGTTCTCCTCGACCAGATCCGGGTCATCCATCTCGCTCGTGTGGTAGTGGTGCAGCACGTTGTGCTCGTGCAGCCACGCCTCCGGCCAGATCCAGTCCGGCCAGTCCAGCAGCCGGCGGCTCCCCACCGCGAACCCCTTGCTGGTGTACCGCTCCGGCACCCCGGGCACCCGGTCGTACCCCCGGTGCCCCACGTGGTGCATCATCATCGTCCACCGCACCATGCTCCCCTGGCTGATGCACCACGCCGAGAGCAGGTTGGGCCCCATCCACGCCGTCGCGTACCCCACCGCAGAGAAGACCTTGCCCCACCGCTCGATCTTCTTCAAATGCTCGAGATCCTCGGCGCCAAGCTCGGCCTCCGCCTTCGCCCTCACCGCGTCCAGCTCTCGCGCTAGCCCTTCGTAATCGATCACCGGTGCTTCTTCTCTGCTCATCACTCCTGTTCTTACGTCGCCCTCCTCCCGTCGCCAAGACGCTTCCCTCGACCCACCTCATGACCACCGCCCACCTCTTCCTCTCCCCGGGCTTCTTCGGCTTCAAATCCCTCGGTTCTTACTCCTACTTCTGCCACCTCGAAGAGGGCATCCAGCAGCGTTTTCGCCTCGCCCATCGCGACCTGCAAATCCACGTCGTCGACGTCCACCCCTCCGCCTCCATCCGTCGCCGCGCCCTCCGCCTCCGTCAGGCCATCGACCAGCTCGCCACCGGCTCCGGCCCCATCCACCTGGTCGGTCACTCCACCGGCGGCCTGGACGCCCGCCTCCTTGCCTCCCCCAGCGGTAACCTCGACGGCTCCCTCCAGCGACCCTCCTGGCACCGCCGCATCCGTACCCTCACCACCCTCAACACCCCTCACTACGGCACCCCCCTCGCCACCTTCTTCGCCACCGTCTCGGGCCACCGCCTCCTGGAAGCCCTCTCCGCCCTCTCCGTCGCTGCGCTCAAGCTCGGCGCGCCTCCCCTCGCCCTCACCTCCTCGCTCCTCGCCGCCTTCGGTCGCCTCGATGGCCTCGGCCTCGAGCTTCGACTCCTGGATCGCCTCACCGAGGACCTCGTTCGTCTCCTCGATGACGCCTCCAGCGCCGACCTCCGCGCCTTCCTCCGTCAGACCCGCCGCGACCAGGGCGCTATCCTCCAGCTCTCTCCGGAGGCCATGGACCTCTTTGTCGCGGGCATCGAGGACGCCCCGGACATCCTCTACCGCTGCATCCTCTCGTATGCCCCCGCACGCACGGGGCGCCAGTGGGCACGCGCCGCGCTCTCCCCCTGGAACCACATCTCCGCCCCGCTCTTCGCGGCCATCCATCGCCTCACTTCCCGCGCCAGCGAGGTCTACCCCTGCGCCCCCAGCGACCCGAACGCGGCCCTGCAAGCCATCTCCGCCGCCCTGGGTCACGAGCCACCCCCTGGTGCCTGTGACGGCGTCGTGCCTCTTCTCTCCCAGGTGTGGGGCCCCATCGCCTGGGCGGGGCTGGGGGATCACCTCGATGTCGTCGGTCACTTCCGCGACCCCTCCGCCGCGCCCCCCCACGTCGACTGGATGAACTCTGGCTCCGGGTTTGATCGAGCGCGCTTCGACTCGATGCTCGACGCGCTCGTTTCACCCATGCTCGCCTAACTCGTCTTCATCGGGCGGCAGGGCACCGGCGGGGGCCGAACCCGAGGGGGTCGGGCTTGCGGCGCTAGGGGGCGCCGGAGGGGGACGGGGCGCCTCGTACTCGGGAGGAGGCCCTTCCGGCATCTTCACCGGACCGCACCCAAGACCCACCACGGCCATCGACACAAGCAAGCCTCGAACCTTCACCCGACCCACCCTACACCGAACCCCACGGCGTCCGGAGCAAAAAACCGGAGCGACCCTGGCCCCCTCCTCTTACAATAGGGCTCATGCGTCTCTGCCTTTCCTGGTTCTTCGTGGCGGTACTCCTCATGGCCTGTGGCTCGGAAGGCTCCTCGGCTTCCGCAGGGGGGAGCGGGGGGGCCAGCAACGCCGGCAGCGGAGGATCCTCGGGGACCGCAGGCGCCCCCTCCTCGGCCCTCGCGGATTGCAAGGCTGCCTGCGACAAGGTGGAGGCCCTGTCCTGCCCCCAGAACAAGCCGGGTCAGTGCGTCGAGCTCTGCGAGCAGAGCGCCAAGGCCTCTGCCTGCTCCCAGGAGTTTGCCTCCTACAGCGCCTGTGCTCGCGACGCAGAGTGGGTTTGCACCGAGGGATACGCCACCGTGGAGGCCTGCCTGAAGGAGCAACAGCTCCTCGCCAAATGCCTCCAGGAAAAGGGCTCAGGCTCCGGAACGCCCGGTGAAGATGGTAACTTCTTCTGCGACAAGACCACCTGCGACGGGAGCACCTCCCAGCGCGCTTGCTGCTTGAAGATTGATTTCACCACCGGGGTGACCTCCCAGTGCGTCGCCAGCATCGAGCAATGCGGCCAGGACTCTCGCTGGGAGTGCGATGGCCCCGACGACTGCGGCGGCAAGGCCTGTTGCTGGTCCAACCCCAGCACCGGGTCGGGTCAGATCATCCTGGGGCTGTGCAAGGATAGCTGCGACCCCTTCCTTGGCGAACGCCAGGTATGCCAGGACACCTGCCTCGGGGGGCTGTATTGCTGCAAGAAGCCCGGGGAAGACATCGGGAGCTGCGAGCAGAGCAAGGAGGTCTGCGACAGCAAGCCCGAGGAGGAAGAAAACCCCTGAACCGCGCCGAGGGTCGCGGGTCAGTGGCGGGGACCGACAGGCCAGAAGGACAAAAAGGAAAACCCCCGGAGCCTTGCGGCTCACGGGGGTCTTCAAGGGGTTCCCGGCGGCGACCTACTCTCCCACACAGTTACCCGTGCAGTA
>JALOQB010000503.1 GCA_025453595.1 Polyangiaceae bacterium
CTGGGGGCCGCGGTGCAGGCGGATCTGATCGCCGGGGAGGGGGCCAGCGACAGCGTGCTGCTGCTGGATGTGCTGCCGCTCTCGCTCGGGATCGAGACCATGGGCGGCGTGGTGGACAAGGTGCTGCCGCGCAACACCACGATCCCCACGGCGGCGCGGTCGACCTTCACGACCTACGCGGACAACCAGACCGGCTTTGACCTCCACGTGGTCCAGGGCGAGCGTGAATTTGCCTCGGATTGCCGCTCCCTCGCGCGCTTCACGCTCAAGGGCATCCCGCCGATGCCCGCGGGCATGGCGCGGCTGGAGGTGACGTTCCGTGTCGATCAGGACGGCCTGCTCCATGTGTCGGCGCACGAGCTGACGACGGGCCTGGAGCAGCACATTGACGTCAAGCCCAGCTACGGCCTCACCGACGAGCAGGTGGAGGACATGCTGCTGGCGGCCCTCGACCACGGCGAGGAAGACCTGGAGGCGCGGCGGCTGGCGGAGGAGCGGGTCGAGGGCGAGCGCATCCTGCTGGCGACCGAGAAGGCGCTCCGGGGGCCAGACGCGGCCTTGCTGGTGCCCGGCGAGGCAGAGATGATCGCCCGGGCCATCGAGGCGCTCCGGGGTGCCATCGCCGGCCCCAGCCCCTCGCGCATCCACAACGCCATCGAGGGGCTCGACGACACCACCAAGGCCTGGGCCGGTCGCCGCATGGATGCGGCCATCGCCCGGGCCATCGGCGGCAAACATCTGGGCGACGTCGAGCAGAGCGTCGCCCACGCCAAAGGAATCGAGGCCCATCTGGCCGAGGAGCGCGGTTGATGCCCACGGTACGTTTCGTCAAGCAGAACATCGAAGTCACGGTCCCGGCAGGGACGACCCTCCTCGAGGCCGCGCGCCAGTGCGGGGCCCCCGAGGGGAGCGCCTGCGGCGGCGTCTGCGCCTGCTCCACCTGCCACGTGTACGTCCTCTCCGGGGGCCGTCTCCTCTCCGACGCCGAGGAGGAGGAAGAAGACATCCTCGACAAGGCCTTCGATGTGCGCTCCACCTCGCGCCTCGGTTGCCAGGCCCGGGTGCGGGGCGAGGGCGTCATCGAGGTCGAGATCACCCGGGAATCCCTCGACGCTTACTACGCCGAGCACCCCGAGCCTCATTGATCCCCCGGGGACGGGTGGCCGGGTTAGTATCGACCGGTGAAGTTCTTCTCGATCGATGCTTCACCGCTGTGGTTGCTGCTGGGGGGGTTCCTGGTCTTCTCGCTCCCCGCAAGCTGCGGCCGCTTGACCGGCAGCACCCTCCGACAGCTTGACCTGCTGCGGCGCCACCGCACCTCGGTCGACGATCCAGCCCAGCGCGAGCTGATCGTCCGGGGGAAGGCGACCCCGGCGGGCAGCGCGGTGCTCTCTCCGTCCGGGCGCTCGTGTCTCGCCTGGAACCACTCGGTCAAGGCCCTCCGCACCTCGGGGAGCGGCAAGAAGAAGAGCTCGAGCTTCGTCGAGATCTGCTCGCGAGCCAGCAAGGGGCCCGTGGGGATCGAGGCGCAAGGTCACGCCTTCTCCGCCGAGGGGCTGCGGCTCGAGCTTGCCGTGCACAAGACCGACGCGAAGGCCCCGAAGCCGCTCATCCCGTGCCCCGCGTTCCGCGAGAGCGACGGGGCCTCCGCGGTCTTCGTCGAGCACTGCCTCCTGGAGGGCGACGCGGTCGAGGCCTGGGGCTGCCGCTCCTCGCGCTCCGGGGCCTTGCTCCCTTGCCACGACGGCGCCGACCTGCTGGCCTCCCCTCCCGGCAAGGGGCCGATCGAACCCAGGCGCTCGGAGGCCCTCACCCAGCTGTGCCTCGGCGCGCTCCTGCTGCTGCTGGGCGCCAGCGCCTTCATCGCCTGGCTGGATGGCCACGTCTCCAGCACCCTCCGCGGGAGAAAGAGCGGGAACCCGTGACGCTGGTGAACGTGCTGCTGCCGCTGCTGTTGCTGGCCCTCGTGGTCCAGGGTGGTTTCGTGCTCCGGCGCGGCTGGAGGGCGCTGGACGTGGCCCGCCAGCTGCTCTCTCGCCGCACCGTGCGCATCGCCGACCTGCAGGAGGGGTTGAGCGAGGTCCGCGGCACCGTGGAGGCCGAGAACCCGCCCCTCGCCGCCCACGGCGCCCCCTGCGCCGTCGTGCTCATCGAGCTGCATCACCGCTGGACCGTCTCCTCCGGGAAGAACTCCACGACCAAGGAGCACTCGGAAAAGTGGATGGAGAAGGCCTCGACCATCGGCCTCGCCGATGACTCGGGGCGCTGCCTTCTCTCCCTTGAACAGGGGGTCGAGCTGCTCGCCCTCGGCCGGAAATGGACCTTCGATCTCGATGAATTTCGCGAGCGATTCCCCATGGATGTCGGCCGGCTTGGCCCGGCGCGGCATGGCAAGGTGATCCGCCTGGAGCGCTGCATCGAGGTGGGCCAGACGGCTCTTGCCTCGGGCCTCGCGGTCCCCGATCCGGACGCGGCGCCAGGGGGTTACCGGCAGGGGGCCGGGGCCCGCTTCTTTCTCCAGGGTGACTCGGAGCGGAAGCTCCTGATCGCTTCCCGGAACCAGCCCCTCGCGCTGCTCCGTGCCTGCCTGGCCCCCGCCTTGCTGCTCCTCTGCGGGCTGGGGCTCCTGGTTTTTGCCGGCTGGTTCACCTGGCTCCTGGCCTCGATTCTTCGCCCTTGAGCCAGCGTCTCAGGGTTCTCCGCGCGTCCTTGTTGGTCTTGCGCTACAGCCTGGCCCACGCCGTCATCCAAGACGGCGCAGGCCCGCATGGGTCTCAAGATACCCCCTGGAGTCAACCAACGATGAAGCTCTATTTTTCCCCTGGTGCCTGTTCCCTTGCCTCTCACATCGTGGCGCGCGAGGCGGGGCTGGACATCGCCCTCGAGAAGGTCGATCTGAGGGCAAAGAAGACCGAGAGCGGCCAGGATTTCTCGGCCATCAACCCGAAGGGTTACGTGCCGGCGCTCGAGCTGGATGGCGGGGAGCTGCTGACGGAAGGCACGGCGATCATGCCGTTCCTGGCCGGGCATGCGCCGGCGGCGAAGCTGGTGCCGGAGGGGCCGCTGGGCCAGGCGCGCGCCCAGGAGATGCTGGGGTACATCAACTCCGAGATCCACAAGAGCTACAGCCCCCTGTTCAACCCCCAGACGCCCCCCGAGGTGCGCGAGGAGCGCATCGCCTACCTGCGCCGTCGTTACAGCCTGATCGAGCAGACGCTGGCGGGGAAGTCGTTCCTGTTCGGCGAGCAGTTCTCCATCGCCGACGCGTACCTGTTCACGGTGACGAGCTGGGCGAACTTCCTGAAGCTCGACCTCTCCGAGTTCCCCAACCTGATGGCGTTCCAGGGCCGCGTCGCTGCGCGCCCCGGCGTGCAGGCGGCGCTCGCGGCGGAAGGCCTGGTGAACCTCCCCTCCGTGAACGGAGGGGCTTCTCAGAAGCCTCACGGCTGCTGAGCTACTTGCCGGGGTTCCGCCGGAACTACCTGGCTTCGGCCAGGCGCGGCTTCATCGCCCCGTGCCGACCGATCTCCAGGATATTCAGCGCCCCCACCACATCTCGGGGCGCCTTGAATCCACAGCCTTCGCACTCGTAGTTTCGTCGACTCTTCTGCCGACACCCGCAGCCGGGACACGTCTGCGAGCTGTACGCTTCGACCACCTCTCGGACCGAGCCAAGCTTGTAGCCGAGCTGCTGAATCACCTTGCGCGGCCACCTGACGTGTCGCCTTGTGCAACGCATCCCGGACACGACGGTCGGCCTTGCCGAGCACCTGGTACTTGCGCCGCTGCAGCCGCTTGTATCTGCGCGAGCCCTTGCTCCTGGTGGCCTGGGCCTGCGCCAGCGAGGCCACGCGCTTGTTGCGCCACTGCACCGTGGCCTTGACGCCTCGGCCCGAGACC
>JALOQB010000504.1 GCA_025453595.1 Polyangiaceae bacterium
CTCGCGGGTGTAGCCGGCGCTGAGGCGGTAGGCGAAATCTCCCTGCCTCCGGCTCACCGTCGCCGACCCGAAGGCGTTGCCGTGGTTGCCGAAGCCCGCCCGGACCTTGTTGCCGCCCTCGCCCGGCTTCTTGGTGATGATGTTGATCACCCCCGCGAACGCGTTCGCCCCGTACAGCGCCGACCCGGGGCCTCGCACCACCTCGATCCGCTCGATCTGCTCCACGTCGATCGGCAGCGTCTCCCAGAAGGTGGCGCCCAGCAGATCGATGTACACCGAGCGGTAGTCGATCAGCACCAGCGTCTTGTTCGAGACGCGGCTGTTGTACCCCCGGATGCTGACCTCCGTGTCGCCGCCGGTCATGATGGCGACGTCGACGCCGGCGAGGCGCCGCAGCAGCTCCTGGATCTTGGTGATGCCGGAGAGGCGGATGTCCTGCTCGGTGATGATGGAGGTGGAGTTGGGGGCGTCGAGGGGGCTCTGGGCGGCGCGGGAGGCGGTGACGACCTGCTCCTCGAAGACGTCTTCCTTGCGCGCGTCGAGGGCGAGGGCCTCCTCCGGGGCGGCCTCGGGCGCCGGCGGCGGCGGGGCGGTGGGGGCGGCGGTCACGGTGGGGGCCGGAGCAGCGCCGGAGCCAGAGGCGGTGGGGGCCGGAGGCGGAGCCGCGGGGTCGGGTCTGGCCTGACGAGCGGCGGCGAGGGCTGCGTTCCTGCGGTCGATGCGGCGCTGGAGCTGGTCGATGACCTTGCGGACGTCGTCGGCGTCGGGAGGGCTGGTGTCGAGGTAGCGCTTGTAGGCGTCGATGGCCTTCTGGAGCTCGCCCTGCTCGGCGTGAGCGCGCGCGATGTTGAAGAGGACGCTGGGGTGGGGGAGGATCTCGTGGGCGCGCTCGAGGTCAGCGATGCCCTGCTCGTAATTTCCGCGAGCGATGAGGTCCATGCCGGACTTGAAGTAGCGGCGCGCCTCGGTGCGCGCATCGGCCTGCGCGACGCCGGCTTGCAGCAGGACTTGAAGTAGCGGCGCGCCTCGGTGCGCGCATCGGCCTGCGCGACGCCGGCTTGCAGCACCAGCAGGCAGCCCAGCACCCACCCCGCCAGACAGCGCACCGAGCGAGCTTGTTCGATCGTTCTCATGGCCGCTCTTCCCCCCTTCAAGGGAGCTGATTCATCTTCTGCTTGAGCGCTGCGGGGTCGGCTTGTTCCGCGGCCGACAGGCAGGCCACCGGCACCCCCGCGAGGTAGGCGCTCGCCTCCAGCCGATCACCACCATTGGTCTCCGCCCGGGCCGCCGCCTGCGCCGCGATCTGGTCGCAGTACGTGCCCTCCTGGGAGCCCTCGATTCGCAGGAAGAATCGCTGCGACGCCAGGGCCGGTCGCGCCGGCTGACCCTGCTGCTTGCACCCCTCCCCTTCGGGATTTTCAAGGGGGGTCCTGCAAGACCCTGCCTCGTTGGGGAGGGACCACGCCTGGCCCGTTCCATAGACGAGGTTGAGGCCAAATTTCCCTGGCGGGAGGCACCCTTCGACGACCTTGACCTTATCGATGGGCTTCTGGAAGCGAGCCGCCAGGTTGGCCCGGAGGGCGGCAGGGTCACCGATGACCGGCTCTCCTTCGGGGGCCTCGGGGGTGGGCCGGGAACGGAAGGAGGGGGTCACGAGGAGCAATTCCGAGCTTGGGTCCGCGGGTCGTGTGCAGATCACCGAGGGACGCACCAGGATGCGGAGCTCCTCGGAGGGCAGGGTGCCCTGCTTGGCCCAGAGCGCGGCGGTGGTGCCGAGCAAGCGCTCGTTGACCACGAGGCCGCTGGCGATGACCGCGGGGGCCGCCTGGGTGGTGAGGAGGGCCGGGTCCTCGCGCTCGGCGAGGCGGGAGAAGACGGCCTGGGGGAAGAGCTCGGCGATGGCGGGGGAGGCGCCTTCCGGGGTGGTCTCGATGTCCCCGCTGGCGGCCCGGCGCGCCGAGAGGAAGAAGCGGGTGAAGGGGGGGCCAACCTGGAGGGAGAGCGGCGGCGCGAGGCCCGTGGCCACCTCGTTCTCGGGGACCCCGGGCCTGAGCACCAGGCGGATGAATTCGCGGTCGGCCTGCGCCGGGTTGAGGGTCGGCGAGCGCTGGAAGCGAAGATCGACCGGGATCGTCACCGTGGACGGATCGCGCTGGAGCTGCCCCTCGGGCACCCCGCTGCGTTCATCCTGCACCTCGGTCACGTGGGCGATGGGTCGACCGAAGGGCAGCACCAGGCCCAGGTTGACCGTCACGCCCTCGACCAGGGCCCCCTGCGCCGGCAGCTTCAGGGCGCCGCTGGCGTCCGGGATTCCGAGCTCAATGCGCTGGTACACCGGAGCAGCGCCCTGGGCCGCCTGGAGCGGGTTCTGCAGCGCCCCGCCGGCCACATCCCCCGCGGTCGGCAGGTTGTGGATGCGCAGCACCGGGGAGAAGTCGCCATCGCGGTCGTAGAAGCCGCGGACCTGGTAGCGCCCCGCGGGGAGCGGCCCCACGGACCACCGCGCGCTCACCGTCACCGGGCCTGACCCCTCCGCCGGGCACACCACCGCATCGCTGTCCTTCGAGCTGGGGGGCAGGCTGGAGAGCAGGCCCGCGAAGAGCAGATCCCCCGGTACCACCGCCACCGAGCGCGCCGACGAGCCCAGCCCTTGCGGCGGCGGCAGCAGCTCTTCGGGGAAGACCAGCATCACCGCGGCCCCCAGCACGTGCCCTCGCTGCACGCACGGCAACGGGCCCGTGTACACCACCGTCCCCTCGATGATGCCCCCCGGAGGCAGCTCGTTCTCGACCGGGACATCCCCGCAGGCCAGCGCCCCGAGCAGCCCGAGCCCCACCAGGGACCACCGCCTCGCTCGCCTCTGCTTCTGTGTGTCGCTGCTGGGCATCGTTCCCTCAGAATTTATAGGTCAAAAAGCCCATGAACCGCCGGCCCACGAGCTGCCCGAAGGGGTGCTGCTGGTGCCGCTGGTTGAGCAGGTTGAAGCCGGTCACGCTCACCTCCGCCTGGTTGCCCAGGAAGCGGTAGCCCACCCGGCTGTTGACGAGCACGTAGGCGTCGAGGGGCGTGGTGATCCAGCGGAGCGTCGCCGAGGCCTCGGTGGCCGGCGGCGGCACCCGCTCGGCCCAGAGCTGCGACGAGGCGTAGTGCGCCGAGAGCTCCCCGTCGAAGCCAGCCCTGGTACGGAACTGGAAACCCGCGTTGACCTTGTGCTGCGAGGTCTGCCGGTTCTCGACGTCGGTGCAGCCGGAGGGCCTCGTCGTGCGCTGCAGGTTGAGGGCGTAGTTGACGAAGAAGTCGAGGCCCTCCGCGGGGAACACCCGGGCCCCGGCCTCGCCGCCGAAGGTGTTGTACACCAGGCACTGGTTGGTGAACCCCGCGAAGGCCGCCATCATCAGCCCTGACTCGGGGTCGAGGCCGTTGAGCCGGTTGGTGCTCACCGTCTCCGGCGTCGTCTCGGCCAGCGTGATCAGATCTTTGACCTGCAAATAATAGCCGGTCACCTCGAAGTTCACCACGTCCGACTGCTGGTTCTGGTACCCCAGATCGAAGGATACCACCCGCTCCCGCTTCAGCCGGAAATCTCCCCCGAGATCGGGCCGGCTCGTCACCGTGAACGAACCCACCCCGGGCAACGACGGCGACTGCACCGGCAGATCGACGTAGGCCTCCGCGAAGGTCGGCGCACGGAACGCCGTCGACCCCGACACGCGCACCGCCGACCGCGCGTTCGGCTTCACGATCACCGACCCCCGCGGCGACGGCACCATCTGCTTCAGGTACGGCACGTAGTCGAGGCGGCCGCTCGCCACGAACTGCAGCCACGACCCCACCTTGATCGTGTCCTGGCCGAAGAACCCCACCCAGTTCTCCCGGTTCGGCGCCAGGTACGTCCAGTCCACGTGCTTGTGCCGGTACGTCGCCCCCGCATGCACCTCGTGCTGGACCCCCTCGCCTGTCGTGAAATCCCCCGTGTACTCCGCCTGCACGTCGAACACGTTCTGCAGCGGCCTCCCCTCGAGCAGCTGCTGCGGCCGGTAGCCCCGCGCCAGGCCCGCGTTCACGTCGAAGCGTGTATAGAATGTCCGTATATTGAAGTTCTTGGAGACCAGCGCCGCCTCGGCGTCCCCCTGCCAGCCGTCGATGTTGTAGTCAATGAGGCTGCCGATCGCGAGCATGTTCCGGTAGATCCGGGCGGCGCCGCCCCCGAGGGTGATCTCGGTGTCCTTGCCGATGCGCCGCGAGGTCTGGAGGTTGAAGCGCGCGTTCTGGGCGCCCAGGTCCTGGTCTTCCGCGAGGGCGCGAGCGTCGACGCGCCCCGGCCTGAGATCGCGGCTCCACTTGCTCTCGCGGGTGTAGCCGGCGCTGAGGCGGTAGGCGAAATCTCCCTGCCTCCGGCTCACCGTCGCCGACCCGAAGGCGTTGCCGTGGTTGCCGAAGCCCGC
>JALOQB010000505.1 GCA_025453595.1 Polyangiaceae bacterium
TTACGAGTGCGGATTTTCCGGACCAGACCCCTCCTTCCAGGCCCCGATCGCCTGCCCTCTGGGGCTCAACGAGGGCGACCCCTGCGGCAAGATCACCGGCACTGGCTGCTGCGACGACGAGGGCGGCGTCTGGTACTGCTCCGATGCAGATGGCCAGGAGGCCCTGGCTCGCGAGGTCTGCATCCCCTGAAGCCAGGGGCGCCCCCACCTCTCCGGCGAGGGCGAGCAGGTAGGCCAACCTGCATCGCTAATTTTTCTTGTGAACGAGCATCCGTGTATCGGCGCCGAAGTGGACCTCGATCTTCCCATCGGGCATGACACGCGCGACCACACCGGTGCCGAACTTCGGGTGCTCGACGATATCTCCTGCGGAAAACTCGCTCGATGGTCGGTAAGGTCTGGAGACGGTCGATGACCGGAGCGGAGCAAAACGATCCTTCGCCTCGTCGTCATCGATGAACACGATACGCACCTTCACCACCGCCGCGGCCTGGCGTGCGACGAAGACCGGGTAACCTCCGTCGCCGTAGCCTGAACGGACGAGCGCGCCGAGGCCAAGGACGGTGCCCTCCTCGTAGGGCTGGGGGACGCCGTTGGCGCGGAGCGCTGCATCAAACACGCCTGCACAGCCTGCATCGACGCCGATCGAGCCCAGGTGCGTGACTGCGGAGGCCTCGAACCCGCCTGCATGCGCCGCGACGAGCTCCGCGTTGCGTTCCGGGGCGCTCGCGGCGTTACGGACGAAGACATGCCAGCTCCCCGGCTCCGCCCTCACAGAGAGCGCGAGGGCGAGTCCATGCTCCGTGTCCTTCTGAACGTGACAGGGGTCGGCGACGATGAGCAGACCGGAGCTGGAGAAGGCTCCAAGGTACTCGTAGCCGCCGACAAAATGGGGCGGGATAAGCTCGCGGACCCCGGCCCGGATACGCACGGCGAGCGTGCGCGCAGGTACGCCCAGGGCCTTCGATAGCTCGCCAAAGAAAGGCTGGCGAGCCTGCGCGAGACGAGCCACAGCGCTCGCGTCGAGGGTCTCGGGGGCGAAGAGCGCTCGACCATGTAGATCCGCGACGTCAAGGAGCGGGAGCTGCGCGATCTCCTCCGGTGTCATCGCGGCTGGCAGCAGGATCGATGCATCGAAGGTACGCCCCAGAAGGCGCGACACGACACGCTCGGCCTCTTCGCGCGAGGTGAGCTCGCGCCACGGGCCAGGCGAGATGGTCATGCCGGCCGGCACCCGAGCCTTCAGGGCGAAGCGACCGGCGGTCTCGAGGATCACGGTGCGGCCCTCGACAACAATGGGCCGCTCGAAAGGCATGTCATGCACCAGCGGCACGGGCTCTGGCCCCTGCAGGTCAGCGCGCCACAGGTAGACCACATCCCCCTCTGCCGTCGCGAGGCCCCGCGGCACCGCGCTCACGACGGCAGGGGTCGCGTCGTGCGGTAGCATGGTCTCACCGTGCTCCGGGCGCCACCAGCGCGCGCCGCCGCCGATCACCGCGACGCCATCATCGAAGATGCAGGCGTCATGAAAATGACCAACCACCATCCGCGCACGAACGGTGCCCGCACGATCCATCACCAGCGCATCCTCCTTCGAGCCAATGACCGCGAAATCACCTGCAATGCGGACGTGACCCGGCCTCTCCACGACGCGGCGCCAGACCTCCACGAGCTGCCCATCCTGGAGCCTCCACCATGCGAGCAGGCCATCTCCCTCATCGCCCCCGGAGAGCATCGCCAGCACACCTCCGGCAAAGGGCACCATGCTGCCGCGCCGGATGGGAGACGTGAGGGTCGAGACGAGCGTGGCGTGTGCATCGTAGACCCGCACATCATTCAGGGCAGGCACCACGATGTGATCATCGAGCACGACAGGATTGCCGGTCAGGTAGTGCTCGCGGCTCGACGCGCCGGTGCCAGCGGGCCTCGTGCGAGCCTGCTCCTCGCCCGCCGGCCCAAGGAGGGTCAGCCCGCCTTTGCCCGCGAGCACAAGCCCATCATGCCACGCAGCAACACCGGCATCGAAGCGCTCCGGCTCGAACGCCAGGCGCCGGCGGGTGCCGGCATGATCGACGACGATCGCCGCCTCCCCTGCGGCGAAGAAACCGGATGCCGTCGGCACCAGGCTGCGCACCCAACGGCCGAGGCCATCGAGCCGCACGCGCGACCAGTCCGGGGCGAAGATATCGAGGGATGCGGTCGCCACAAAACGGCCGTCCGCGAGCGGCGTCAGGGTGCCAAATTCTCCCTCGATGATGCGTGTACGCGAGAGCGACGCGTCGAGGAGCTCGAAGCCCGTGCTCGTGAGCACCGCGAGGCCATCGCCGGGGATCGGCGTGAGGCCAAGAACACGGGCGCTGGTACGGGCGAAGTGGGGGCGCAGGGCAGGCATAGCGCAAGACAAGCAGGTGAAGCGCACGGTGTCGATGGGGCCCGGCACCGGGCGCCTGCACGCCCTTTACTCGACAGGGGCGGTGGTCCGCTCGGTGGTCTTGCTTGCGCTGTTGAGGCCGTCGATGCCGCCCAGCAGCATCACGCGGCCGTCCTGCAGGCGCACCGCGGCATGCACACCGCGGGGGAAGAGAGGGGCTTCGACCGGGGACCAGGCGTCGGTGGTCTCGTCGTACATCGACGCAAACCGGGAGGCCCCGAAGCCAAGCCCCGAGGGGCCGTAGGTCCCGGTGACCAGGACCCGTCCGCTGGGCAACGTCAGCGCCCTGGTCCCCGTCCCTCCGGGCTTCTCGATCTCATCCCCGCCCGAGGTCAGCGGCGGCGCCTCCGTCCACGCGGAGAGATCCGCCGGGAGACGCTCCACGGTGCTGGAGAAAAGGCCGTTCCCCACCAGGCCTGCGATCACCAGCGCACCCCCGGACGGCAGGGCCGCCACCGAGTGGCTGAACCGCGGCAGCTGGGTGGATGGCATCTTGCTCCAGGAGGCCCCGTCGAAGAGCGAGACCGCCTTGGAGACGCCGCCGGCAAGACCCCCGGCCACCAGCAACCGACCGTCCGTCAACGCCACCATCCGGCACGAGATCGCCGGCGAGGCAGGACCGCTCACCGAGGACCAGGACTGCGTCGCCGGATCGTAGATCTCCGTATCCTGCGCCGCGCTTCCCCCTTCCGTGACCCCGCCCGCGACCACCACCCGCCCGTCCGGCAACACCCCCGTCCCGAAATGGCTCCGGGCGGCCTTCAGCGGCGCCGTCTCCTTGAACTCCCCGGTGGCAGGGTCAAACAGCAGCGCCGTCGCCAGCGCCCCCTTGCCGCTCGGGATCCCGTTCGACGCCGCGGACCCGCCCCCCACGATCAGCACACGCCCGTCCTTCAACAGCGCCGCCCCGTGGTTGCTCCGCGCCCCCGGCAGCTCGGGCCCCGCCTGGAACGCCGCACCGTCAGCCCCCAGCAGCTCGGTGCTGCTCAGCTGCCCCTGGTTGCTCTCTCCCCCCACCACCAGCAACC
>JALOQB010000011.1 GCA_025453595.1 Polyangiaceae bacterium
GCAAGGGGGCCGCGCGGGGCGCAGCCCCATCGGCCCCCTTGCCGCGGGCGTGGGCTGCGCAAGCCCACCGTTCCCGCGAAGCGCCCGGGGCGCAGCCCCATCGGCCCCCTTGCCCGGGGGTGGGCGGGCAGCCCACCGTTTCCGCGAAGCCCCGGGGCGCAGCCCCCTCCACCCCCCTTGCCGCGGGCGTGGGCTGCGCAAGCCCACCGTTCCCATGAAGCCCCCGGGCGCAGCCCCCTCCACCCCCTTGCCCGGGGGTGGGCCCCACAAGGCCCACCGTTCCCCCAAAGCCCCCCCGGGGCGTAGGCTGCGAAGGCCCACCGTTCCCGGGTTCCCCGGGGCCTGGTGTGGCCATGGACCGACCCGGCTGGCCGCTGCGCCTTGACCGCGGCTCCGGGATGGCCCATCTAAGGGGCTCTCAATTTTGCTCACGAGAACCCTTGGCAAGCCGAAAAATAAACCCTACCAGCGGTGACTCCGGTTCGCCGAACGACCCCGTTCCCGAGGTAGCTGTCCCCCCTCGACGGCGTGTGGTGCAGGCGCCTTCTGCTGCTTCTGTTGACGTTGTGGCGGCCCCTGCAGAGGGCAAGGCGCCTCGCAAGCGTGCGGAGCCGGCGCGCAAGCCTGCGGCCTCCCGGGCGACCCCTGCGGTGGAGGGTGGGCGTGACAGCGAGCCGCCAGCTTCCCGCGGGGAGGGGGGAGACGAGGACGAGGAGCAAGGGGGAGAAGACGAGCTGGAGCCGGTGGATGCGGCGGCAGAGCTGGTTCCAGAAGAAGAGCTCGGGGTGGAAGGGGAGGGGGTCGAGGAGAGTCCGGCCTCGCTGTCGCTGCGGTCGCGTCGTTCGGACGAGGCCGAGGACGCGAAGCTGGCGGTCAACCGGAACGATCCGCTGCAGGCGTACCTGAGGGAGGTGCAGAGGCACCCGCTCCTGACACCGGACGAGGAGCAGACGCTGGCGCAGCGTTACACGGCGACACAGGACGTGGACGCGGCGGCGCGGCTGGTGACGGCGAACCTGCGGCTGGTGGTGAAGATCGCCTACGAGTACCGCCGCGCGTACAAGAACATCATGGATCTCATCCAGGAGGGGAACATCGGCCTGATGCAGGCGGTGAAGAAGTACGATCCCAACCGGGGTGTGAAGCTGAGCTCGTACTCGGCCTGGTGGATCCGCGCGTACATCCTGCGGTACATCATCAACAACTGGCGGCTGGTGAAGCTGGGGACGACGCAGGCGCAGCGGAAGCTGTTCTTCAACCTGAACAAGGAGAAGGCGAAGCTGTCGGCGATGGGGATCGACCCGACGCCGGAGCAGATTGCCAAGAACCTCGGGGTGGAGGAGCAGGAAGCGGCGGAGATGGAGCGGCGTCTGTCGTCGGGCGAGATGAGCCTGGACGCGCCGGTGGGGGACAACGAGGGGCGCCCGGTGTCGCGCATCGAGCTGATGGCGTCGGGGCTGATGGGGCCAGACAGCACGGTGGCCACGGAGGAGCTGAACGACATCGTGCGGACGAAGCTGGCCGAGTTCCGGGTGGGGCTGAAGGGGAAGGACCTGGACATCTTTGACAAGCGGTTGATCGCGGACGAGCCGCTGACGCTGCAAGAGCTGGGGGATCAGTTCGGGATCTCGCGGGAGCGGGTGCGGCAGATCGAGGCGCGTTTGACGATGAACTTGCGCCAGTTCCTGGTGGCCGCGCTGGGCGACGCGGTCGATCTGGGATGAGCGAGGTCTCTGCCGGGGCGCTGTACCTGGTCGCGACGCCGATCGGGAACCTGGGGGATCTCTCGCGCCGGGCCGAGGCGTGCTTGCGGGGGGTGCAGCGGGTGCTGGCGGAGGACACGAGGCGAACCCGGGCGCTGCTGTCGCACCTGCAGATCCAGGGGACACCGGTCGATCGCTTCGACGCGCATGCGGGGCCCGAGGCGATCCACCGGGCGCTGGAGGCGCTGGGGCGAGGGGAGGCGCTGGCGCTGGTGACGGACGCGGGGACGCCTTCGGTGAGCGATCCCGGGGCGGCGCTGGCGAGGGCGGCGGTCGAGGCGGGGTTTGTGGTGGTGCCGATCCCCGGGGCCTCGGCGGTGCTGGCGGCGCTGGCGGGGGCGGCGCTGGGGGATGGGGCCTTCCGTTTCCTGGGGTTCTTGCCCCGGGAGCGGTCCCCCCGGGATGCGGTCCTGGAGCAGGTCACGGGGACCCCCGAGGTGGTGGTGCTGTTCGAGTCCCCTCATCGCCTGGGGGAGACGCTGGCCGAGCTGGCCGCGCTGCAGCCCGGTCGCCCGGCGGTGGTCGCCCGGGAGCTGACCAAGGTTCACGAGGAGTTCACACGAGGCACGCTGGCCGAGCTGGCCTCCCTGGAGCGGGTCTGGCAGGGGGAAATCGTGCTGGTGCTGGGCCCCTTCGAGCGCCCCGCCGAGGCCGCTCCGGAGGCCCAGATCGAGGGGTGGATCGACGAGGCGCTGGCGCGCGGGGCCTCCGCCCGGGAGGCGGCGCAGCAGGTGGCCGCGCGCTCCGGGCTGCCTCGACGTGAGGTGTACGCCCGGGTGCTCGCCCGCAAGGCCCAGACCGCAGGGTAGCCCGGGCCCGGGCCGGGCTCGGGGGTGGTTCTCCCACCTCGCGATGTGTTCAAGGCGCCCGGGCCTCTTTCCGGTATGGTAAGGGACCGCATGGAAAGGGGATCTGTGACAGGCAACCAGACCGGCGCCGACCCACGTCTGGGCTCCTTGCTGCGAGGCAAATGGCGCCTCGACAGGGTGCTGGGGACAGGGGGGATGGCCACGGTGTACGAGGCCGTGCACCAGGGGAACGGCCGCCGCGTTGCTATCAAGATCCTCCATACAGAGCTGGCCCGGGACGCGGGGGTACGCGAGCGATTTTTGCGGGAAGGGTACGTCGGCAACAAGATCCAGCACCGGGGTCGGGTCGAGGTGCTCGACGACGATGAGAGCGAGGATGGGGCCCCGTTTCTCATCATGGAGCTGCTCGAGGGGCAGACGATCAGCGAGCTGCAGAAGCAGGCGAGCAAGAGGCTCCCGCTGGTGCAGACGCTGGAGCTGGCGGAGCAGCTTCTCGACGTGCTGGCGGCGTGCCATGCGGTGGGGATCGTGCACCGGGATCTCAAGCCGGCGAACGTGTTCGTGACCCACGAGGGGCTGGTCAAAGTGCTCGACTTTGGCGTGGCGCAGCTGCGCGAGGGGCAGCAGGATCACACCCGCGCGGGCATGGCCCTGGGGACGCCCTCGTTCATGGCCCCGGAGCAGGCCCGGGGGCTGGGCGATCAGCTCGATGGTCGAGCTGACATCTTCTCCGTGGGGGCGATGCTTTACTTCATGCTCTCCGGCATCCGTCTCCACAAGGGGCGGAGCAACGACGAGGCGCTGGTGCTCGCCGCCACGCAGCCGGCCCCGTCGCTGGCGCGGGTGGCGCCGAACCTGCCGGTCGAGGTGATCGCGCTGGTGGACCGGGCCCTGGCCTGGGATCGGCGCAACCGGTTCGGGGACGCCTCCGAGATGAAGGCTGCGGTCTCGGCGATCCTGGCGGCCCAGAGGGGGCGCGGGGCGCCTCCGCCGGCGGTCCCCTCGGTGGGGGCGGGGGTGGGGTCGGCGCCGGTGTCAGCGCCGGTGGAGGAGGTACTCACCGAGGATCACCCCGATATTCAGCGGCTGCGAGGGCTGTTCCGGCAGCTGGATCGGCTGCTGGCCTCGGTGCGGCAGTACGGCTGGGAGCACCCGGAGACGAGCCGCAAGCTGCGCTATGCCTTCGAAGAGCTGGTGCGAGGGCTGGAGGAGGCGCCGGGGGCGATCCGCTGGTCGGTGCGCCCCTACTCGTTCCTGCACCGGCAGATCGACATCTGGGAGCCGGCGGCGCCCCTGGACCTGGTGCCCTGGGCGCTCTTCGAGGCGGGGGTGCGCGAGTTCGGGCTGAGCCCGGGGATCACCGAGGAAGAGCTGCGGGGCCTGGTGAGCGTGTGGTTGCTGGATCCATCGCGGGATCTACCTCCAGAGGATGACCTGGCGACGGCGCTGTGGGACCGGGATCTGGAGCACGTACACGTCGCCTGCGCCGACGACTGGGCCGAGGGGGGCGCCGCCGCGCGTGAGGCCTTCTATGCCGCCTCCGAGCGGCTGGAGCAGCTCGCCGATCGCGCCGCCCAGGCCGCCCAGGCCGAGGCGCGGGCCATGGCGATCTCGGTGGACCGGGCCGCTGCCCAGCAGCAGGCGCTCTCCTCGGCGCTGGGGCTGGATCACGCGACGCGGCTCGCCCTCTCCTCCCAGTTCAACCTCTCCAACGAGCGCTGGACCGAGCGCTTCGTCGACGTGCTCATCGACGCGCTGTACGAGGGGGCCCGGGGCAAGGACGTGAACGCGCTGCTCGGCTCCCTGGCCGCCTCCTCTGCGGACCTCACGCTGGCCCGGCGCAGCGCCGTGGTGGTGGGGCTCTTCGACACGGTGCACGAGGTCCTCAAGGCCCGGGTGCCCCAGAGCGGAGGGCTGGTGCGGCGGCTGGTCCACACCCTCTTCGGGGGCGAGGCGCTCCAGCTCTCGCTGCGGCTCGCCGCCGAGCCGGGCGCTGCCTCTCCCGAGCTGATCCGTGCGCTTGAGCTGGGCCTCTCGCAGCAGGATGGCAGCGCCGTCCCGCAGGCGCTGGCGGCCTTGCCCGGGGCCACCCCCGAGCTCCGGGCGGCGCTGCTGCGTTACCTCCTCCGCGTCGTCGAGGAAGGCGCCCCGGCCATCGCCGCCTTCTTGCCCCAGGCCGAGCCTGCCCTGGGCCGCGAGCTGCTGGCGCTGCTGGCGAAGGCCCAGGGGGACGCCGCGCGCCAGGCCCTCGATGCGGTCGCCCAGGGCGCCTCGCCCCGGCTGCGCCTCGAGCTGGCGACGCTCCGGGGGCTCTCCGGGGAGGCGCTGGCTCGCACCGTGGCTCCCTTGCTCGAAGACACCGACTTCGAGGTGCGAAAAAGCGCCCTCCAGGCCGTGGCCGAGCACCGCCTCAAGGAGCTCGGGCCAGGCCTGGTGCGCCGGGCGGAAGACCCCTCCTTCCATGGCCTCCCCATCGAGGAGCGCCGGCTGCTGCTACTCACCCTCTGGGGGCTCAACGGGCTCCGGGCCGAGGCCCTGGTGATCGCGCTGCTCTCCCAGCGCCAGGTGATCAAGGCCGAGGGCCGCGAGCAGAGCCGGTTGCTGGCCGCCGAGTCCCTCGGGGAGCACGCGACCTCTCCCCAGGCGCTCGCCGCGCTGGTCGATGCGCAGAAGGGCTGGTGGGGGGTTTCAGATGACCTCAAGGGGGCCGCCCTGCAAGCCGCGCAGAAGGTGCAAGCCCGGATGAACGCCGCCAAGGAGAACGCGCCATGACCGCCCTGGATGCACTCACCCACGACGCAGGGGCCCGGGTCCGCAAGGGGAGGATGAGGGAGCACGGCGGGGCGCTGGTGCTGCACCTGTTCCGGCTGCTGAAGCTGGCGCAGATGCACTCGCTGGAGAACCAGGCGTTCCGCACGCAGCTGGACGAGGCGGCGGCGGCCTTCCGGGAGTACCGGCTCAAGGCGGCGGACTCGGTGGCGTACTTCTTCGCGAAGGGGGTGGTGTTCTTCTCCGGGGAGCCGCTGAAGGCGAGCCGCTCGGTCTACGAGTCGGCGCTGGAGCTGGGGGCGATGATGAAGCGCTGCGGAGGCTCCGAGCTGTCCTTTGCGCCGGACGTGGGGGCGGAGGATCTGCGGAGCTTCGTGGTGGCGGTGACGCGGACGCTGCGGGAGCCGATGACGAAGTTCTCGGATTTCGACGTGCCCCGGGTCCGCCTGCGGGAGGTGTCGGCGGCGGCCCAGCTGCGGGGGCTCGAGGTCGAGCAGCTCGACGAGGAGCAGCGGGTCGTGCGGACCTACGCCTCGGCGGTGGTGGTGATGCGGCGCTTCTTCGAGGCGTTGATGGCCGGCGAGGCGGAGATGCCGCGGCGGATCAAGCGCATCGCCCAGGCGCTGGTCGATCTGTCGGCGGGCAGCACCCCGGCGCTCCTCGGGGTGACGGCGGTGCGCAACGCGAACCATGACGAGGCGGGCCGCGCGGTGAACACGGCGATCCTGGCGGTGGCCATGACGCGCCGCCTCACCCAGGAGCGAGCCGTGCTCACCCGCGTCGCCATGGCGGCGCTGCTGCTCGACGCCGGGCGGCCCCGCGCTCTCCGCGCCTTGCGCGGGGAAGACGACTCCGCGGCCCTGCCCACGATGCTCCCGGACTCCTCGGAGCGCGGCCTGCCCGCCGGCACCGCCGCGGTGCTCACCACCCTGGGGCGGCTCAACGAGCCCACCATCCTGCGCAGCGTGGTCATCTACGAGGCCCTCTGGGCCCGCCGCGTCCCCCTCCTCGGGGCGCTCTACCGCGGGCTCCGCACCCCGACCCTCCATGCGCGCATCGTCGCCGTGGCCCGCGCCTACAACGACCTGCTCACCCCCCAGCCGGCCGAGCCGCCCCGCAGCCCCTCCGAGGCCCTCTTGCGCCTCGAAGAAGAGATCTCGGCCAGCAAGGACCGCGCGGACATGACCGCGCTCCGCCTGCTCATGGCCACGGTGGGTCTGTTGCCACCCGGGACGCTGGTGCAGCTCTCTTCCGGGGCCTCGGCGGTGGTGCTGGCGGGGGAGAGCGCGGCGCGGCTGCGGCTGCGGGTGCTGCTGGAGGCGGACGGCGCGCTCCCGGAGGCGCCGCGCGAGGTGGCTGCCGGGGAGGAGGGGACCGAGATCGTGCGCATCGTGGGCTCCGATCCGCGGGCTGCGCGCCAGGAGGCGCCGCCGGTATCGGTGAGGTCTCCGGCCTCGATGCGGGCGCCGGCGCCGCCGGCTGCTGCGTCGGAGGCGCCACCGATCTCGGTGCGTCCCGTGGCGTCGATGCGTCCGCCGGTCATCGCGGTGCAGCCCCCGGACCCGGAGCCGGTGGCCCCCGTGTCGCTCCGGGGGAGGGCGCTCCCGGCGGCGTCCCCGGCGGTGCCGGATGCGGACGAGGGGCGCACCGTCGCGATGGCGAGCAACGTGGCCCAGGCGATGATCGCCGCCACGACGCAGGGGCGAGGGACGACGGCGGTGCCGGAGCCCGAGGCGCCCCGGCGTGCCCCCTCCTCCGTGCCGCCGGGCAAGCAGGCTGATTTCTCGGGAGATCTCCAGAAATCTCCGCTGCCTCATGTGCTGCTCAACGTGCTGTCGCGCAGGCTCTCGGGGTCGCTGGTGCTGGACCACGAGGGGCAGGAGCACTCGCTGGTCTTCGAGGCGGGGGTGGTGGCCAAGGTGCGCTCGGCGGCCCCGGCGCCGCGCCTCGGCGATCTGCTGCGAGAGCGGCTGGGGGACGAGCGCGTCGAGGCCTGCGCCCGCAAGGCGCTGGAGCGCAAGGTGCTGCTGGGCAAGCAGCTGGTCATCGACGGGTTGATGCCGGCCCGGGAGGTGATGCAGGCCCTGGCAGAGCAGCAGGCGATGCGTGTCGTGGCGCTCTGTGATCTGCCGCGGAGCACCCTTTACGGCTTCTTCAACCAGCACGATCTGTTGCCCGAGCAGGTGGCGCTCGAATCCTCGCCGCTGGCGCTGGTGCTGCGGTGCATGCGCGAATGGAACGATCAGACCCGCATGGAGGAGTCGCTGCAGAAGCTGGGGGCGCGCCCGCTGGCGCTCCACACCCACGCGAACCTCGAGCTGTTCGGGTTCTCGCGGGAAGAATCGGCTTACCTCGACTGGATCTTCCTCCAGCGCCTCTCCTACGCCGCGATCCGCAGAGCGAGCCCCGAGCCCTTCGACGGCGTGCGGCTGCTGCTCTACACCCTGGCCATCGCGCGGCACCTCGACCTGGGGCCCAGCCAGTGGCCGCTGGGGGTGCCCAGGCTGACCGAGGAGAGCGTGGTCTCCTCGATGGTGTCGTTGACCACCGGCAGCGTGAACACGCTGGCCCCGCCGTCGATCACGCCGGCCCCGTCCTCGGTGTCGTCGGTCAGCAAGGTGATCCCGGCCTCCTCGGTGACCCCGTCCAGCCCCCCGTCCTCCCGCCAGCCCCTCTCCGGCGCCGCGCCGCCTTCGGTGCGCATCCCCCGCAACCCGATCATCTCCGACGTCCCGCCGGCGCCCCCGCCTTCGGCGCCCCCGACACCCGCGCCGGCCGCCGCGGTCATCGAGCGCAACTCGACGCCTCCGCCCTCGCAGGACGAATGGACCGAGCGCCGCCGCCAGATCTCCGAGCGGGCGGCGGATCTCTCCGGGAAGAACCACTACGAGGTGCTCCAGATCGCGCCGGATGCCACCGGGGCCGAGGTTCAAAAAGCCTTCCTTGCCGCGGTCAAGGTCTTCCACCCGGACCGGCTCCCCGCGGCCCTCGAGGATCTCCGCGCCGAATCCTCCCGCGTGTTTGGCGCCATCGTCGAGGCCCACAAGACGCTGACCGACCCGGCGGCCCGGGCCTCCTACGACGCCGCGCTGCAGGCCCCCGGCGGCGGGAACAGCGCCGCCGAGCAGGCCGAGGTCGAGCGCGTGCTCGGGGCCTCCCACGCGTTTCAGAAGGCCCAGATCCTGCTGCGGCGCAACGACGTGGACCAGGCCGAGCGGCTGGCCCAGGAGGCCGTCTCCCTCGACCCGCAGCCGGACCACCTCGCCCTCCGCGGCTGGATCCACGCCCTCCGTAACCAGCTCCCGGAGGCCATCGAGCTGCTCAACCGCTCCATCGAAGAGAGCCCCCAGGCCGAGGAGGCGCTCTTCTACCGCGGCACCGTGCTCAAGCGCATGGGCCATGAAAACAAGGCGATCTCCGACTTTCGCCGGGTGCTCGAGCAGAACCCGAAGCACCTGGAAGCGGCCCGCGAGGTGCGCCTCTTCGAGATGCGGCGCCAGGGGGCGCAGGCCGAGGACGAGGGCAAGCCCGGGCTCTTCGGGAAGCTCTTTCAGAAGAAGAAGAGCTGAGCGCCCGCTCAGCTATCCAGCTCTGCCCGTAGCAGCGCCGTGGCCGCGTCAAAGTCGCGGGGGTGAGGCAGCAGGCTGAGCACGAGGTAAGGCTCTCGATCGAAGTCAAAGAAGTGCCCGGGGTGCACCAGGAGACCCCGGTCCAGCAGCGCGAGGGCCCACTCCTCCTCCGTCCTCGTGGCTGGCGGCTGGACCACCGCGTACCAGCCGCCCTCGACCTGGAGCACGGTCCCGCTGGAGCCCGCGAGCCCCCCCTGGAGCGCCGCCAGGTTCCGGGCGGTGCGCTCGCGGATCTGGCCCCGCACCTGCGCTGCCGCTTCCAGCAACGAAGGCAGCGCCAGCTGCACCGGTGTGCCCACCGAGAGAAAGGTGTCTGCGATCAGCTCCAGCCTGGACAGCGCGGCGGACACCTGGGCCTCCGGGCCGTTGAGCAGGATCCAGCCGAGCTTGAGCTGGGGCAAGGCCGCGAGCTTGGAGAGGCCCCCCAGCGTGAAGGTCAGACAGCCATCCTGCTCCGACAGGCTGGGGCCCCGCGGTGCCCCGAAGGGGTACTCGAAGAACACCTCGTCGCTGATCAACGCCAGCCCGTGGCGCGCGGCCAGCCCCACCAGCCCCCGCACCTCGTCGCTCTTGAGGTACGAGCCCGTCGGGTTGTTGGGCGACACCACCAGGATCGCCCGGCTTCGCCCCGTGAGCCGGGCCTCGACCTCCCCCGGGTCCAGGTACCAGCTCCCGTCGTACCGCAGCGGGTAAGGTTTCAGTTGTACGCCCGCCAGGTCCGCCAGGAACGAGAAGAGCGGGTAGCTGGGGGCCGGGATCAGCACCTCGTCGCCGGGGTCCGCGAGCAGGTGGAACAGGTACCCGTAGGACTCGCTGCTGCTGGCCGTCAGCATCACGCGCTCCTCGGTGCAACGCCGCCCCTGCTCCCGGTACCAGCAGGCCAGCGCCGCTCGCGCCGCGGGGGCCCCCAGGGGTTCAGGTTCGTATTGAAGCCCCTTGCTGTCGGTCAGGGCCGTCAGCAGCGAGGGGGGGTAGTCGAGACCCGCCTTGGTCGGATTGGAGAGCGTTCCATCGAGGGTAAGAAGACCCCTTGAATTCCGGAGGTTTGCTTCCTGATTTATCCGGTTGGTCGAGGTGGCCCAGGAAGTTCGATGAGAGAAGCGAACCGTTCGTTGCATCCGTTCGTACATGGCGCATTCCCGCGTAAATTCTGGCGGTAACACGAAAATATCATGCGTGTTACCGGTCAAAAGTGGGTTGCCGTCAACGCGAAACATCGAAACGATGGCGGCGCAAGTGAGGAGATCTTCGCCTATCTTGACGGATGATTTTCTTGCCATGCACAGGGTTTTATCGACCTGATTTTCGCGTGAGAAAATTCGGGTAAACCATGGAGGAGAGGATGAAGAAAGCCAGAAAAGACAAGATCTGGCGTCTTGCGAGCCCGCTCACCCTGCTGGGCGCACTCTCGCTGTCGGTGTTCATCGCCGGCTGCGAGGATGACGAGAACATCCCGGGTGGCGCTGCGGGAAGCAGCACCGCCGGTGCGGGTGGCTCGGCGGCGGGCACCGGCGGCACGGCGGGTACCGCCGGGGTCGGTGGTGCTGGCGCCGGTGGTACGGCAGGCGCAGGAGCAGGCGGCGCGGGAGCAGGCGGCGCGGGCGCTGGCGGCGCGGGCGCTGGCGGTGACGCCGGTGCGAGCGGCGCGGGTGCTGGCGGCGACGCCGGTGCGAGCGGTGCTGGTGCTGGCGGCGACGCCGGTGCGAGCGGCGCGGGCGCTGGCGGCGACGCCGGCGCGAGCGGCGCGGGCGCTGGCGGCGACGCCGGTGCGGCTGGCAACGCGGGCGGCGGAGGAGACTCCGGCGCGGGCGGTGGCGGCGGCGCGACGCTGTGCGGCGAGGCGACCGGCAACGGGGAGCTGACCGGCGACAAGATCAAGGCGGTGGCCACCGGTGGCTCCGTGTTTGTGTCGCCCTTCGACGCGGTGCCGAGCCCCGACGGGTGCTCGGTGTACTTCACGGCGCTCGACCCGGCCACCGGGGGCGGCGCGGTGTTCATGGTGATGAAGGATGGGTCCGGGCTGCAGCGCCTGGATCAGGGCAACCTGCTCTCGGCGCCGGTGGGCATCTCGATCAGCTCGGACGGCCAGACCCTCTACATCGCCGACGTGGGCTACTCGGATGGCGGCGCGGACGCCGGCGCCATCCTGTCGCTGGCCGCAGGCGGCGGGACCCCCGCGGTCTCCATCGCGGGCCGCCAGGCGCGCTCGATCTCGGTGGTCAAGGAGAACGACGTCGACCAGCTCTACTTCGGTGGCTCCGGGGCGACCGGCCAGGCGACGCTGTTCAAGGCGACGCCCGGCGGCAACCCCTCGGCGGTGGTCGAGGGCGGCACGCTGGGTGAGCCCGGCGGCATCGCCTCCGATGGCACCAAGGTGTTCCTGGTCTCCTCGGTGTCGACCGGGGCCATCGGGAGCCTCCTGGAGGTCAACGGCAACGCGGCGACGGTCGTCGTGGGCGGCCTCCGCGTGGGGCTCAACGGCGGCGCTGCGCTCTCGGGCGACGGCTCCGCGGTGCTGGTGGCGGCGCAGGGCGCGAGCGGGGCTTCGTCCATCGCCCGCGTGGTGCTGGCCGACAAGACGGTCACCTTCACGGCGATCGGCGCGCAGTCCGAGCCCTCGGGCCTGCACCGCGCGATGAACGCCGAGGTGTACTCGTTTGTTGATGGGCTCGGGGCCAATGGTTCCGGGGCGGTCTGGGTGGCTGAGAAGTGATGGCTTCTGAAGGAAGGAAAATCATGCGTAAGACGATTGCTTCGTTCGGCGCCGCGATCGCGGCCCTCGGTATCCTCGGCTTCAGCGGCGTGGCGGCGGCGTCCAGCCACCGCGAGGCCCCGGCCATCTCCCAGGACCCGGTGGCGGACAGCACCGACCTCTGGGCCTGGCACACCGGCGACGCTTCCACCGGGAAGCTCCACGTGGTCATGGCCTACAACCCCATGGAAGAGCCCTCCGGCGGGCCCAACTTCCACTCCTTCGGCGACGACGTGCTCTACGAGCTCCACATCGCCCGCGGCAGCGCCAGCCTCGAGGACGTGGTCACCTACCAGTTCCGCTTCTCGACCTCCGCCGCACCCATCGTGGACCCGGCGGACCTCACCCTCCCGGTCGGCGGCGGCAAGGAGTTCTTCTCCCAGCTTTCCGGCCGCAAGCAGACCTTCTCGGTGACCGAGGTCAAGGGCGGCGTCTCCACGGTGATCGCGACGGACGTCGAGGTCGCCCCGCCGAACATCGGGCCCCGCACCAACACCGTCGCCTACGGCCTCCCGCAGAACACCAAGGCGGCCTACGAGACCTTCGCGCTCTCCAAGGCCAAGCCCACCAACGGCGGCGGCCTGGTCTGGGCGGGCCCCCGTGACGACGGCTTCTACGTCGACCTCGGCGGCTTCTTCGACCTCGCCAACCTCCGCCCCAAGGGCACCGCCCAGGACGGCGTCGCAGGCTACAACTGCCACGCCATCTCCTTCGACATCCCGGCGGCCTCCATCCCCACCGTCGCCGCCAACGATGCCTTCAAGGATCGCCTCGGCGTCTGGACCTCCGCCAGCCGCCGCAAGATGACCATCCTGCGCAACGACGGCTCCAAGCAGGGCTTCGGCCCCTGGGTCCAGGTCTCGCGCCTCGGCCTCCCCCTCATCAACGAGGTCGTCATCGGCATCCAGGACAAGGACAAGTTCAGCCGCACCCACCCCAAGGATGACGTCACCAACTACGGCGCCTACATCCTCAACCCGGTCGCGGTCCGCGACGCCGAGGCCGTCGGCATCTACACCGCCCTCGGGGTCCCGGCCAACGTCGTCACCAGCCTCAAGTCCGGTCGGACCGACATCGTCACCGCGATGAACGTCCTGTCGGACCCCACGGCCCCCGGCGGCTTCCCCCTCACCTCCACCGGCGACGTGCTCCGCGTTGACTTCGGCGCCCCCGTTGGCTTCCCCAACGGACGCCCCCTCGGCCCCGCCCTCACCGGCGCTGCCAACAGGGAAAACGACGTCACCGACATCCTCGCCACCGTCGTCCTCGCGGGCCTCCAGAACCTCGTCGACGCCATCACCCCCGGCGGCCCCGCGGGCCTCCTGATCAGCGACGGCGTCGACTACAACGACGCCAACTACACCGACGCCTTCCCGTACCTGCCCACCCCCTGGACCGGCTACGACGAGGGCAAGGGCAAGCCTACCCCCTTAGCCCCCCCGCAGGCCCTCGCCCCGCGCGCCTCCGCGCGGCGGCGGGGGTTTCGCTTTTTGTAGATAAGTTCCATACTGTAGAGAAATTCCCTATGCGCCCCCCGGCTCGCCCCCTCCTGCGCCTCGGTCCATGGCTCCTGCTCGCCGCCTCCGGCTGCTCCCCCGGCGCCCCCGCCCCGTCCGCCGCGGCCTCTGCATCCGCCCCGGCGGCGGCCTCCAGCGCCCCGGCCCCGGAGCGACCCTCGCGGCGCCTGGCGCTCCAGCCCCCGGGGGGGTCGGGGCTGGCGGCGCAGCAGATCGTTCAGGGGCAGGAGTCGCTGCGGAAGCTCCCCGGGAAGGCGGACTACTGGGTGCAGCTCGGGCGGCTCTGGATCCAGCTGGCGCGGGAGCGCTCCGATCCGGGGTTTTATCTGAACGCGGGGGCCTGCGCCGACGAGGCGCTGCTGATCGACGCCAGGCACGGCCTGGCGCTGGGGCTCAAGGCCCAGGTGGCCCTCAACGATCACCAGTTCCGCGATGCCCTTGACCTGGCGGAGCGGGCCCTCGCGGTCCTCCCGGAGGACCTGGGGGCGCTCGGGGCCCGGAGCGATGCGCTGCTGGAGCTGGGGCGCTTCGAGGACGCCGCCGCCGCGGCCCAGAAGATGATGGACCTGAAGCCCAACCTGGCGGCGTACACCCGGGCCTCGTACTTCCGGTGGCTCCAGGGGGATCTGCCGGGGGCAAAGGCGGCGGCCTGGAAGGCGGCCAGCTCCGGGCGCTCCCCGAAGGACCCGGAGCCCCACGCCTGGGCCCTCTCCCAGGCCGCTTACCTCTTCTGGCACGAGGGCGATTACGAGGGCGCCCTGGCGGGGTTCGAGAAGTCGCTGGAGAGCCTCGCCGACAACGCCCCCGCGCTCGCAGGCAAGGGGCGGGCGCTGCTGGCGCTGGGCAAGGCGAAGGAGGCGGCGGCGGCCCTGGAGGCCTCCTTCAAGAAGAGCCCCCTGGTCGAGACCGCGTGGCACCTCGGGGACGCCCTCGCGGCCGCCGGCGACGAGGAGGGCGCCCGCAAGGCCCACGAGCATGCGGTGACGCAGGGGCGCCTCCACGACCCCCGGACCCTGGCGCTCTTTCTCGCCACCAAGAACCGCGACCCCGAGGAGGCGGTGCGGCTGGCCCAGAAGGAAGCCGAGCGCCGCGGCGATATCTACACCGAGGACGCCCTGGGCTGGGCCCTGCTCCGCGCCGGTCGCGTCGAGGAGGCTCGCCCCCACCTGGAGCGCGCCACCCGGCTCGGCACCAGAGACGCTTCCCTCTTCTTTCATCGAGGTGTCCTGGAGCTCGCCCTCAAGCGCCGCGCCGCCGGGGAAAAATGGCTCAGGAATGCCCTCAAGATGAACCCACATTTTGACCGCTCCGGCGCCGAGGAAGCGGCCCGCCTGCTCAAGGGGGAGCCCCGGTGAGCGCCCCTCGCTCGCTCCTGCTGGTCCAGACCCTCGCCCTGCTGCTGCTGGCGCCCGCGGCGGCGCAGGCGCACCAGGTCGGCCTGTCCCGCGGGGTGTACCGCGCCCAGGGGGGCCAGCTCGACGCCGAGATGGTCTTCCAGAACGGCGAGCTCGCGGCGGCCGTGAACGGCTCCGATTCGGACCGCGACGGCGCGCTGTCCGAGGCCGAGATCAAGGCCGCCCTGCCCGCCATCGAGGGGCTCTTTGTCCAGCAGCTCCAGGTGCGCGGCGACGAGCAACCCTGCCCTGGCAAGCTCTCCTCGGCTCGCCTGGTGGAGGGCGACGGCATCGAGCTGCGCTCCACCCACCGCTGCGCGGCCGCCCCTCGCTCCTGGTCCGTCGAGATCGATTACCTGGAGCGCCTGGCCCATGGCCACCGGCAGCTCTCCTCCCTCGAGTCCGGGCGCTCCACCGCCGACGCGGTCACCTTCGCCGCCAGCCGTTCCCTGCGGCTCACGCCGGGGCCGACCCCGGCCTCCAGCGCAGCTCCCCAGGCCCCCGAGGCCGCCCACGCCGCCCCCTCTTCCGTCTCCGGGCTCTTCCTCCTCGGCGTCGAGCACATCCTCACGGGCTACGACCACCTGGTCTTCCTCCTCGGGCTTGTCCTGGTGGGGGGGCGGCTGCGCTCTCTGGTCGGCGTCATCACCGCCTTCACCGTGGCTCACTCGCTCACCCTCGCCCTCGCCGCCCTGCGCCTCTGGTCCCCGGGGCCTCGCCTCGTCGAGCCCGCCATCGCCCTCTCCATCGCCTACATTGGCGTCGAGAATTTCTTCGTCAAGAACGCCGAGGGGCGCTGGCGCGTCACCTTCCCCTTCGGCCTCATCCACGGCTTTGGCTTCGCCGGAGTGCTGGCCGAGATCGCCCTCCCGGCGGCCCGCATCCCCCAGGCCCTCCTCTTCTTCAACCTCGGCGTCGAGGCCGGTCAGCTCGCCGTGATGCTGCCCCTGCTGGGCCTGCTGCACCTGCTCCGTCGCCTCTCCTGGTTCGAGCGCCACGGGGTCCGGGCCCTCAGCGTGCTCATCATCCTCGCCGGCCTCGGCTGGTTCTTCCAGCGCGTCCTCGGCGGCGATTGAGGGCCCTCGTGCCGCGCTCAGGGTTTGTTTTGACACCTGTGGAAGATCTCTACTTCTCGCGGCGTCGAGGGCGGCTACAGTGAGGGGGATGAGCGGACGGATCTGGGACAGCCTGGTGCCCGAGCTGAGGGCGCGGTTGCGGGGGCTGCGGCGGGCGGCGGTGCTGGGGATCAAGACGGAGCAGCAGGCGGATCAGCCTGCGTTTTATGTGCCAAAGTACCTGGTGCAGGCGGGGGTCGAGGTGATCCCGGTGCCGGTGTACTACCCGGAGGCGACGCAGATCCTGGGGGCTCCGGTGCGGCGCTCGCTGCGGGGCCTGGAGGGGGTCGAGCTGGTCAACGTGTTCCGTCGGCCGGCGGATCTGCCGGCGCACCTGGCGGAGCTGCTGGAGCTGCGCCCGCCGATGGTGTGGTTGCAGCAGGGGATCCGGCACGATCTGGTGGCGTGCAAGCTGGCGGAGGCGGGGATCGACGTGGTGCAGGACCGGTGCCTGATGGTGGATCACCGGCGCGCGCTGGCGGAGCCGTGAGGGGCTTCAGGCGGGGGCGGCGGCCAGGGCGCGGGTGAGGCGGCGAGCGGCGTCGGGGATCTGGGCGGGGGTCAGGTCGAGGTGGAAGACCGCCCGGAGGGTGTGGGGCCCGGTGGCGCCCAGGAGGAGACCTTCGCGGGCGGCGAGCTCGACGATCCGGTGCGCGTCGAGGGCGGGGGTCTGGAGGTTGACGATGTTGGTCTCGACGGCGTCGCGATCGACGGTGACCCGGGGCGCCTCGGCCATGAGCTGCGCGAAATCGCGGGCATGCCGGTGGTCTTCGGCGATCCGTTCGCGGTGATGGTCGAGGGCGTACAGGGCGGCGGCGGCGAGGATGCCGACCTGACGCATGCCGGCGCCCATCATCTTGCGGAGCCGGTGGGCCTCGTGGATCAGGGGGCGAGGCCCGAGCAAGGCCGAGCCGACCGGGGCGCCGAGGCCCTTGGAGAAGCAGACGCTCACGGTATCGAAGGGGGCGCAGAGCTGGGCCGGGGTGCGCCCCTGGGCCACCGCCACGTTCCAGAGGCGGGCCCCGTCGAGGTGCAGGGCGAGGCCTGCGGCGCGGGCGGCGCCGGTCACCTCGTCGAGGAGGCCCGGGGG
Source organism: Polyangiaceae bacterium (assembly GCA_025453595.1). GTDB lineage: Bacteria > Myxococcota_A > Polyangia > Polyangiales > Polyangiaceae > JANWXX01. The sequence continues at coordinate 16,839 of JALOQB010000011.1, forward strand.
CCAGCAGCGGCCGCCGGCCCGGTTGTGCGTGTTCTCGAGGGCGACGAGGGAGGTGCGTGGGTAATAGTAGGCGTCGGGCTTGCGGGCGGCCATGAGCTGGGCGGCGTTGAAGAAACCTCCCTGGCCGGCGACCGCAAACTGGACGCCCGCCAGCGCGGCGCCGGCGCCGGACTCGTACCAGGCGCAGTGGGCGCCCTCGCCGATGATGACCTCGTCCCCGCGCCGGGTCTGGGTCATCAGGGCGAGCTGGTTGCCGAGGGTCCCGCTGGGGACAAAGAGGGCCGCCTCCTTGCCGCAGAGGGCGGCGACGCGCTCTTGCAGGGCGAGGACCGTCGGGTCTTCTCCGTACACGTCGTCACCCACCTCGGCGCGGGCCATGGCGTCGCGCATGGCCGGCGTCGGTCGCGTCACCGTATCCGAGCGAAGATCGATGGTGGTCATGCGCTCAGGGGGCTTTTTTGATCGCGGTGATGATGTGCTTGGAGCCGTCGGCCTTGAAGGTGAACTCGACCTTGTCGCCGGCGTTGAGCCCGTCCAGCATCGAGGGGGTCTGGGGCTCGAAGGACATGGTCATCGCGGACATGTAGCCCGGGATGTTTTCGTGAGCGATGCTGGCGTACTTCTTGTCGGGGCCGAAGGTCTTGATCGTCCCCTTGGTCGAGTAGGTCTTCGCTTCGCTGTCGCTGCTGGCCGCGGGTTTGCTGCAACCCGACCCGAGGGCCGGGAGGATCGCCAGGGGGAGGACCACGAGAAGAGAGAGGCGCATGGGAGGGCACCTTAGCAGAAGGGCGTCGCCCCTGCGGGCCCCGGGTTGCGCTACGCTGGCAGCGATGAGCAGGCATCAGTGGGCCTGGGTTGGGGGCGCCGTGGCCGCGGCGCTCTCCTGCGTTCCCCCGGGGGAGGCGCCTTCCGCGCGGGCGCCAGCCCCCGAGGAGTCGGCTCCTCCCGCGAGCGCGCTCGCCGCCGCGAGCGAGGCCCCGGTGGCGAGCGCGGCCCCCGTCGATAGCGCAGCCAGCGCCCCCGACCCGCGGGAGCAGGACACCCGCAAGACGACCCTGCTGGAGGCCTGGCGTGCCCTCCAGGAAGGGGGGAGCCGCAAGGTGGAGGGCGGGGCGTGCTTGCAGGGCTTCGAGACCGTGACGCGGCTGCTGCCCCAGGTCCCCCTGCCGGAGGGCGAGGCGCCGGTGGGGCTCTACCGCGTTGCCGCCCGGTGCGCCGAGCGAGCGGGGGACTGCAAGCTGGCCTGGTCGATGTACCGCGACGGTTACCCGAGAGAAGTTCTGGGGAATCTCCGGGAGGAGAAGCAGGCCGAGGCCATCCTGTTCTCCTTTGGTTCCCTGTTCCCCGGGTGCAAATCCGCGAGCCAGGGAGGCCCCGGTTTAGCCCGGCGCGTCACGGGGGCGGGCGGGTTTGTGGGTGGGTGGCGCGAGGAATCCGTTGTAAGGTCACGGGGCGCGATGGGAACAGGTGCGACGCTGCTGCTCGCGGTGGTGGCCGTGGTGGCCCTGCTGATTTACTGGTCCGGGAGGCCAAAGAAGGGTGCCTCTTCCGGGGAAGAACGCCCTGCCGGCGGGGTGGTGGTGGCGGTGGCGCGCACCGACCCGGGGCTCAAGCGGAAGCACAACGAGGATAGCTTCCTGGTGCTCGAAGACCTGCGGGTCTACGCGGTGGCGGACGGGATGGGGCGCCACGCCGCGGGGGAGGTCGCCTCTCGCCTCGCGGTCGACACCATCGCCTCTGCCTTGCGCGAGGCCCCCTCGCCCCCTGCCGACCCCCGGGCCCTCCCGCCGGAGGCTCGCCGCGTCGAGGCCGCTGTCCTCGCCGCCAACCGCGAGGTCCTGGCCCAGGCTACCCAGGTGGACGCCTACCACGGCATGGGTACCACCCTGGTGCTCCTGCAGGTCTCTTCTGATCTGGGGCAGGCGGTCATCGCCAGCGCCGGCGACAGCCGCTGCTATCGCCTCCGGGACGGCGACCTCCGGCAGCTCACCGTCGACCACACGCTGGGCGCCGCGGGCCTCCAGGGCAGCAACGCGGCCATGCTGTCCCGGGCGGTCGGCCTCGAAGAATCCCTCGAGGTCGACCTGCTGATCGAGGCCCCCAGGGTCTCCGATCTTTACATGCTGTGCTCCGACGGGCTCTCCCGCATGGTAAGCCACGACGCGCTGGTGGAAACGCTGATGAACCAAGAACTATCTCTCGAAGACCGGGCTCACAGGCTGGTCGAGCAGGCCAACCAGGCCGGCGGGCGCGACAACGTCACGGTGATCCTGGTGCAGATCGCGGGGGGCAAGCGCCCATGAGCCAGCGTGACCTGAGGGCCGAGCTGTTCACCTTGCTCCGCGCCCATGTCCACGAACCGGTCCAGATCGGCACCGCCACATCGATGTGCGGAGAGCTGGGCCTCAACTCCGTCGAGCTCATGGAGATCGCCGCCGAGATCGAGGATCACTTCGGCGTCCGCCTCCCGGATGAGATCCTGCCGGAGCTCGAGACCGTGGGCGACATGCTCCGGGCCGTCGAGCTCCGCATGGAGGCTTCCCCGAGGGTCTACCACTCATGAGCCCCCGCACCCTCGTCGACGCCCTCGAGCAGGCAGCAGGCCGCGCAGAAGCCGGTCGGGGCTACCATTTTCACCAGGAAGAGGGGAAGGCCGAGCCCTTCTTCTCCTACGCGGGGGTCGAGCGCGCCAGCGCCCGCCACGGCGGCGCGCTCCAGGCCCTCGGGCTCCGCAAGGGGGACCGCCTCGCCATCATCCTGCCGGACAACGACGACTTCCTGTTCACGTTCTTCGGGGCCCTGCGCGCCGGCATCATCCCGGTGCCCATTTACCCCCCGACCGGCCTCGGGCAGTTCCGCGGCTACCTCGAGAGCACCCGCCACATCGTCGCCCGCGCCGGCGCCCGCGCCCTCGTCACCACGCCCACGATCCTGCGGCTCCTGGGCGGCGTCGAGGCCTCCTGCCCCTCGCTCCGCAAGATGCTCTCGATCCAGGACGTCCAGGCCGCCCGCGAGGAGCTCTACCCCGTCCGCGTCGCCCCCGACGACGTCGCCTTGCTCCAGTTCACCAGCGGCTCCGTCGCTCGACCCAAGGGCGTCGTCGTCACCCACGCCAGCCTGATGGCCAACGTCGAGGCGATCAACCGCCAGGGCCTCCGCGTCGGCCCGGACGACGTGGCCGTGAGCTGGCTCCCGCTCTACCACGACATGGGCCTCATCGGCTTCGTCGTGGCCCCCCTGGTGCAGCGCGTCCCGGTGATCCTGCTGCCGCCCCTCACCTTCCTGCGGCGCCCGGCGGTCTGGCTCCGCGCCCTCAGCCGGCACCGGGGCACCATCTCCTACGGGCCCAATTTCGCCTACGCCCTCGCCGCCAAGCGCGTCCGCCCCGAAGAGCTCGACGGCGTCGACCTCTCCTCCTGGCGCGTCGCGGGCTGCGGCGCCGAGCCGATCCGCGCCGACACCATCGAGACCTTCGCCCGCACCTTCGCCCCCTGGGGCTTCGCCCGCCGGGCCTTTGTCCCCAGCTACGGCATGGCCGAGTCCACCCTCGCGGTCTCCTTCGAGACCCGCCAGGAGGGCGCTCGCTTCGACGACGTCCACGGCCCCTCCCTCTACGAAGAAGGCGTCGCCAAGCCCATCAGCTTCGACCACCCGCAGGCCGTCCGCCTCGTTCGCTGCGGCCAGGTCATCGACGGCCACCAGATCGCGGTCTTCGCCCCCGATGACCTCCTCTCCGAGCACCCCCTGCCCGAGCGCTCCATCGGCGAGCTTCGCCTCCGCGGGCCCAGCCTCATGCAAGGCTACTTCGACGACCCGACCCTCACCGCCGAGGTCATGGCCGGAGGCTGGTTCCACACCGGAGATCTCGGCTACCTCGCCGACAGCGACGTCATCGTCTGCGGCCGCTCCAAGGAGCTCATCATCGTCAACGGCCGCAATTTTTACCCCCACGACATCGAGTGGGCCGCCGGCCGCGTCGCCGCCGTTCGCAAGGGCAACATCGTCGCCTTCAGCACCCCCGAGCGCGACCGCGAGCGGGTCGTCGTGGTCTTCGAGACCAACCTCCTCTCCGCCGAGGAGCAGCAGCAGGCCCGCGTCCAGGTCCGCCAGCTCATCCAGGAGACCCTCGGCCTCACCGTCGATGAGGTCCTCTCCCTCAAGCCCGGCGTCCTCCCCAAGACCAGCAGCGGCAAGCTCCAGCGCCTCCTCACGCGCCGTCTCTACGAGGGGGGGTCGCTTTTGACGAGGGTGCCGACCCGCAACCCGGATCGCCTCGATCTGGCCCGCGAGCTGCTGCGTAGTCAGCTAGCTTTTCTGGTCTCCCGCTTCTCCCGGCCCAGCGAGCCGGCGTAGGGCGTCGGTCAGCTCGGTCAGCTTCTGCTGCACCGCGCGCTCCGCCTCCTGGCGCCGCTGCTGCTGCGCCCCCTGGCGTTCCTGCTCTTGCCGGGCCTTGCTCTGGGCCTCGGACGCCTGCTGCTCGGCGACGCGGCGCCCCTCCTCGGCCTGGCGCAGGGCCTGCTCCAGCTCGCGGCAGCGCTGCTGGAGGCGCTCGACGCTGGCAGGGAGGTCCTGCCGGCGCAGCTCATCGAGGGCCTGGAACGCCTCGGAGGCCCTGCTCTGGGCCTGCTTCAGCTCCTCTTCTCGGGCCTGGAGCGCGCGCTCCTGCTCGCCGCGGATCCGGGCCATGGCGGACTCGTAGGCGGCGCGGGCCTTGGAGCGCATGTCCTGCTCCAGCAGCAGCGACGCCTTGGCCTCGGCGGCCTCGGCGCGGACCCGGAAGCGCTCCTGCTCGAGCTGCTCGATGGCAAGGCGGTGGCGCTCGTTCTGGGCCTGCCGCTCCTCCTCGGCGCGGGCCAGCGCGGCCTGGAGGTTCTCGGCGACGTTGACGTGCTCCAGGCGCGCCTCCCGCTGGGCATCAAGGACCGCGGCGGCCAGCTCGAGGCGAGCCCGCTCCTGCTCGGCGCTCCTCAGGGCGCGCTCGTTCTCCAGGGACGCCTCGGCCAGCAGCCGTTTCTTCTTCTCTTCCTCCTGCTCCCGGCAGGCCTCCTCGAACAGCTCGGAGGCGTCGTCCCGCTCTTTCTGCAGCTTCTGCATCCTCGCTTCGAGCTCCCGGAGCTGCTGCTGGTGCACCGCCTGCTCCCCCAGGGCGGAGCGCTCCCGCAGGTGGGCCTCGGAGAGCTGCTGCTCCAGCTCGCTGATGCGCATCCCGGCCTCGGTCATGCGGATCTCGTGCTGTTGCTGGGAGAGGTGGGCCTCGGTCCGCAATTTTTCCGCGGTATCCAGCCGCAGCTCCAGCTCCTCGATGCGGTTGCGCTCGGCGGCCAGGTGGACCTGCTGCCGGGAGATCAGGGCGCTGGCCTCCGCGAGCTCCTTGTGGAGCTGGCCCAGGCGGCGGTGCAGGTCGCCCTCGTCCGCCGGGGGCTCCGCGGGGCGCGCGGGGGCGGGCATGCTCCGCCGCGAGATCGGGCCGTCCAGACCCCGGAGCCGGGCCGGCAGGACCACCTCTTCTTCCAGCGAGAGGCGCTCGGAGCCCGGTTCCATGCGGGGGTCCGAGGGCAGTTCGGCTCTTGGCGGTCGCTGGCTGGGTCGCTCTTGGTGCATGACCCCTCACTGTACCATGCCCGTGTCACCGTTCGGTTTGCTTGACGGCGCAGGGGGGATTCGGTTGTTTGCGCCGGTCATGCGTTTCCACAACGTCTCGATCGCCGGGCTCGCCTACCTCGACGCGCCCCTCGTGGTCCCGACCACCGACATCGAGCGACAGCTCTGGCCCACGGCCGAGCGCCTGGGGATCCGCCTCGACCTGCTCACGGCCCTCACCGGCATCGAGGAACGTCGCTTCTGGGAGCGGGGCGTCCAGCCCAGCGAGGTCGCCACCGCCGCCGCCGAGCAGGCCCTGCACCTCGCGGGGGTCGAGCGCTCCCGGGTCGGGGTCATCGTCAGCACCTCGGTCTGCAAGGACTACATCGAGCCCTCCGTGGCGGCCCTCGTCCACGGCAACCTGCGCCTCCCCCCGACCTGCCTCAATTTCGACATCGGCAACGCCTGCCTCGCCTTCCTCAACGGCATGGAGATGGTCAGCATGATGATCGAGCGAGGCGCCGTCGACGTGGGCCTCGTCGTCGACGGCGAGGGCAGCCGCTTCGCCGTCGAATCCACCATCGCGCGCCTCCAGAGCCCCGCCTGCGATGCCCAGATGTTTCGCGATAACTTCGCCACCCTCACCCTCGGCTCCGGCGCCGCCGCCGCCGTCCTCGCTCGCTCCGATCTCGCCCCCCACGGCCACCGCTTCCTCGGCGGCGTCGCCCTCGCCGCCACCGAGCACAACCGCCTCTGCGTCGGTCAACCCGACGAGATGCGCACCGACCCGACCTCCCTCCTCGTCGCCGGCGTCGCCCTCGCCCGCCGCACCTTCGAGCAAGCCCGCATCGAGCTGGGCTGGTCCCCCGAGATCCTCGACGAGATCGTCATCCACCAGGTCAGCGCCGCCCACACCGACCGCTTCGTCGAGGCCATCGGCGTCGACCCCCGCAAGGTCTTCGCCATCTACCCTCGCTTCGGCAACATCGGCCCTGCCGCCATCCCCATCACCCTCGGCAAGGCCCGGGACGCCGGTCGCCTCCGCCGGGGCGCGCGGGTCGGCCTCATGGGCATCGGCAGCGGCCTCAATTGCTCCATGATGGAGATCGTATGGTTACCCGCCTCCCCCCCGTCGCCCCCCTCCTGGCCCCTCCCTCTGGTTTTCGTGGGTACAAGGTGACCTCGTGGTGAAGCCCGTGATTTCTTCCCAGCTTTACCCCTTCCAGGGGCGCCATTTCGATCGCGGCGATGGCATCCGGATGCACTACCTCGACGAGGGCTCGGGCCCGCCGGTGGTGATGCTCCACGGCAACCCCACCTGGTCTTTTTACTACCGCAACCTGGTGCTCGATCTTCGCGCGGACCACCGCGCCATCGCCCCGGATCACGTGGGCTGCGGGCTCTCCGATCGGCCGGCCGACGGGCGCTACGGCTACCGCCTCGCCGATCGCGTGGCCGACCTGGGGCGTCTCGTTGACGCCCTCGATTTCCAGCAGCCCTTCGATCTGATCGTCCACGACTGGGGCGGCATGATCGGGATGGCCTACGCCACCCAGCACCCCGAGCGGATCCGGCGCCTGGTGCTGCTCAACACCGCCGCCTTCCCCCTGCCGAGGAGCAAGCCGTTCCCCTGGCCCATCGCCCTCGCCAAGGACACCCGGTGGGGCGCCTGGCTCGTCGAGCGCCACAACGCCTTTGCCCGGGTCGCCGCCCGTGTCTGCTGCACCCGCGTGCCCCTGCCGCCCTCCGTCCGCGAGGCGTACACCGCGCCTTACGAGGGGCCAGGCCGCAGCACCGCCACCCTGCGCTTCGTCCAGGACATCCCCCTGCGCCCCGGCGACCCCTCCTTTGACTTGCTCCAGCGCACCGCCGCGGCGCTCCCCTCCCTCCGGGAGAAACCCACCTTGATCTGCTGGGGGGCCCGCGATTTCGTCTTCGACGATCACTTCCTCGACGAGTGGCGGCGCATCCTGCCTGACGCCACCGTGCGCTACTTCCCCCAGGCTGGCCACTACGTCCTCGAGGACGAGGCCGAGGCCATCACCGCCGAGGTCCGCCGCTTCCTCTCGGCTCCCTGATACGACCAACGGGTCAAAGCGATCGCCTTGACCCGCTGACAGGATGAGCCCTGGCGGCCCCCCCTCGCGCGGCGGTACCCTCCTCCTCGCCCCCTTGGATCTCCGCGATTACCTCCTTGCCCTCATGGAGCCCCTCCTCCCGGGGCAGCTCCTCGCCCCCTGGCTCCGCTTCTCCGGCGCCTCCACCGAGCTCGGGCTCCGCCTCACCTTCCTCGCCCACGAGCGCCACGAGGTCCACGTCGAGGTCAGCCCCCGCGAACAGGGGCAGAAATACGCTGCCCAGAGCCCTCGCCTTGCCTTCGCCTACCGCCACGGCGGCGCCGAGCGCGTCGACCAGCAGCTCGGCCGCCTCGTCTGCCTCGCCGTCGCCGCCCACGTCGCTCCCCGCGAGCAGCTCGTCCTCGACCGCCTCGCCGCCAGCGCCTCCGAGACCCTCGAAGGTTCCACGCGTATCCGGAAGATCCATACAACCCGTCTCCTGGAGCCCGCCGGCACCCCGGACCAGCGCTTCTACACCCTCAGCCCTTACCTCGGCTGCCTGATCGGCTGCCGCTTCTGCTACGCCCAGTCGCGCCTCGACCCGCAGCGCGCCCTGCTGCGGCTCCCGGTGGTCCCCTGGGGGTCCTACGTCGACGCCCGCGTCAACGCCCCCGAGGTGCTCGCGGAAGAGCTCCGCACCTTGCCCCCGCGCCCCATCAAGTTCTGCCCCATCGTATCCGACCCGTACCAGGCGGTGGAGCGCACGATGCTGCTGACCCGCCGCTGCCTCGAGGTCATCGCCCGGGCCCCCGCCCCGCCCCCCACCTTGATCATGACGCGAGCGACGCTCATGCTCCGCGATCTCGACCTGCTCCGCTCCATCCCGGAGGCCTGGGTGGGGGCCTCGATCCCGACCCTCGACGACGACGTGCGCGCTCACTTCGAGCCGCGGGCCGCCAGCATCCCGGAGCGACTGGAGATGCTCCGCGCCTTCCGCGACGCGGGCGTCAAGCGGGTGGTCGTGGTGCAACCCATGCTCCCCGGAGACCCGGAGGCCCTGGCGGACGCCCTCGCCCAGGTCACCTCCTCGGTCAGCCTCGGCGTGCTCCGCGGCGAGCTGGGCGCCCAGGACGATTTCGCCGACCCTCGCTACGCCTTCGCCCGTGAGGAGCCCTGGCAGACCCGGACCGCCCTCGCTCTCCGCGATGCCCTCCTTCGTCGCGGCGTCTCCGTCTGGCTCGGCGAGCTTCCCCCCGAACTCCTGCCCCACGGCGCCTCCTGAGCGCCCTCACACCCCCAGCCGCCGCTTCACCTGCCCGTCCACCCGCTCTTCCTGGCCCTGCACCCACGAGGCCGCACCCCCGGTGAACTCCTGGATCAGCGAGGGCCGCGAGAGCAGCAGATCGATCGCTTCCTTCTGCGGCAGCGCCCGCCCCTGCAGCTGCCTCAGCTTGCCCACCCGCTCCTCCCACTCCTCCCTTGTTTGCCTCCCCTCGAAGGGGCATGTGGGTACTTTCTGACCTAGAAGCAGGATCATCAGACCACTCCAGCCAAAGGTCGGGTCTCGCTGCCCGAGCCCACGGTCTTCCGCGGCGCTCCAGGGCCCCTGCGTCTTGAAGCGCTCGACCAGCGGAGCGACGCCGGAGGTGTCGACCTCGGCCCTCGCCGCCTGCCAGAAGGGGGTGTCGAGGCGCCGGTTGTGGCGGTAATGCAGCGAGAGAAACCAGCGCAGGTCGTCCCAGTGGTCGCCGATGGCGCGGTTGACGGCGGGCTCCAGGTGGGAGGCCCCTCCTGGCTGCTCCATGGCCTCGAAGACCGCCAGCAGGTGCGCGATCTCGGTGATGACCATGTGAAGCGCGGTGGACTCCAGCGGCTCGACGAAGCCGTAGGCGTTGCCCACGCTGGCCACGTTGCCCACCCAGAAATCCCGGTGGCGACCCGAGCGAAAGCGGACCATCCACGGGTCCCTCGCCCCCGGGTTCTTCGCCTTGAGCTCGTCCACCGCCTGCTCGTCGCTGAGGAAGCTCGAGGAGAACACGTACCCGCGGTGGTCCTCGCCATCGACCGGGATCCGCCAGCACCAGCCCGCGTCCATGGTCTCCGCGGTCGTGTAGGGGCGCACCCGCCCGGGCTCCTGCGGGACCACCGCCACCGCCGCGCGATCGCAGAACAGGCTCGAACCGTAGCTCTGGAAGGGCGACCCCAGGGCCTCGCCGATCAGCAGCGACCGGAAGCCCGTGGCGTCGATGTAAAAATCAAAGCGCAGCTCGCCGCCCCCCCTGGTCTCGACGCGCTCGACGCCGCGCCCATCCCCCCGCGGCACCACCCGCTGGATGGTCCGATCCTCGTGCCGTATCCCCCGGGCCCGGGCCAGCCTCGCCAGGAACGCCACGAAGGGCGCGTTGTTCAGGTGGTAAGCGAACTTCACCCGCGGCAGCAGCGAGAGCACGTCCCCGTCGGGGCCCCGCAGCAGGGGGGCCCGGTCTTGCTCCATCAGCGCCGACGTCAGCGACTGGTAGCGCAGCCCTTCCTCGTAAAGCGAGGCATGCACCGGGTCCGCCTCCCCGAACGGGTACTCGAAGAAATACCCCCCCGGCAGGCCCCACTCGAAGCGGATCCCCAGCTTGAACGTCGGCCGCACCTCCCGGTACAGCTCCTCCCCGTCGACCCCCAGCTGCCCGTGCAGGAACGGCGGCATCAGCGTCGTCGTCGCCTCGCCCACCCCGATGATCGGGATCTCGCTCGACTCGACCACCGTGACCTCCATCCCGGGGAACCGACGCTTCAGCGCCAGCGCCGCCAGATACCCCGCTGTCCCCCCCCCCAGCACGCCCACACTCCTCGGTCTTCCCGCTGCTTGCATGGAACTTCTCTACAGGTTAAGGGTTGCACGCCGATGGCCCCGGGGATGCTCTCGACGCCCCCCTGCAGGTCGAAGAGGCCCAGATCCGCGGGGGGCGCGTCGTCCTGGGCGAACTGCACCTGCCGCACGCCGTCCACCTCGGACAGCAGCACGCGACCCCGGAGCTTGCCCCGCCCCACCATCACCATGTCCCCCGGGAGCTGGGGCTTCTTGCCCTTGTACGTCAGGGCCCCATCGTCCACGAACTGCCCCGACGAGCTGCTCGGCGTGGGCCGCAGCGACCGCAGCGCGTTGCCGTAGCCGCTGGCCACCAGGATCCGGTTGTTGAACGGCGAGGCCAGCATCGAGACCGGGTTGTCCACCGGTGTGATGACCTGGACAGGTGTCACGCTGGCGCCCAGCGCCACCACCGCGATCCGGTTCGGCACCCCGGAGAACTCGCTCACGTCCGAGATCAGCCCGAAGGCTCCGTCCCCGGTCACCACCGCCGAGGCCACGATCGCGTCCTGATCCCCGAACGCATCGGCCCCGCCCTGCAACGTCTTGCCGCCCAGGTCGAGCTGGTGGGCGCTGTGGGCCGCCGTCGAGTCCAGCACATCCACCGCCGCCAGCAGCGCCACCCCCGGCTTCCCGGGGACAAAGGCCAGCGCCCCCGGAAGCTTCGACGCCGCCAGCAGCCCCTCGTTGGTGAGCGTGTCGTCGCAGCCGATCTTCACCGCGTAGACCCCGCCCCCGTTCTCCCGCCACTGGCCGTTGAGCAGGTAGAGCCGATCCCCTTCGGGACCCATCACCGCGCGGGTCACGTACGTCCCCGGGTTGTACCCCTCGTGCAGCACCTTGGGCTCCCCGTCCGCCAGCGAGAATACCCCGAGCGTCCCGTCCTCTTGCACCACGAACCCCAGCTTCCCGTCCGGCGTGAACACGATCTCCCCGTACACCGTCGTCCTCATCTCGAAGCTCTTCCCCGTCTTCGCCAGCGCGCCCTCCGCCGACAGCTCCAGCACCTCGTAGCCCTTCCCCTTCTGCCCAGGCCCCAAGAACGGGTGCGACACCACCACCGCCCTCGCCCTGTCGTCGGGCCCCGCCTCCCGCTGGCAGCCCCCGGCTCCCCCGCCGGCCCCACCGGCCCCCGAGGCCCCCCCCGCTCCGCCTGCAGACGAGCCGCTGGCCCCGGCCTCCCCGCTCGCCCCCGCCTGTCCGGAACTTCCAGATATCCCCCCCTCGCCGCCCTGGGCAGCGCCCCCGCTCCCGGCGCTGGTGCCCCCCTGGCCTGCCCCCCCGGCGCCGCCCATGCCAGCGCCGCCGTTGCCAGCGCCGCCGTTGCCAGCGCCGCCTCCGCTCCCGGACTGTCCGGAACTTCCGGATGAACCTGCGCTCTGGGTGCCAGCGGCGCCGGCCTGGGGGTTGGTGGCGTCGTCGGTGGCACTGCCGCCGTCGTCGGAGCAGGCGAGGAGGGGGAGCGAGAGCAGGAGGAGCAGGAGGCCACGGGCAAGGGAGGTCATGGGAGGATCTATAAACTGCGTTCCGGTCAGGTCCCATGGTTTCCGGAGAGCAGGGCGGGGAGCCGCGGGCCGGGGGCCGGAAGGGGCTGGCGGTTTTTGCTAAGGTTGCCCCCATGACGGAACCGACCTCTCCCCCTGCGCCTTCGCCGGACCTCCCCTCCAGGCCTCTCCGCTTCGTGGTGCTGCTGGACGGGTTGACGGTGCCGCGGTGGCAGCAGCGGTTGATCGAGCTTCTGCGAGCCACCCCTGGCGCAGAGCTGGTGGCGGTCGTGGTCAACACCCCTCCGGAGGCGCCACGCCGAACGCTGCGTGGGCGCATCGAGGGGGGGCTGCCGGTCGCTGGCTACGCGCTGTTCTCGAAGCTCGACGCGGCCCGGAACCTGCGGCGCTGCGCCAACATGGAGCCGGTCCTGTTGAGGGACGAGATCGAGGGGGTCCCTCGGCTCCAGGAGCTCCCCCGACGCACCCAGTTCAGCGACTATTTCTCCGACGCGACGCTGGAGGAGCTACGGAAGCTGGAGCCTGACTACCTGCTGCGCCTCGGGTTCCGGATCCTGCGGGGGCCGGTCCTGAGCTGCGCCAGCCGCGGCGTGCTCTCGTTTCACCACGGGGATCCTGCCGAGAACCGGGGCATGCCCTCGGGGTTCTACGAGGTGCTCGAGGGCTGGGGGCGCGCGGGGGTGGTGCTCCAGGTGCTCTCCGAGGCCCTGGACGGCGGAGAGTTCTTGCTCCAGCACTCGATCACGCCCGACCCCGCGTCCGTGCTTCGCACCAGGGACAGGCTCTACGAGGCCTCCGTCACGCTCCTCGCCAAGGCCCTGCGCTCGGGCCTCCTGGCCCGCCGCACCCCCGGGGCCACCTCCCCCGCCGCACCCCCGTTTCAGTTCTACGATCGCCCCCTCTACCGCATCCCGAGCAACGAATGGATGGCGCGGCGGCTGACCCGCTGGGGCGCCCGGCGCGCCACCGAGAGCCTCGCGGCCCGCACCTTCCAGGAACAGTGGGTGCTCCTGGTGCATCCGACGCAGACCCGTGCCTCCACGGGCTACCAGTTTCGCGCCCTCCACCCGCCCTCTCCGGAGCTCTTCTGGGCCGACCCTTTCGCCATCGAGCGGGGCGGTGGCCGCTGGATCTTCTTCGAGGAGTTCGACGCCCGCCAGGGGCGCGGCCGCATCGCCTACCTGCGCATCGGGGCCAGGGCCGAGGTCCTCGAGCACGGGGTCGCCCTGGAGCGACCCTATCACCTCTCGTTCCCGGGCCTCTTCGAGCACGACGGCGCGCTGTTCATGCTGCCCGAGACCGGCGCCGCCGGGGAGCTTCAGCTCTTCCGCTGCGAGCAATTCCCTGCTCGCTGGGGGCTGGTCCGCGCCTGGCCCTTCGCGCCGGCCCTGGTGGACCCGGTCCTGTTCGAGCACGAGGGGCGCACCTGGCTCCTCGCCTCGCCGCGCGGCTCCACCAACGAGCTGCTCCTCTTCTTCAAGGACGGCCCCCTCCTCGACGGCGCCTGGACCCCGCACCCGCTCAACCCGGTCGTGACCGATGTGCGCTGGGCGCGCCCCGCTGGACAGCCCTTCCGCGACGGAGATTCCTGGGTTCGACCCGCCCAGAACTGCTCCCACCGCTACGGCCACGGTATCCAGTTCCGCCGCATCGTTCGCCTCTCGCCTGAGGCCTACGAGGAGCAGCCGGTCACCGGCATCTCGCCCTCGTTTCAACCGGGGCTTCTCGGCGTTCATACCTACAATTTTGCGCCGAGCTTCACCGTCATGGACGGGCTCCGTCGGCTCCCGCTGCTCGCCCGCTGAGCGGGTCAGCCTTTCCCTGGGGGGGATGCGGCGGCGTCATCGTGCAGAAGGACGGCACGATCACGGTCAGCCTTTCCCTGGGGGGGATGCGGGGGAGACTCGGGCGGGGCAGGGGAGTCGGGCGGGTTCAGCGACGGCGACGGAGGGCGACGCTGCGGGTGAAGAACGGTGAGGAGGGGTGGCGGGGCAGGGGGGGAGAGCTATACCGAGCGACGATGGTGACATCGTTGATCGCGGGGGTTCTCCGCAACGTCCCGAGGGCCCTGGCGGCTCCGGTGGTTCTCTGGCGGCGCGCCCGGGCATGCCCGGTGGGGGGCTGGGTGCATCTGGTGATCGACGGGGAGGTCACCGAGGTGCGAGCCGCCGTGCCCCGGGCGCCCTGGGCCCGCCGCCCCTCGGGCCTCGCCCTCGACCGGCTCCACGCCCTGGTCGATGCGCTGATCGAAGACCCCCGGCCTGCCGGCCTGTTGCTGACGATCCGCTCGATGCGCGGGTCCGCCGCGTCCCGGACCAGCTTGCGAGCCGAGCTGCTCCGGCTCAAGGCCGCGGGCAAGGTGGTGGTGGTGCACCTGCCGGAGGGCGGGTCGGTGGGCGAGCTGCTGGTGGCCTCGGCGGCGACGCGGGTGCTGCTGGGGGTCGGGGCGACCCTCGGGCCGCTGGGCTTCCAGGCGGGCGCGCTCTACTGGCGTGGCGCCCTCGATCGCGCGGGCATCGAGGTGGACATCCATGCCCAGGGTGATTTCAAGACCGCCGGCGAGAACCTCGCCCGCTCGGGCATGTCGGGCCCCCAGCGCGAGCAGCTCGATCGGCTCCTCGAGGTGCTCCATGAAGAGCTGATCGATGCGCTCCGGGACGGGCGTCGTGTCCCTCGCGAGACCGCCGTTCGCTGGATCGACCGGGCCCTGCTTTCCCCGGAAGAGGCCCTGCGCGAGGGCCTGGTGGACGCGGTGGTGCACGACGACGAGGTGCTGCGCTCCCTCGAGGCCACGCCCCTCGAAAAAGACGCCAGCAGCACCCCCGCGGGGGCTTACCTGGGGCGCCGTGCTCGCGAGGTCTTCGCCCCGCTGCGCCCGAGAAAGCACATCGCCGTGCTGACCGGGAGGGGGCCCATCGTGGCCCGGGCCCCGGGCGGCGGGTCCTTCCTGGACGCCGAGGAGATGGTCAAGCAGATCGAGGCGCTGCGCCAGGCTGACCGGGTCGCGGGGGTGGTGCTTCTGCTCGATACGCCCGGCGGTGGGGTCCTTGCGTCCGAGAAGATTCACCGGGCTCTCGCCCAGCTGGCGGCGAAGAAGCCGGTCGTCGCCTGCTTCGGCGGCGTCTCCGCCAGCGGAGGTTACTACATCGCCTCGGCTTGCCACGCGATCGTGGCCCGCGAGACCACGGTGACCGGCTCCATCGGCGTCGTCGCCGCCCGGTTCCTGGTCGGTCCGCTCCTCGAACGCTTTGGCATCAAGCCCGAGGTCGTGACCCGGGGCGCCCACGCCGACATGCTCCGACCTACACGCCCCTTCAACGACGAGGAGCGGGTCATCTTTCGCTCCGAGCTCGAGCGCGCGTACCGGCGTTTTCTCGACCTGGTGGCCGAGGGACGGAAGCGCCCGGTCCAGGAGATCGAGCCCCTCGCCGGGGGCCGCGTCTGGGCTGGCCGCGACGCCGCCGCCCGGGGCCTCGTCGATCGCATCGGTGGCCTCGAGGAGGCCCTCGACGAGGTGCGCTCCCGCGCGGGGCTCACGAAGACCTCCTCCCGCGTGGTGCTCTGGCGCCCGTCCCGGCGCCCGGGGCTCCTCGCGCTCCTCGAATGGATCCCCGGAGGCGCCTCGCTCCGCGCCGCCTTGCCTGCCCCGCAGCACCTGCCCGAGCTGGGCCTGGCGCTGGCCTCCTCGCGCGAGCCGGTGCTGGCCCTCGGGTGGCCCTGGCTCCCCGAGTAGGTCTTTTTATACCCCGTGAAAACCTGGCTTTTTCCCGAGAAGTATCCTTGCTCCGGATCGGTAGCGGGTGCTTAGATGGCGCGGCCCGTGGTGCCCCCCCCATGAATCTGCCCGGGCCAGGAGACTCGTCCAACATGTCCCTCAAGCTTCAGATCGCAGCCTCTGACCCCCTCAAGACCGAGGCTGATCTGCTGGTGCTCAGCTGCACCGAGAAGGGCAGCGCCGCCGCGGTTGCTGCCATCGAGAAGGCCACCGGCGGCAGCCTGAAAGAGCTGGTGGCGCGCGATGATTTCAAGGGCAAGAAAGATCAGCGGCTGCTGATCCCGACGATGGGCAAGCTACCGGCGGCGCACGTGGCGCTGGTGGGCCTGGGCGACGGGAAGACCACGGACGCGGGGCTGCGGGTGTTCGCGGCGGCGGCGGCGCGGCTGGCGGTGAGCGAGAAGGCCCGTACGCTGGCGATCGCGGCGCCGGAGGGGGTGGGCGGGGAGCGGCTGCGGTTCCTCGCGGAGGGGGTGGTGCTGGGGGCGTACCGTTACGATCGTTTCCTGACGGGGGAGCGCCGCGCCAAGCGGGTCCTGGGGGCGGCGACGCTGCTGCTCAAGGGCAAGGTGTCGCCGGCGGACAAGGCGGCGGTGACCCTGGGGCAGGCGGTGGGGCAGGCGGTGACGGTGACCCGCGACCTGCAGAACGACCCGCCCAACGAGCTGACCCCGGCGGCGCTGGCCCAGGCCGCGGTCAAGGTGGCCAAGGAGCACAAGCTCAAGGCCGAGGTCTTCGATCGCAAGAAGCTCGAGGCCGCCGGCATGAAGCTGTTCGTGGCGGTAGGCCAGGGGAGCGTGAACCAGCCTCACATGGTGCACGTGACCTACGCGCCGCCCAAGAAGGCCAAGAAGAAGATCGTCTTCGTCGGCAAGGGCCTCACCTTTGACAGCGGTGGCCTCTGCATCAAGCCCGCCCAGGGCATGGGCGACATGAAGACTGACATGTCCGGCGCCGCGAACGTGGTGGGGCTGATGGCCGCGGTGGCCGCCCTGAGGCCCGATGTCGAGGTCCACGGCATCATCGGCTGCGCCGAGAACATGCCGGACGGCGCCGCCTATCGGCCCGGCGACGTCTTCGGATCCCTCGACGGCAAGACCGTCGAGATCATCAACACCGACGCCGAGGGGCGCCTGGTCCTCGCCGACTGCCTCGCCTACGCCCGCAACCTCAAGCCTGACCTCATCCTCGACAACGCCACCCTCACCGGCGCCTGCATCATCGCCCTCGGCAACAACTGCTCTGGCTTCTTTGCCACGTCCGACGAGCTGGCAGAGCAGTTCGCCTCCGCCGCCAAGGAGGCCGGCGAGCAGTTCTGGCGCCTCCCCCTCCTCGAAGACCTCAAGGACTCGCTCAAGAGCGATGTCGCTGACCTCAAGCACACCGGCGACCGCGCCGGCGGCTCCATCACCGCCGCCCTCTTCCTCCGCGAGTTCGTCGGCTCGGTCCCCTGGATCCACTGCGACATCGCCGGGCCCTCGCTCTCGACCCGCGCCTACAACATCTACCCGAAGGGGGGCACGGGCCACGGCGTGCTGACCTTCCTGCGCTTCCTCGAGACCCTCGCCTGAGCCACCCATGACCGAGCTGGATGAGCGTGCCCGCCTGGAACGTAAGCTGAACCGCGCCCTCGGGCGCGCCATCCACGACTTCGCCATGATCGAGGAGGGCGACCGCATCCTGTGCGCGGTCTCCGGCGGCAAAGACAGCTACTCCCTCCACCACCTCCTCGTCGATCTCCAGCGCCGGGCTCCGGTCCGCTTCGAGGTCCTCGCTGTCAACATCGACCAGGGCCACCCCGGTTACCCGGGTCACCTGCTCGAAAATTACATGCGCGAGCGGGGCCACGCCTTCCGCATGGTCCACGAAGATACCTACTCGGTGGTCACCGAGAAGGTCCCCGCGGGCAAGACCTACTGCTCCCTCTGCTCCCGCCTCCGTAGGGGGATCCTCTACACCCTCGCGGTCGAGCTGGGCTGCACCAAGATCGCCCTCGGACACCACCGCGACGACGCCATCACCACCCTGCTCCTGAACCTGGTGTTCTCCGGCCAGCTCAAGGCCATGCCCCCCAAGCTGCGCTCCGACGACGGGCGTAACACCGTCATCCGGCCGCTCATCTACTGCGCTGAAGACGACCTGGCCCGCTACAGCGAGCTGCTGGCCTTCCCGATCCTGCCCTGCGACCTGTGTGGCTCCCAGGAGAACCTCCAGCGCAAGGCGATCTCCCGGCTGCTGGCCGACCTCGACGCCAGGCACCCGGGGGCCCGCAACAACATGCTGGCGGCCCTCACCAACGTGCGCCCCAGCCACCTCCTCGACGCTTCTCTCTGGAAGAGCCTGGGCCTCAGCGTCGCCCAGGACGAGGCGGAAGAGAGCGGGGCCACGGTGCCCCTCGCCTCGCTCCTCCGCGGCCAGGGGTGAGCGCGATGGACGAGGGCGCCCCCACGCCTCGCTGGATCGCCACGCTCTCGAGCCCCATCCTGCTCACCGGCGTCTACGCCTGGGGCACCTCCGCCGCCCCCGCGGCGATGCTCTCCCTGCGTCAGATGGCCGAGGCCGGGCTCCACCCTCGGCCGCTCCTGGCCCTCCTCGGCGCCTCCCTGGCGCTCCTGGCCTTGCCCCTCGGGGTGTGGCTCGAGCAGCGGCGCTCGAACCTCGCCCCCCTCATCGGGATCTGGGGCTTCCTCGCCGCGATGACCCTGGCCTGGCTCACCTCGCCCCTCGCTGTCGACGCCGCCCGCATCGATCCTCTCCGCGGCGTGCTCGCCTCCGGGGGCTTTGTCCTCTACGCCCTGGCCTGGGGGGTCCCCGACGTGCTGCGCCGGCTGGTCCCCGAGGACGACCCTCGCGCCGACACCTCGACCCCCCTCGAAGCCCGGGGCCAGCTCCACGCCTCCGCCCGCCTGGTCGCCGCCCTCGGCGTCCTCACGGCCCTGGCCCTGACCTTCTTTGCCTGGCGCCTCCGCGATACCCCTCGCGCCCTCTTTGGCCACTCCCTCGCCGCCCTGCTCTCGGTCCTGGTGATCTCCGCGGCCTCCGAGATCGCCGTGAGCCGCAAGACCCAGGCCCTCCCCGGCCCCTGGGCTCGCCTCCGCCGTGCCTCCGCCTCCCTCGCGCTGCTGGCCTTGCTGGTGGGCCTCGCCGCTACCGCCCGGTGGCTCCTGCGGTGAGCCCGTCGCTCACTGGCAACTCGGCTTGTCGAGCGCGTTCGGATCGATCACCTTCGGCGGCCACACCAGCGCCCCGTCGGGCACCCGGGCGGGCACCAGCGTGCTGGTCGACACCTCGATGTCCTGGCGCTGCACGGCCCCCTCCGCGAACCAGCACATCGACAGGATCTCCTCGTCCGCGACCCGCGCCCCTGCGTCCACGCAGCCGTTCCTCTGGTCCGCCTGGCTCGGGCAGATGGGCCCCAGGAAGGTGTTATCCATCCCCCCGGCGATCAGCTCCCCCACCTTCTTCGCCAGCGGCTCCTTGATGCTCGACAGCGCCCCGATCCCGTCCGTGTTCAGCGCGAAATGCACCGTGCTGTTCGACGGGTCCACCTGGATGGAATCCAGTACAAACGAGGGCTGCCACGTCCCCTGCTGGATCGAATCCAGCAGCCTCGTGTAGAGCGGCCCCCAGTTCCAGTAAGGGGCCCCGATGCAGATGTTCTGGGCGAATTTACACACATCCGGGTTGTCGAGGCCGATGCCGTACACCAGCCCGCCGGTGGCCGATTTCTTGGTCAGCAGGTGCTTGAAGAACACCTCGTTCCGCGCCCCCATGCGGTTCACCAGGATCTCGTTCCCGCCCTCGACCAGGTAATCCACCATCTTCTTCTGCACGTCCTCGCTCGGCACGAACGAGTTGGCCCACACGATCTCCACCTTTTGCTGCGGGTTCACGCTCCGCGCCCCGAGCAGGAACGCGTTGAACTGCGCCACCACCTCCGGCACCGGCAGCGCCCCCAGGTACCCGATCTGCTTCGAGGTCGTCAGCTCCGTCGCCTGCGCCGCCGCCACCCCCGCCAGGTACCAGGCCTGGTAATACCTGGCAAAATACCCCCCCTGGTTGGCGGTGGTCTGGTTGGTGTTGAACAGCAGGAATTTCTTCCCCGGGTTCGCCGCCGCCTTCTCCCTCGCCTGGGCGCTGAAACGCGTGGTCGTCACCACCAGCACGTCCGCATCCTCCGCCGTCAACGCCCGGTCCAGCTCGGCCCCGATCGAGTCCGTCGTGTTCGACTCCGAGGTGATCGTCGATAGCCACGGTAGCCTGGAGGCCGCGTCCTGGCGGCCCTTCTCGTGCGTCAGCGCGAAGCCCGTCGTCGCGTTCGATACCTGACCGTCGTAGAAAAAAGCCGCCTTCAGGGGCTTCTGGCAGCGCTGCGTGATGCACCGGCTGGGCAGCGGGCAGTCCCCGTCGCTCTGGCACGGCGCGCTGCACTTGCCCGCCTCGCAGATCGCCCCCTCGCCGTTGCAATCCGAGGCCGACGAGCAGGGCTCGCCGATCCCCTTGCCCACCTCCGCATCCAGCACGAACGAGCAGGCCGCCAGCAGCGCCGAGAGGCCCGCAAAACCCGCGGCAACAAGCGTCTTGTAGTGGCTCATCAGAACGTCCCCTCGAAGGTGAAGGCGCCCGGCCTCACGACCAGCGCGGTCGATGAGGAGGGGCGCGTGCTCAGGTAGAGCGTGATCCCGCCTGCCAGCAGCGTCCCCCCGGTCAGCACCGTGCTCACCAGCGCCATCGTCTTGGCCGACGAGGCCTTGTCGTCCGCCGCCTTCGAGGAGGCCCCGAAGAACGACGTGTTCCTCGCGTCGCTCGCCTGGCTCGCCGCCAGGATCCCCGTCACCAGCGCCCCCACCGCCAGGGCCCCCGTCGCCGTCCAGCCGATCCACAGGTTCGACCCCTCCGGCGCCGCCTGCGTCGGGGCAGGGGCAGGGGCAGGCGCCGTCGCCGCCGGCGCCCCGGAGGCCGTCGTCGCTGGTGCCGTCGCCGCCGCCGGCGCCGCGGACAGCGCCGCGATCCGGTCCGTCGCCCGCTTCACCAGATCCGCCTCCGTCGTCGTCGTCTTCAGGTAGCGGCGGTAAAACTCGATCGCCAGCTCCCTGTCCTGGATCTTCTTGTCGTAGATCTGCGCCACGTTGAACACGATGCGCGCGTCCCGCGAGATCTCGTACGACTTCATGTAAAGCGCGATCGCCTCCGCGTACGCGCCCTTCTCGTACTTCTGGTACGCCTGATCTGCATACTGCTCCGCCGTCACCTCCTCGGCGCGCGCGTAGCCCGGCAACATCACGCTGAAGCCTGCGCAAAAGAGGAGCGGCCAGAGGGCCCGTAGGGTTGGATACAGTTCAATCGATGACTTTGACATGAGGCTTATCCTCGAGAATACGGGGACGGTTGGTTGCTGTGTTGGTCGCTGGAGTCGTCGGAGGCGTGGCGGTGGTGGTCGCCGCCGCTGGCGCCACCGCGGCCGGTGCCGCCGGTGCCGCCGGGGCCGCGCGCGCCGCCGGAGCCTCCCCGCCGCGGGCCCCCTTGTCGCCCTTGCCCCCCTTGTCGCTGCCCTTGTCTTCCGGTGCCGCCGGCGCCGACGCCGCGCTGGGCGCCGGCTTCAGCGCCACCACCGGCAGCGGCGGTACGTCCCCGTTCGAGGGCACCGGCACCACCATCGAGTTGGGCTCGTATCCCCCCATCGACAGCTTGATCGTGTGGGACCCTGGCGTCAGATCGGTCTTCAGCGGCGTCACCCCGCGCCACGCTCCGTCCACCTCCACCGTCGCCCCTGCCGGCTCGCTCCGGAACTCCACCGGCACCGCGCTCCGCACCTCGGCCTGCGTCGCAGCAGCAGGCGGCGCGCTGGCCTGCGGCGCCGGTCGCAGCAGCAGCGCCCCCACCCCCAGCAGCGCCACCAGGGCCAGCCCCACCGCCACCATCGTCCCCTTGCTGGACGAGGGTTGAGACGGCTGAGACGAGTGAGAAGTTTGAGAAAACTCCCCGGGTACCGATTCGCTCCGGGGTGCCGGAGTCCCCGCTCCCCGGGTCGTTCGCGGGCTGTTCTGCGTATCCGAGGCGGGTTTGGTTGACCCCCCTCCCGTGCCCTTGAGCTCGCCGTTGCTGCTGGAACGCGAGGCCGACTGCGCCGCCATGACCCCGGAGAGGAGGTATTGCCGCGAGTGCTCCCCGGTCTGGCTGAAGGGGTGATCGCCGGAGCTGCTCAGGGTCGGGATGGAGAGCGCCAGGTGGGCGTAGGCAGGGCTGGCGTAAGGCGCGAGGGCCTCGGCCAGCTCCGCCATGGTCTGGAACCGATCCTCGGGGGCCTTGGCCATGCAGCGCTGGATGATCTCCTCCAGCTCCTCCGGCGCGTCGGGGCGCAGGGCCCGCAGAGGCTTGGGTCTGGCCTCCAGGATCTTGGCCGACAGCTCCGGGATCGACGCCGCCACGAAGGGCGACTCGTTGGTCAGCATCTCGTAGAGCACGATGCCCAGCGCCCAGATATCGGCCCGGTGATCGACGTCTTCGCGAGCCCGGATCTGCTCTGGCGCCATGTACAGCGGCGAGCCCACCAGCGTCGTCGTCTTGGCCATCTCGACGCTGGTCCCGAAGGTGACCCCGGTGAGGGTCGCCTTCGACACCCCGAAGTCCACCAGCTTGACCGTCGCTCGCTCCAGGTTCCCGTCGGGCGAGTGCATGAACACGTTCTCGGGCTTCACATCCCGGTGCACGATCCCGCGCTGGTGCGCCTCGGCCAGCGCCATCGCCGCCTGCACCACGATGTCCACGGACGTCCGCTCCGGCAGCGCGCCGAGCCGGTGCAGCAGCATGCCCAGGTTCTCCCCGTGCAGCAGCTCCATGACGATGTAAGGGCCATGCTCCAGGGACATGCCCACGTCGAAGACGCGGGCGATGTACTGGGAGCGAAGCTTGGCCATCGCCTTCGCTTCCCGGGCGAAACGCCGCACGATCTCCTCGTTTTGCTGCCCCGGCTTGAGGAACTTGATCGCCACCGACTCGTCCAGCTCCCGGTGACGAGCGGACATGACAAACGCCATCCCGCCCTCCCCCAGCACCCCCTCGATCACGTACTTGTCGCCAAGCACGGTCCCCGGGGTGATCGGCGTCGTGATCGTGTGGGCTCGGCTGCTTTGAGGTCGCGCCATTGCTGAACTTCTCCGTCCTGTTGCTTCTGCAGAATCCGGGCCAAGGGGCCCTGGTCGAACGATCTAAGAGCGCCGGGCTGATCTGGGTGATGGCCGCGCTGACCGCGGCCCAGCCCAGGTTGAGGTTGGGGTTGGGGTGGCAGACCACGACGATGATCGCGTCCTTTCCCGGGAGCAGACGCGCGAGGTACCAGAGGTCGGCCACCAGCTGGAGCTCCGCCGGCTTTCGCCCTTCCGCACCCCCCAGCCGACGCTGCCCCTCCTTGCCCACCGCCTTCAGCGCCAGCTCCACGAAGGACTGGATCTGAGGCTCGTACTCCTCGCCGATGTCATGGCTCGCCAGCAGCCCCGCCAGGCTCTGCTCCTCCTCCGTCCCCCGGAACTCCCCCGACCCTTCCCGGTCCAGCAGGTACACCCGGCAGGAAACCCCTCCTGGCAGGCCATCCACCACCTTGCGACACAGCTGCGCCAGGCTACTCATGACGGCAGCTCCGCCGACGCGTCGGCCAGGTACCGGCTCACGCAGGAGACATTCCACCGGAAACGCCGGTCATCCAGGTCGCTCGTGAAGCGCTGGCAGAGCACCACGCTCGTCGCCTCCCCGGGCGCCTGGCAGAGCGCCAGGCCGCTCGCCCCCACGGCCCAGAGCACCTGCTTCCAGTGCCCCCGCAGCTCCCCCCCCAGCCACCGCGCGTGATCCCCCAGCTCCGCCCATTCTGCCTCGGAAAACGGACCTTCCACCAGCTTCGACAGCGTACCCCCCTGCAGCAGCCCCACCCCCAGCTCCCCGTCCAGGGACCCGACAAAGCTCGGCAGCAGCTCCCACAGCCCACCCCCGGTCTCCTCGACCTCGTCCCCCTCGAACTCCCCGTCCCAGGGCAGCAGCTCCAGCTCCGGCCCCTCCGCCGGCGGCTTCTGCTGGTGGTTCTCCTCGTCGATCTCC
>JALOQB010000214.1 GCA_025453595.1 Polyangiaceae bacterium
CCAACACCCGCTGCCCCCCCTTCCCCCGCACTGCCACTGGCACCTGCAGCAGCATTTCCAGCACCCCCGCCGGCTTGCCCAGCACCTCCGAGCCCCGCGCCCGCCAGCCCTGCTCCCCCGCCTTGGGATGCAAGGAGGATAGGAGCTTCCGTATCTTCACAAGCTGCGAGGGCGAGAAGGACGATCTGAGCCAAAAGGATCTTCGCAACGTTGAGCTTCATCATCTTCATTATAAATGCAATGTTCGATTCAATGCAATCATTTTTGCCCAACGAGCATGCCCTCGAACGGGCAAGAGAACTCGGCTCAAGGGTGATGAATGCCCCACGAATGCAATGATCTTCCCGGCTGCGACATCAGACCACAGGTGTGGCAAAAGTACCCCAAACACCTTCAAAGCCCGTCTCACTCGTACTGCGTTGATCATCCCGCATGAGGTGACACTCAATCCTCAAAGATCCACCTCCACGGTCTTCAGGCCCCAGGAAAGGGCTGTGGTCAGGCAGTTCGTTGAGTTTTCCCTGACCCCTCCGTTGCTCACCCGCGGGTTGTCACGCGTTGAAGGGATGCACTTGACAGCGTTTCTTTCCTCATGAAACGATGCAGGAACACCGTAGCAAGCACCAGAGAATGTACGTGATTCAGCCTATGCAACTCAGGAAGTGGTTGGGTATCCTACTGGTCGGCGTCGCAGCGGGGTGCACGCTCCTCAACCAGACGGAAGAGTTGCAGTGCAGCTCAAACCGTGACTGCACGCAGCGAGGCGGCCCTTTTTCAAACAGCATCTGCGGGAGTCAGGGGGTGTGCGTTACCCTCCAGTTGAACAGCGGAGGAGAGGGGGGCGGCAGTGGTGCAGCGGGTGTTGGGGGGGCCTTGCCGGATTCTTGTGAGACCAACCAGGATTGCATCGCCAAGGTTGGCGGCCAGGTCCTGTGCAAGCAAAGCAAGTGCGTGTCGGTCACCTCTCCCCAGTGTACGCGGGTGCTGGGGAACGTCGCAGACAATCCAGATTTCATCCTTGGCGTGATGTCACCTCTCAAGGGAAGTCAGGCGCTTGAAGGCACGGCCTATGTCAACTCCGTGGAGGTTGGGTTCAACCAATTCCGGAGCAGAAGCCAGAACGGTGTGCTGGGGCTCAGGAACCCGCTGATGATCATCTGCGATGAGCTTGATGCTCCGGAAGATGCCGCCAGGCATCTCAACGAGGTGGGGGCGCGGGTGGTGCTGGGGCCCATCAGGACAGCCAACATCGAGCGAACGATACCCATCTTTCGCTCTTCTTCCACCATTGCCCTGTTCCCTGTCCACGATGACCCATCGCTGGAAGAAATTACCGAACAAAAAGAGCTTTTCTGGGGTTGCAAGCCCAACCGAGCCAACATCGCGACGGTATGGAAGAGCGTCATGGAGCAGGTCGAGCTTCACATCAAGGAACGTAAACCTTCGATAAGCTCGCTCAGGGTCGCGCTCGTTTCGGCAGGCGACAGTTCCAGCCAGTCCTTGACGCTGAAGCTAACGGGAAATACGAGCTTCAACGGGAAGACAGAAGAAGCGAACAAGACGGATGGCAACTTTTTCAGGGTAACTTATGGCAACGAGCAGACAGAGCAGATTGCGTACACTGCTCTCGCCTCTCAGATTGCTGAAAATGAGACCGGGAAACAACCGAACCTGGTCATCCTGATCTCGTCCGCCGGGGGTGCTCAAAATCTTGTCCCTGCACTGGAAAGCATCTGGCCGACAGGGGCTGAGGCGTCAGAACGTCCCTACTACCTCGTGATCGGCGATGCAGGCGGCATTGAGTCGACGCTTTTCTTCCCCAAAGCCCCAGATCTGGGCTCCCGATACCTGGCTCTTGGTTGGAATGCAACGGAACAGACAACCAAGAACATGGACTCCTACCGTGACGCCTATCAATCTCTCTTCAGTGGTCAAACTCCCAGGGTCGATTCAGAGTATGCCTACGATTGCTTCTGGCTTGGTCTCTATGGAAGCCACGCTGCTCTTGTGAAGGACAAGCAGAGCTTTTCTTCCTTGAATGGTGTGCTTTTCTCTAATGGCGTTGGCGTCTTGAACTCACCAGGTCAACCGGAGAACGTGGGTGTCCTGGGCGTGACCAACATGCTCTCGATCCTTTCTGCGGGTGGTGATCCAGACCTGAATGGAGCATCCTCCTCTCTTGACTTTGACCTGAACCGGAGGACACCTGCGGCAAATCCGCAGCTCTCTTGCATCAACAACAACAAGTTGACACCTTCCGGCTTGTTCTTTGACGTGACGACTGGCCTTTCCAACGGAACGAACGGATGCCCCAAATGAGCCTGAACCATTCCTCTCTGTTGGGCTTCTTGGCTATGTTCTTGGTGAATTGCCAGCAGCAAGCGCACCCTGACACCAGTGAAAACCTGCATCAACACCAGGCCCCCATCCTGGGTGGCCAGGATTCCGGGGCAGAGCATGATTTTACGGTGCTCATACGTACATTCTCTTCAGGAGGCCTCGCGACTGGGGTCCTTGTTGCCCCGAATCTGGTGTTCACCGCCCTGCACAGCGTGGCAGACTATCAGAACACGTTGGATACCTCCGAATGTTCCAAGAACGGGTTGACCGTTTACACCCTGAAAAACATTCCAGATCTTCAAGTTTTTGTGGGACCTAATCGCCCGTCTCTGAAAGCTGTCCCGCCATCTCCTGTCAAGAAGATCATCCCTTTTCCTACCACGGATATATGCAAGGGAGATCTTGCCTTCCTTTTGCTGGAGAACCCGATCCCGGATGCAAAGACTGTATCCATGAGACTCGAATCTCCGGTGAAGATTGATGAACAGGCATTCTCCGTCGGCTGGGGATCCATTGACACATACGGTTCTTCCCCCAAGCTCCGTCAGTTCTTGGGAGGCATCAAGGTGCTGGCGCTGGGCCCCGGTCAGTACAAGGCACCTGATGGTCTCATCTCCTTCAACATGGGCCCCAATACGTTTCTCAGCACGTCAGGCCCGTGCGCGGGCGATAGCGGCAGCGGTTTGTTTTCCGAGAAAACGGGTGCTTTGCTGGGTCTCCTCTCTTTCGCAGGAACGGATGATCCGAACTTCGTCCCTACCCCGGACGAACCTTACAAGTTCTGTTTGAAGTCGACCCTGTTTTACAACCGCATTGACGTGGCCAAAGACTTCATCCTGAGCGCCTTCAAGGAAGCAGGGCATCGGCCCTGGCTTGAAGGGCAACCTCGCCCCGGCACCTTTGGCGCCGTCTGCGAGGCGGAAGGTGAGTGCGACTCCAAGCTCTGCGTGGCGGGTGTCTGCTCCGCTGCTTGCGCGGATACTCCTTGCCCTGAGACGTTCTCCTGCGAGGAGCGCGATGGGGCCAAGGTGTGCGTCTCCGGAGGCGGCGCGGCTGGCTCCTCGGGCGCCGGTGGCCAGGCCTCGGCGCAGCCGCAGGGGGCCGCCTGCACCGCGCCAGCAGACTGCGCCTCGGGCCTCTGCATCACCGTTGAATCCAGCTCCGTCTGCTCCGCGCGCTGCGATCAGGCCGCCTGCGCGGACGGCTGGGAGTGCGCCGAGCAAGGGGGTCAGAAGATTTGCTTGCCCCCCACGCAGGTGGCCCCCTCCGAGTCTGGATGCGCGATGGCCCCGCCGGTGCGGCAAGCCGGGGCCTTCTCCCTCGGGCTCCTGGCGGCGCTCTCGCTGCTGCTGCGGCGCAGGTCCTCCCGTTGAACCCGACCCCGCGTGTGTTCCGCCCGCTGGGTGGGTTCGTGGTGCGCGCGGCGGCTCTCCCCTTCGAGACCATCGTTCGCTCCCCCACCCCCGCGGCCCCGGGGGTCTTCGCGGCCCCTCTGCCCGCGCTCCTCGCCCTTCCGCATGTACAGGAGGCCCTCGGCCTCGCCTCACCGGAGCTGCGTAACGCCGCCCTGCGCCCTCGCCCCTCCGGTGCGGGCGGCGACAAGCTCGAGCGCGCGCTCTGGCGTTACCTGCTGCGCATGAGCGCCCGAGCGACCCCCTTCGGCGTCTTCGCCTCCCTCAGCGTGGGCTCCACCGACGGAGCGACCCGGCTGCGCCTGGCCCCGCTCCCGGAGTCGCGGCGGCGCGTGCAGATCGACGTGCTGGCGCTCCAACGGCTGGTGCATCGCCTCTACCAGCTGCCCGGGGTACGACCCTCGCTGCCGCACCGACCGGTGGCCGAATGGGCCCACCTGGGCGAGCAGATCCGCGCCATCCCTTTGCCGATGGACCCGAGCGAAGGGGTGAACCTCCTCGAGATCAAGGCAAAACCGCTGCTGCTGCGCTGCATCGAGCTGGCCCGAGGGAACCTTCCCCTCACGCAGCTGGCCGAGGCCCTGGAGCCCCACTGGCCTCGCTCCACCCCGGCCAAGCGCCTGGCTTATGTCGAGAAGCTGGCGCAGCTCGGCTTCCTGGTCCCGTCCCTGCTCCCTGCCACCACCGGACGCCCCGCCCTGGAGCAGATCGAGCAGGTGATCGCCCGCACCCCCGCGCTCTCCTCCGAAGCCCCCCTCCTCGCGCAGCTCAGGAGCGCGCTCGCCCAGCTTGGCCAGCTCCCCCCCGGCGAAGGGCAGCAGCTCTACCGCGAGGTCGAGGCGCTCCTCGCGCCCTCGCTCCCAGAACGATCCGATCCCATTCTGTTTCATGTCGATCTGAGGCGCCCTGCGGAGGCCCTCGTACTGGGGAACGCGGTGCATCCAGAGCTGCTACGGGTAGCTCGCCTCTTCGTGTCCCTCCCCCCTTACCGGAACGCTCGCCTCCAGCGCTTCATCGAGCGCTTCGAGGCCCGCTACGACGGGCGCCTCGTGCCCTTGCTGGAGGCCGTCGATGATGACCACGGAGTCGGCTTCTCCAAGAGCACCTTCCAGGAGGATCTGCCGATCCTTGACGGGCTTCCGTCCCGAGTTTCTTCGCAAAAGACATCGCTCGGCGAGATCGAGCGGAGGCTCCTCGAGAAGCTGGCGTCTTGTAGAGAAGTTCCCTATGAGCTCGAGCTGAAGGAGGGCGACTTTCCGACCGGGAAGGCCGAGCCACCGCTGACTTTCGCGCTCCAGGCCTCGCTCTCGGCAGAGGACGAGGCGCAGGTCGAGCGGGGAGAATTCCAGCTCTTCCAGGTGTACTTGCTGCAGCCCTCGGGGACGGTGATGCTGGGTCGCTTCTGCGGACTGGACCCGGCGATCGAGGAGCTCACACGCCGCTACGTCGAGGCCGAGGAGCAGAGCAGCAAGGAGCTGCTGTTGGATCGGGCGGACGCCCCACCGGGGCGGATTGCCAACGTGGTCCAGCGCCCGGGCCTGAGCACCTACGAGCTGGTGGTGCAGGGGCGCTCCGGAGCACCGCCCGAGCGCCAGATTGACCTGCAGGATCTGCTGGTCGGGGTCGAGGGGGGGCGCGTGGTGCTGTACTCGAAGCGCCTGCAGCGCCGGCTCCGGGTGCGCGCCACCCACGCGTTCAACGCCGCGAGCGACGTTGGCCTGCCGCTGGTGCACTTCCTGTCGGCGGTGGAGGAGCAGCACATGGTGGGGCGGAGCGCGGTGAACTGGGGCGGGGTCCAGGCCCCCTTCTTGCCGCGGTTGCGCCTGGGGAAGACCATCCTGGCGCCGGCGCGCTGGCGCATCGAGGGCGCCGAGCTGAAGGCGCTGACCACGTCGGAGGCCCTGCTCGCGCTGCGGGAGAGGCGGGGGATGCCGCGCTGGGTGAGCATCTCCGAGGCGGACAACGTGCTGCCGATTGACCTGGAGGACGAGCTGGGGCGAGGGCTGTTGCTCCAGGAGCTGCAGGGGAAAAGCGAGGCGATCCTGGAGGAGTTCCTGCCGGCCTTGCTGCCCAGGCCGCTGAGGGGCCCGGAGGGGACGTACGTGCACGAGATGATCGTGCCCTTCGTCGCGGATCCGCTGCCCAGGCCCGAGCCAAGGACGGTGCGCCTGGAGCCCGCGGAGGCGCCGGTGGTGCCCCCGGGGCGTGAGGTCCTTTACCTGAAGTTTTATGGCGCACCGGGGGAGCTGGAGCGCTGGTTCCTGGGGGGGCTGGGGCCCGCGCTGCCGCCCCTGCCCTGGATGTTCGTGCGCTACGAGGATAGCGGCGGGTACCACCTGCGGCTCCGTATCTTTGGCCCCAGCGACACGCTTCAGGGGTTGCTGTGGCCGCTGCTACAGCGTGCCGACGAGGCGGTGCGGCAGGGGTTGATCCAGAAGGTTCAGCTGGACTCCTACGAACCGGAGACCGAGCGCTACGGGGGGCCCGCAGGGGTGCGGCTGGTCGAGCAGATGTTCTGCGTGGACAGCGCGGCCTGTGCTGGGCTCCTGGCCCTGGGCGTGGCCCCGCCGGACCGCTGGCGCCTGACGATGCTGGCGCTGGACGCCTGGCTGGAGGATGCAGGGCTGGATCTCCCCGCGCGTCATGCGTTCTGCGAGCGCTCCGCCAATGACATGGCGCGAGAGCACGGGGATGTGACAAAGACCCTGGCGGCGATCGGGGAAGAAGCGCGACGACAGCGCGCAGCCATCGAGGAGACCTTCACCGGATCCGAGCCCCCATGGAGCGACGCGCGGGGGATCCTGGAGCAGCGTGCGGAGGCGCTGCGCCCCTTGTTGACGCAGCAGCGAGAGCTGGAGGCCCGTGGTGCTCTGACCGTGCCCGCAACAGAGCAGCTCTGGTCGCTGGGTCACATGACGTGCAACCGGATCTTCTCACGCTCGGCGCGGGCCCAGGAGATGGTGGTCTGGGGCCTTCTGGAGCGGCGTTACCGGGCCCAGATTGCACGCAGTCGGGGGAAGTGAAGCGCGGTACCCCAGCAGGGATTCGAACCCTGGTTTTCGTGATAGCTCACGCTGTCCTGGGCCACTAGACGACAGGGGTTGGACAGAAGATACCACGCTCGCGACGCCAGGGAAGGGCTATCGAAGGGCGAGCAGGCCCGCGACGACGAGGGAGACGAGGAGGGCGGCAGCGAGGACCCACCGGGGCCAGGAGGGGGGAGAGACCGGGAGGGCCGGGAGCTGCTGGGTGGCGAGGCCCGAGAGCGGGGCCGAGGGGGTCTCGGGGAGCTGAGACGAAGGCGTGGGCCCCGGCAGGGGTTTCATACCGCCCCAGACGGGGAGCAGCTCGACCACATCGGCCGCGGACGCGAGGGGGGTCTGCTGGAGCACCGGTCGGAGCGCCTCTTGAAGGGCGACCGCGGAGGGGAAACGCGAGGTTGGATCCTTGGCGAGCATGCGGGCGAAGCAGGCATCGAGCCCCTCGGGGAACCCCCCTCCGAGGGAGGAGAGCAAGGGGGCCTCCTCGGGGGCCAGGATCCTGGCGGTGGTGTCCCGGTCGTTGCGCCCGCGAAAAGGGTGCTGTCCGGTGAGCATCTCGAAGACGATCATGCCCAGGGAGAACACGTCGGAGGGCTGCTCGACAGGCCGCGACCAGAGGTGCTCCGGAGAGAGGTAGCTGAACTTGCCGACCATGTGCCGGAAGGTCGTTGCCGAGGAAGAACGCCGGAGGAGACCAACCCCGAGGCCCAGCACCACCGCCTGTCCTTCGTGGGTGATGCGGATGTTCTCCGGCGCGATGGCCTGGTGCACGGCGCCCGCGCGGTGGAGCTCGGCCAGCGCATCGACGAGCTGCTGAAAGAGCCGGAGCGTCACGTTGCGAGGGAGCAACCCGCGCTCCGGGACCTGGCGCAACCAGCCGTCCAGTTCACCGCCGTCGATCCATTCGTGAGCGACAAAAATGACCCCGGCCTCGCGCCCTGTGTCGAGGACCCGGGCCACCCCCGAGGACTGGATGGTCATCGCCTGCTGGGCTTGCTCCAGGAGGTGGTCTTCCGTGTCTGGATCGTCGAGGGCGGCGAGCGGGATGGTGTGGAGTAGAAACCTGCCCGGACGCTGCGTGTGGCTGGCTCGCCAGGTGGACGCGATGGCCCCCTCTTCCAGGCACTCGATCAGCTCGAAAGAGGCGACGCGCTGGCCAGGGAGGAGGGGCTTGAGGAGCGGCATTCAGAACGTACCGCGGAGCATCGCGGAGCCAGGGCCCAGGCCGATACCAAGGGAGGGAGCAGGCGCCTTGCCTTGCTGTACGGAGGGGGTTCGCAGGCTCAGGTAGAGAGAGACGCCGCCCGTGATCAGCGCGGCCCCGAGGAGCACGTCGGTCGTGATGCTGAAGGTGCGAGACTTGCTGCGTGCGTCGTCGAGCTGCCCGCGGGTGACCCCGAACTGCTCGCGCTTGTCGTTGTAATCGCTCGTGGCCCCCAGGGAGAGGACGCCGACCACCGCGGCGCCCGCGCCAAGGGCGCCGGTGGCGATCCAGCCAGGCCAGAAGATCGAGGGGCCCGGCGGCGGAGGCGGGGGTGCGCTGCCGGTCGCCGTCGCGGAGGTGGTGGAGACGGGGGCCTCGGTGGAGACCATCTCGAAGGGCACCCGGAGCGTATCGCCGCCGGCCACCTCGACCACCCGGCTCTGTGGCAAGCGTCCAGTGGCGTTCGCCGAGATGCGCCGTCGCCCCGCGTTGACCCGTACCGGCTGGGCAAGAGGCGCCTTGCCGACGGGCAGATCGTCGATGGTGATCTCGGTGCCGGGGACATCCGACTCGATCTGGAGCGTGGCCACGCGCCCCTTGAGGCGACCGATCTGCTCTTGCACCTCGGTCAGGCGCTCGGGGGGTACTTCTTTACCCCCGTCCACCAGGTAGCGTTCGAAGGAGTTGAGCGCACCAGCGTAGTCGTTGAGCTGAACGTTGACCTGGCCGATGTTGTAGAGGATGCGCCAGGAGGGGGCGAGCTCGTAGGCGCGGCGGAATTCAAGGAGCGCGGCGTCGTAAGCCCCCTCGTTGAAGAGCTCGAGGGCACGACGGTAGCGCTGCTGGGCTTCCTCGGAGGCACGGGCCGGGGCGGCGCTGGCGCTGGGGGCCGGGGCCGCCGAGGGGGCGGGCGCCGGCTGGGCGAGGAGCAAGGAAGGGAGCGTTCCCAGACAGAGAGCCGAGACAGCAAGGAGGTCGCGCTGGTGCATCAAGACGTCGAGGATGGTTGCCGGAGGCGATTGGTTCCGTCAACCGCCGAGAGCGCGTGACCAAAGGTTCACCTTGTGGTGCGATGCATGGCGTGGTCGGAGAAAACTCCCTTCGATTGAGGGCCCACGGTCGTGTGGGCAAGACCCTCCGCGGGAAATGGAGGCTGAACAAGCTCCTGGGGTGCGGGGGGACCGGTGCGGTGTACGAAGGTGCCCACCGGAACGGCTTTCGCGCGGCGATCAAGATCCTCCATGCGCACCTGGTCGAGCATGCCGAGTCCCGGGCGAGGTTTGCCCGGGAGGCGCGCATCACCAACCGGCTGCGTCACCCCTCGGTGCTGAGGTTCTACGACGAGGACGTGGACGAGGAGGGAGTGCCGTTCCTGGTGATGGAGCTGCTGCGCGGGGAGAACATCGAGAGCAAGCTGCAGCGGGAGGGGTCCCTTGCACCGCTGGCGGCGCTGCGCATCGTGGAGGAGCTGCTCTCGGTGCTGGAGGCGGCCCACGCCCGCGGCATCCTCCACCGGGATATCAAGCCTCAGAACGTTTTCCTGACCGAGCGCGACGAGGTCAAGATCCTTGATTTCGGTCTCGCGCGTCACCGGCAGCGCTCGAAGGGGCGCCAGAGCGAGACCTTCCTGACAGCCTTCGTGGTGGGGACACCGGCGTACATGGCGCCAGAGCAGCTCCGCGGCGACTTCCGCGCGGTCGATGAGCGGACCGATCTCTGGGCCACCGGGGCCCTGCTCTACGCCCTGCTGACCCGGAGCTGGCCCGAGCGCTTTGACCTGGTCGAGCTGGCACGGACCGGAGATCGCAAGCTGCCGCCGCTCGGCAGCCTGCTGCCCAAGGCCCCGCCGGCGCTGCTGACGCTGGTGGACCGAGCCCTCCAGTCGGACCCCGCGATGCGGTGGCAGGACGCCACGGCCATGCGCCTCGCGCTCCGGGAGGCGGTCCGGGCCTGCAAGATCGCCGCGCGGCCCGCGCCGCGGCGTCCCTTGATGGTGCCGGCGCTCCTGGCGGCCTCGCTCCTGGGCGCGGGGGGGGCGCTTCTCTATAGAAGATCCATACGTCCGGAGATGGCGCCGGTCCCGGCGGGTAGCATCACCCTCAGCCTGCAGGTCAGCCCCGGGACGGCGCTGCTGCTGCTCGACGGCAAGCCGCTGCCGGGGAACCCGTACCACGGGCAGCTGCCCAGGGATGGTCGGGAGCATGAGTTCCGGGCGGAGTGCCCCGGGTTTGCGCCGAAGGCCCGGATCCTCAAGGCGCAGAGCGACATGGAGCTGGATCTGCAGCTCGAGCCTCTACCGCCCGGGGACACGTTCAAGCAGACGGAGCCAGGACCCGGACAAGCACAACGGTGATGTTGTCCTTGCCCCCGCGGGAGTTGGCGGCGTCGACGAGGCTCTGAGCGCAGGCGGGCAGGTCGGAGGCCTCGAGGAGAAGTGCGCGAAGCTCGTCGTCAGGGAGCATCTTGGAGAGGCCGTCGGAGCAGAGGAGGTAGAGGTCGTTGGCGAGAGGGGCGTCGATGAGGAGATCGGCGGAGATGGTGGGGGCGATCCCGAGGGCGCGGGTCAACCGGTCGCCGAGGGAACCACCGGCGCCGGTGGCCTCGCCGATGGTGTGATCGCGGGTGAGCTGCTTGAGGCCCTGGTCGCGGAGGCGGTAGCAGCGGCTATCGCCGGCATGAGCGACGAAGAGCCGACGCCGGGAGCGGGAGAAGCAAGCCGCGACGACGGTGGTGCCCATGCCGTGGAGGTTGCCGTCAGACTGCCCCTGACGAAAGACGACCTCGTTGGCGGCCTCGATGGCGTGAAGGAGCTGGCCGGCGCGAGGGGGGATGTCGGTGGCGGTGGATTCGGGGAGCTGCTCCCCGCGGAAAAGTTCGCTGATGGTCTGGGCGGTGAGCTGGCTGGCGACCTCACCGGCGAGGTGCCCTCCCATCCCGTCGGCGACGAGAAAGAGACCGTGTTCGACGAGGGAAAGGTAGCTGTCCTCGTTGGTCTTGCGGCGGCGTCCCTTGTCCGTCTGTGCGACCGCGGTGACGAGCATCAGCTCGTGGAGGCCGGTGGGTTCATCCTCCTCGGCGCCCAGCTCGCGGGAGCGTCGTCCGAGCTGGGGAGGGGCGGTGCCAGGGAGCCCCTCGACCACCGTGAGGCCGGTGAATTCCTCGGGCTCTTCCTGGCGCGCAGGGAGCTGGGGGAGCCCGCGGGAGGAGGTGGGGCGCCGGGCCGGGGGAGGCTCGGGAATCGGTGGGTGGGGGGTTGCCCCGGAGGCGGGTGACGGCGCGGGGGCAGGCGGCGCGGGGGCCGGCGAGGGAGAGGAGGCAGCAGGAGAAGGGGCCGCGGTGGGAGGGCTTTTCTTGCCCGGGGAGGGTGCCGGGGATGGGGACACCGCGGGACGAGGTGGAGGCTCGTCTTTGCCAAGAAAAAACCAGGCAAGAAGCAGCAACCCCGCGAGAGAACAGAGCGCGAGCCAGAGCATGTTCAGGCGTCTATTTCCAGGGATTATCGGTGTCGATCTTGACGTTAGGCTTCTTGCCGGTGGTGGTACCGGTGGGGGCCGGAGGAGGGTCAGGGGTCTTGGTCGTCTCTGCGGGACGCGCGCCCCCACCTTGCTGGGGAGGCTTCTTCTTGCCGGAATTCTTGGAAGCGTCGACGGGCTCGGTGGACGCGCTGGGAGTCGGTGCGGGAGCGGCTTTTTCGAGCTCCACGTCGAGGGAAACGTCGGCCTCGAAGGTCACCACGCGGGTCTTGGACAGGTACCCATCTGCCTCGATGCGCAGGGTATGCTTGGAGCTGTCCTTGGGGTGGAAGCCAGCGTACGGGTTGCCGGAGAGGGGCTCGTCGTCGAGAAAGAGCTTGGCGCCAGGAGGGGAGGCGCGGAGGTTGATGGCGATCTTGCCCAGGGCCGGAGCCGCCGAGCCGGGAGGAGAAGGCGCCGCCGCGGGCGTCGCGGGCTTGAGGAACCAGGCTCCACCGCCGAGCAGACCCAGGCCCAGGACAAGAGCAGCGGCCCGGGGGAACCCGGAGGCGGGGGGGTTGACCTGGGCGGTGGACGATTCTCGCGGAGGGGGAGGCAGGCTGAGAGAGGCCCCCAGAGGAGACTGGCCTGTACCGGTCGAGCTGACGGGTTCGAGGGCGGTCTGGGAGGAGTTCTGGCGGAGCTGCCCGGAGACCGGTGTACCGTCGCCGGCGGAGAGGGTCTGGGACTGGGGAGAGAGCGCGGCGAGGGAGGCGATACGAGAGTTCTCGCTCGATTGATTCTTGAGCTGGGTGTCGATGATCGCCCGGATCTCGGCCCGCTCTGCCGAGAACTTCTCGGACAGCAGCTTGCCCACGTCCCGGTTGGTCACGCGACGCTTCATCTCGATCAGGACGTTCTCGATCTCGTTCTGCATGTCCGCGGCGGTCGCGTAGCGATCCTCGGGTTTCATGGCGAGGGCCTTGATGCAGATCTCTTCCAGGTCCTTGCGGACGTCTGGCTTCACCTCGCGGGGCGAGGGCACCGGCTGGTTGACCATCAGGCGCTGCAGCACGGTGACGTCTGCGAGGCCCTTCCAGAGCCGCTGCCCCGTGACCGCCTCC
>JALOQB010000506.1 GCA_025453595.1 Polyangiaceae bacterium
AGGTTCCGGATGTCGACGACGTGGCGCGTACCGCGGAGGGCGTGGGCCGCCTCTTCCAGGTACGGGGCGAGGGCCGCGGCGCGCTCGAAGAGCTTCTCTTCCGCGAAGAGCTTCTGGGTGGCGATGGTGGCGGCGCAGCCCATCGGGTGCCCCGAGTAGGTGTAGCCATGGAAGAACTCGATGGCGCCCTCGGCCGAGGCCTGGACCACCGTGTCGTGGATCTCGTTGCGCACGATGACCGCGCCCATCGGGATGGCGGCGTTGTTCATCGCCTTGGCGACGTTGATCATGTCGGGCTTCACGCCGAAGAAATCGGCCGCGAAGGGGGTGCCAAGGCGGCCGAAGCCGGTGATGACCTCGTCGAAGATCAGCAGGATCCCGTGCTTGTCGCAGATGGAGCGGAGGCGCTGGAGGTAGCCCTTCGGAGGCACCAGGACGCCGGTGGACCCGGCCATCGGCTCGACGATGACGGCCGCGACGTTCGACGGATCGTGGAGCGGGAGGATGCGCGTCTCGAGCTCGTCGAGGAATTCGGCGCCGTGCTCCGGCTGCCCGCGGGAGAACGCGTTGCGCGCCGGGTCGTGGGTGGAGCGCATGTGGTCGACGCTGGCCATGAAGCCCCCGTACAGCTTGCGGTTGAACGGGATGCCGCCCACGGCGATGCCGCCAAAATTCGTCCCGTGGTAGCCGCGCTCCCGGCCGATCAGCACCCGCCGCGCCCCGTCGCCCCGCGCCCGGTGGTAGGCGAGGGCGATCTTGAGCGAGGTGTCGGCGGATTCAGAGCCCGAGTTGGTGAAGAAGACCCGCTTCATGCCCTCCGGGGTGATGCGGCAGATCGCGTCGGCCGCCTCGAACGCCAGCGGGTGCCCCATCTGGAAGGTGGGGGCAAAATCCAGCGAGGCGATCTGCTCCTGCACCGCCCGGACGATGGGCTCGCGGCAGTGCCCCGCGTTCACGCACCAGAGGCCCGCCGTGCCGTCGAGCACCTCGCGCCCCTCGGGCGTGTAGTAGAAGTTCCCGCTGGCACGGGACAGCATACGGGGGGAAGACTTGAACTGCCGGTTCGCCGTGAACGGCATCCAGAAATGGTCGAGCGAGGTCGTCATCGGTGGGCTGAGACCGTAGCAACCCCCCCACCCCCGGCGCAATACCGCCCGATCAACCCGCCGCGGCCTTCGCCCGCTCGCGCAGCGACAGCAGCCTGCTCGCGCGCCACAGCAGCAACGGCATCGCCAGGGCGAAGAGCGCGGCCAGGGCGGCGGTCTCCGGGAAGCGCTGCAGCCGGCCCGAAGGCTCGGCGATCAGCAGCCGGGAGGAGGCCACCGCGCCCACCGCGGACGCCAGGTGCTGCACCACGGACTGGAGCGACAAGAAGCCCGCCCGCTCCGACGGCACCGGGACCCGGGACGAGAGCGCGGACATCGGCAGCATGCGAAACGATCCGGAGAGCATGAAGCCGACGAAGATCACCGCCACCGGGATGGCCGCGATGGGCTGGATCATGCCGCACCAGAGCACCAGCACATGCAGGGCGGTGCCGGCGATGGCGACAGGCACGGAGCCGACCCGGTCGACCCAGCGACCGATGAGCCCGTTGGCCAGGAAACCGAGGGTGCCGCCGATCAGGTAGAGCAAGCCCAGCCGGTCGCGGGGGTAACCCAGGTTGAACTGGAGGAACGCGGAGAGGTTGGGGACCAGCAGGAACACCCCGCAGGTGGTCACCGTCGTCGCCAGCAGCGAGGTCGAAGGGAGCGGGTTCGTGACCAGGTGCCAGGGGATGCCGTGGGCCTGCTCCCGCTGGAGGTGGCCTCGCATCGAGGGGAGCAGCCCCGCCGCCAGCGCCGTGACCAGGAACCCCAGGGCCGCCACGAACACGAACGGCGCATGCCAGCCCGCGATGCGGCTCAGCTCCAGGCCCAGCGGGACCCCCAGCACGGACGCCACGGAGAAGGCGCTCATCACGATCCCCATCGCCTTGCCCCGGCGATCCGCCGGGACCACATCCGCCACGATGGCCTGGGAAATCGAGGTCGCGGGCCCGCCAAAAAGCCCCGCCGCCACCCGCGCCGCCACCAGCGAGGGGAGCCCCTGCGCCAGCGCCCCCGCCGCCGTGCTCAGCACCAGCCCGGTCAGCGCCACCAGCAGCGCCTTGCGCCGATCAAAGCGGTCCAGGAAGAACACCCCGGCGAGCCCCGCCACCGCCGCCGCCGCCGTGTAGCTACCCCCGATCACCCCGAGCTGCGACACCGGGATCCCCAGGGCCTTCGCGAAGTCAGGCCCCATCGGCATCACCATCATGAAATCAAGGATGTTGACGAACTGTATCGCGGCGATCAGGAACAGCAGGCCGCGCTCCGAGAGGGCTCTCATGCCCCCCTACGATGCCTCATTCTCCGGGGCTCGCTCGACCCTTTTGCAATTCTTACAGCGCCGACAGGATCATCCCCACCGTGGACCAGTCGACCCCGGGGTGCGCCAGCAGATCGCCCAAACGAAGAATCTTCACGTAGGTCCGCTCGCTCGCGCCCTCCTCTCCCTGCGGCACCCCTTCCCTCTCCCGCAGCCATGCCATCTCGCCTTCCGTCAGCTCGACGCTGAAGAGCTGCGCCTGGTGGGAGAGCACCGTGGACGCGAGCTGACGCCCCCCCAGCGCCCTCAGCCGCTCAGCCCCCAGCCTCATCCCCGTCTCCTCTCGCAGCTCCGTCAACGCCAGCTCCACGGGCGATTCTCCCCCGAGAAAGCTCGACCCGGACGGCAGCTCCAGCACCATCCCCTCGGCGTTCCGGACCGCGCTCCGGAACTCCCTCACCAGCACCACCTCCGTGTCCTCCCGCGTGGCCCCGCGCCGGAACATCAGCACCGCCGCCACGTCCGGGCGCCCCAGCACCACCTCCCCCCGCTTGTGCCTCCCCTCCGCCGCGATGTACACGCTGGGCCTCAGCGCCCACAAGAACAGCCACCGGCGCCCCGGACCCGAGCGGCAGACCCACTCGAGGCGCGCCCCGTCCAGCCGGTTGCCGCAGCCCTTGAGCGCCCCGTACCACCGCTGGAACGCCTCGGTGTTCCACACCAGCAGCGGCACCTCCCGCTCCCCACCCTCTCGCCACGCCCCCTCCCCCACCCGCTCCAGCGCCAGCCCCACCGTCTCCTCCAGCGTCGCCCCGTTGCCAGTATGGAGCTTCTCTGCATAATGGCGCTGGTAGCGCACCTTCTCGGCGCCCGCAGGGGCCCCGAAGACCGCCTTCCCTGACCCCTTGAAGGCGCCCCACTCGTCGTTGGTGGTGAGCCCCGGCATGGCCCCCAGCTCCCGGGGGAGCCAGAACAGGATCACGTCCGCCATGTGCAGGTGGCGCTCCTCCCACTCGACCTGCGCGTCGTAGTCCCGGGACCAGCGCGCGTCCCTGGGCTCGGGCACGAAGACCACCCCGTCGT